>JAIELC010000124.1 GCA_019753375.1 Sphingomonas sp.
GCTGGAGATATCCAGCCGGCCGCGGTGCCGTTCGACAATATGCTTGACGATGGCCAGCCCCAGCCCGGTTCCCCCCAACGTCCGGCTACGCCCGGCATCGACCCGATAAAATCGTTCGGTCAGCCGGGGAAGATGTTCCGGGGCAATGCCTTCGCCTTCGTCGCTCACACTCAACCTGACCATATCGGTCTGATCGCGCCACAGCCGCGTCAACACTGGCGTGCCCGGCCGGCCATATTTCATCGCGTTGCCGATGATATTGTGGAGCACCTGCGACAATTGCGCGCGGTCGCCGATCACCGGCGGAACGTCGCTGTCCATATCGGCGACCACGTCCTGCCCGCGCCGGTCGGGCGTATCGGCCAGCTCGGAATGGACTTCTTCCAGCAGAGCGCGCAGATCGACTTCGGTTTGCGGCACGCGGTATTTTTCCGCCTCGATACGCGACAGCGAAATCAGATCCTCAACCAGCCGCTGCATCCGCCGCGCTTCGTCGAACATGACCTTCAGAAAACGCGCGCGGGTGGCGCCGTCATTGCCGGCCTTTTCGTCGCTCAGCGTTTCGATGAAGCCCAGAATTGACGATAACGGCGTGCGCAATTCATGGCTGGCATTGGCCACGAAATCGACGCGCATGCGCTCGGCTGCGTAACTGCCGGTCTGATCGATCATGTAAACGATCCGTCGCCCTTCGGATAACGGCGCGACGTGCATTTCCCAGCGCTGGTCCAGCGTGCCCAGCCCGACCAGCTCGATCGGCGGGCTGCTGGCGCGGGCGGATGTACTGGTCAGTCGTTCGGCGGCGGCCGGATGCCGGATCGCGAGGCGGACATCCTCGCCCATGATATGCCCGCCCAACAACGCCCGGGCGGCCGCATTGGCGTGGCTGACGCGCCCGCTGGTCACGATCATGATCGGCGCAACAATGGCTTCGATCGCTTCCCCCACATCAATCGCCGGGAGCGCGCGGACGGGTGGCTGTGCAATGGGGGTTAGCTCAACCGGCGCGTCACCCGGTCCGGCTGACACCAGGACGGCGGCAATCCCGCCAACCAGCACGACCAGGCCGATTTGCAAATCATAGCTGAGCAAATACGCCGCGATCGCGGCAAGCGCGATAATGGCGATGGCGGTAACGGTGCGGAGGCCGAATCCATTGAGCATTACCGCTGCTCTTAGCGCAATGCCGCCCTGACAGCATAGCGCCGCCAGCCAGGACTTTACGATTGCGAAAGGGGCAAGAGCCGATAAGACCTCCCCAATGAGCGACGATCATCCCCCAAAGGCCAGCGCGCCCGATCCGGGCGTGGCGCCCAGCCGGCGCGCCTTGATGCTCGGGTCGGTCGGTGCAGCGGCGGTCATGTCGATCCGCCCGGCGCTTGCGCAGACCAGTGCATCGGTGATGACGTGTCAGATTCCAGTGCCTGACCCGGCCCGCGCCGGCAGCTATATTGCCGCCGACGGATCGGTGGTGCCCGCCGGGACGCCCGGCGCCTTTCCCCCATCGTCGATGCCGTTTCAGGGGGACGATGTGCGCAAGGCGCTGGCCGGGGGATCGCTGCCCGGCGTCGAGGCCGATCGCAGCAATGCCTATCTGCAATATATCCGGCGGCTGCAGTCGGGGACGAGCGGCTTTACCTGTTTCGCATCGCTGCAGATGCCGCGCGGCTGATTGCCGTGGGCGATGCCCGGTTTCGTGCGGTTTCACCCGAAACGCTGCGGATGGTTGCCGTCGATGGGTTGACCCTGATGTACCACGGCGCATCCGGCATGACCCATATCATGGCGACGCCCGCGCCTGAAATCCTGGCCGCGCTGACCGGCGAGGCTTGTACGCGTGCTGCGCTGATGCAGCGGCTGAAGAATCGATATGATCTGGCCGAGGCAGATGAGGCCGCTTTGGCTGCGCGGCTTGACGAACTGGTATCCGCCGGGCTGGTCGAGGCGCTGTGAGGCATTTTTTTTCGGTCCGGATTGGCCCGGTGGGGTTTCGGGTCGGGTCGGACTGGCGCGCGCCGATCGATCAGCTGGGGCGCCTTTATGCGGCCTATCCCAAGCCGCGCGACGGCGTGCCCGATTTTTCGGTGCGGTTATTTGCTGCCCGACCGTGGCGGCGCGTGCTGCGCCCGTCGGTCATGATCGGCGGTGACTATATGCTGCCCGACGCGGCCCCCTTACCCTTGTCGCTGGGCTTGCTTGCCGCCGAAATGGGGATGAACCTGCAAATGGCGCTGGGTCAGCGCCGCTATCTGCTGCTGCACGCATCGGCAGTCGAGCGCGATGGGCGCGTGCTGTTGATGACGGGTGAATCGGGCGCAGGCAAATCCACGCTGGCGGCGCTGCTGGCGATGCGCGGCTGGCGGCTGATGGGGGATGAATTTGCGCTGCTCGACCCGGCCACCGGACTGGTCCACGCCTTTCCCCGGCTGATCAGTCTGAAGAATGAAGCAATCGCCGTGGTGCGGGCAGCCGACCCGAAAGCGCAATGGGGACCGGCACTGGCGGGGACGCCAAAGGGGACGATACGGCATCTTGTTCCCAACGCGGATGCGCTTGCGGCAATGGAATCGCCCGCCGCGCCCGCGCTGATCCTGTTCCCGCGCTTTGGCTTTGCGGCAACCGAACGCCCGGTGTCGCCCAGCGAAGCGTTTGTCCGGCTGACGCAGGCCTCCACCAACTATGTGGCGCTGGGCGCGCGCGGTTTTGATGCGTTGACCGGTCTGGTCAAATCGGTGCCCGCGCGCGCCATCGACTATCCCGATGCTGCCCATGCGACGGCGCAGGTAGAGGCGATATGGCGCGCGCTGTAACCGACGCCCGGTTGCTGGCCGACGCGCTGCGCGATCCGGCGATGGCCGCGATGCTCGACGCCGATGGCTGGACCGCGCTGATCGCGATGGCGCGCGCCGAACAGTTGATCGGCACGCTCGCGCACCGGGTGGATGGCATTGCCATGCCCGCCGCCGTCGCCGACCTGATGGCCGATGCCCGCGCCTCGGCCGGCCACGGCAGGGTCGCCGCGCTGTGGGAAGCGGCAATGGCCCGCCGCGCGCTCGCGCCGCTCGGCTGCCCGGTCGTGTTGCTCAAGGGCACGGCCTATGTGGCCGCGGGGCTGAAGGCGGGGGTGGGGCGATCGATCGGCGATCTCGACATTCTGGTGCCGCGCGACAGGATTGCGGCGGTTGAGGCGGCGCTGATCCGGGCGGGGTGGGAATGGGTCAAGCCCGATCCGTATGACGATGCCTATTACCGGCGCTGGATGCACGAACTGCCGCCGCTGATCCACCGCGACCGCGACCGGATGATCGATGTCCACCACACGATCCTGCCGCTGACCGCGCGGATCACCCCCGATGCGGCCGCGTTGATCGCCGACAGCATGGCCTTTGACGATGGTCTGCGCGTGCTCGCGCCCAACGACATGCTGTGCCACGCCGCCGCGCATCTGTTTGCCGATGGCGATCTGGCGGGCGGGATGCGCAATTTGTGGGATATTCACTGCCTGATCGACGACTTCGGCACCGAGGGTCTGGCGGCGCGCGCGCAGCATCACGGGCTGGAAGCGGCGGTGGGCCGGGCGCTGCGCCAGGTGGCTGCGCTATATGCTACCGATCTGCCCGTGGCGTGGCGCGGCTGGGGCGGGGCGGACGCGCTGTTCCAGCGCCGTATCCTCGCACGCGATGGCTGGGGGCGGGCGACGCGGCCTGCGACGCGGTTCGCCTTTGATGTGCGCGCGCACGGCCTTCGCATGCCGCCGCTGCTGCTCGCGCGACATTTGTGGACAAAGTGGCGCCGTCGTCACCGCGCCGGATAAGCTGCCCCTTCCCCTGACGCGCGGCGAGGCCTAGCATCCCCGCCAGCCGTGAAGCGCAAGGAACCGCCGCGCATGCACCATATCGCCGTGATAGGATCGGGACCTGCGGGCTATTATACCGCAGAGGCATGCCAGAAGATCTTCGGCGAGGCGGTGCGCGTCGATATCATCGATCGGCTGCCCGTTCCCTATGGCCTGATCCGCTTCGGCGTCGCGCCCGATCACCAATCGATCAAGGCGGTGACCAAGCGCTATGAAGCCGTCGCGCTGGGCACCAATATCCGCTTTGTCGGCCATGTCGCGGTTGGCCAGGATGTGACGATTGCCGAGCTGGCCGCGCTGTACGACGCGGTGGTGCTGGCCACCGGCGCGCCGGCGGATCGCCCGCTCGATATCCCCGGCGCCGATCTGCCGGGCGTCATCGGATCGGCGGCGCTGGTCGGCTGGTATAATGGCCACCCCGATTTCGCCGATCTGGCGCCCCCGCTTGCGGGGCCCGGCGTAGCGATCATCGGCGCGGGCAATGTCGCGCTCGACGTTGCGCGGATTCTGGCCAAGACGCCCGCCGAATTCGACGGATCGGACATTGCCGACCACGCGCTTGATGCCCTGGCGCGCGCCAGTATCGAGCGGATCACGCTGCTGATCCGGCGCGGCCCGCACCAGATTGCGATGACGCCCAAGGAACTGGGCGAGCTTGACCATCTGGCGCGCGCCCAGCCCGTGGTCGATCCCGCCGATCTGCCGCCCGCCGCCGCCGATGCCACGCTTGACCCCGGCCAGCGCAAGGCGATCAGCCATGTGCGCGACTTTGCCCGGCCACGCCCGCCCGCCGGCGTGACCATGGCCTTTGACTTTTTCGCCCAGCCCGTCGCGATCGAAGGCAATGGCCGCGCCGAACGGATCATCGTGCAGCGCACGCGGCTGGACGATGACGGACAAGCGGTTGCCACCGGCGAAACCTATGCCGTTCCCGCCACCTTGGTGGTCAGCTGCATCGGCTATCGCACCCCGCCGATCGACGGCATCCCCTATGACGCGCGCGCCGGCCGCTTTGCCAACCACGACGGCCGGATCGCGCCGGGGCTCTATGCGGTCGGCTGGGCGCGGCGCGGCCCGACCGGGACCATCGGCACCAACCGGCCCGACGGCTATCTGGTTGCCGAGGAAATCGCCGCCGACATCCCCGCCAACAGCGGCAAGATCGGCCGGCGCGGGCTCGACCAGATCCTGTCCGACCGCGGGGTGGATGTGGTAACGTTCCGCGACTGGAAACGCATCGAGGCCGCAGAAGCCGCCCGCGCGCGCCACGGCGCCCCGCGCGAAAAATTCACCAGCATTGCCGCGTTGATGGCCGCGATCGGCACGCGCTGAACGGCGCCGGCAACCGCCCATCAGCCCCCCACCAGCCCCCCGCCAATCCCCCGCTTGCGCGCGGCGATGCGGCTGGGTATAGCCGCGCCTCCAAGCTTGGCCGGCCCGCCATTGGCGATAACCGGTGCTCCGTCGGGGAGTAGCTCAGCCTGGTAGAGCACTGCCTTCGGGAGGCAGGGGCCGGAGGTTCGAATCCTCTCTTCCCGACCACGGGGTTATACCCGATTTACCGTTGCAGAACGGCCGTCGGGTCAACACAAACCCGGCTGGCTTTTTGACGTACCGCAAAGCTACCGCCCGGCCGCCTCGATGGAATATCCGTGGCGGGTCGAGCCGCGACTTGCGTAGGCGGGAGGCGGACATTCAGCGGGGGGCTTAGGGGACTGGTGTGAACAGGCAGATTCGAGGTTGCGAATAGCGGCGAGTAGGCCTTTGTTGAGAACTCGCTGAAAGCCTCAAAGATTCATAAGCGAGGGCCGCCGTTAACACCCTATCGGCGCTCGCCTGAGCAAAATCTCAGGCTTCGCCTTCCTAGACGAAAACAGGTGAGATTGTAGTGGTGTTGGTGCCAGAGTTCCCAATTCGCGTTCGTTAAGGCTCGCTCGCGGCGTTTTTGCAAGCTTGGCAGAATTTAACGACGTCGAATTCGTAGATGCCCTCCGCGCCGCCAGCCGTGTGCTCAGTGCAGACAACGAAGATGTGTCGCCCTTCGTCGATCCTGAAGTTCGTCAGGCTCGGGTTGCGATGCTTGATCTTGTTGAGCATCTGCCCGAGGTTAAATGTAGAGGGTCCTTCCAAACTGGCTGCTATTAAGCCGGTGCCGGGGCCAACTTCCACCATGGCTTTCTGGTCGGCGATTGTGGCCTTTGCGCCGCGCCCGCAAGCTTCCGACAACGCAGTCTCGAACGCCGACCCTGTGAAGTTGCTAAGACCCTTCCGTTCGACCTGTCGGCGCAGAAGCTCGTTTGCAATGAAATCGAGCAGCACCATCGCCTCGTCCGACAATTCTTGTGCCCGCGGTAATGACCCTTGAGCCCATCGTCGTACAAAAGTGTGCGACGCATCCTCGAGATCATCGATAGCTTTGGGAAGGTATGACGACGCGGGTGCGTTCTGGCCTACTAAAAATTTGATGTCGCCCATTTCATTGCCTTCCCTTATTGGCATCCACGCCACCAAGTGTAGGCAGCAGCGCGGGAACGTCAAAGCGAGCAGGTTTCGATGACGCCTTAGATCTTCTGCCAGAAGTCGCAAATCGGTCGGCCAAGTGCGTCCTCGGGCACCAATCCTGCGACGGCGGCCAGCTGATGCAGGAGACCGGATGGCCTTTGTCAGGGCGCCGCTTGAGTAATTTCCTTGCTCGCGGTGAGGACCGACGGATCAATAAGGTCGTCGAGGAACAGCGCGATCAGGGCTGATTGGCTGCTGACCCCGGACTTGGCATAGACCCGCGTCAGTTGGGCGCGGACCGTGCCAAGCGCGGCGCCCCGCAACCGTGCGATTTCGGCGATATCGGCGCCCTTGATCGCGAACAAGGCGACATCCGCCTCGGCGCCAGTGAGCCGCCATTCGGAAAAGCGGCGCCGGATAAGATCAGCCACTGCCTCGCGGGACAGCGCCACCGCCAGATCGTCCTGCCGAGCCTGATCGATGAGCGTCTGCACCTGCCGGGCGCCAATACCGACGGCGAGGATAAGGGCGATGGCCGCCGCGCCTTCCGCCAGCAAATGGCCAGTCCAGCCCTCCGCCGTCACATCGGCGGCGAAATCGGCCAGAAACAACACCGCCGCAAGCGCCTGCAAGGCCACCACGATGGTCATTACGGTGGCCTTGCGGCGCAAGCGAGCCTGGCGGGCGCGGAGCATGCGCTAGCCTAGCGCTGACCGGGCAGCATCGCCAGCGCAAGGTTGCGTCGCTGCCGTCGACTTTCAAAGGCAACGCCTGCGATATGCAGCAGGATCAGTCCATAGAGCAGATTGACGGCCGCCTCATGAACTTCCCCAGCAAAGCTTTCATCGCGTTCGCCGCTGTCGCCGCCCTCCGATGCTTCATTGCCCTCGCCCTCGCCTTCTTCCTCGGCCGCCGCCACCTTGGCCATGCTGGCGGCCTGAGTGGGCGCAACAAGCCTAATGGTTGAGGGAGGCCCAGCCATGGCTATGCCGGTAGCAATGATCACGAGCAGCGTTCCCCAGATGGCATAAACCATCAACGCGCCAAGCGGATTATGGGAACGATGGGCGGTCTTCTTCCCCGCTGCAATCTCCTTTAGGTGGACCAGCGCGCGACCGGGGCTAAACGGAAAGGCGGTGAAGCGTGCCTCAGCCGGACCAACCAACCCCCAAAGCAGGCGAAGGCAAAGGACGGCGGCGAGCGCATAACCCACCCAAATATGCGCCGCCGACCCCGCATCGAAAAGCAGTGCATTGGCGAGCACTGCAAGCACGATTGCCCAATGGGTCAACTTCACCAGCAAATCCCACCGGCGGACGGGTAGACCCTCAGTCATCATCGCGGTCCTTTGTGTCGTTGCGAAGGTCGGCGCGAAGGTCGGCGCGACGATCATTCTCGCCGCCGGTCCTGAGATGTCGGTATTGGTCAGTACGGCCATCGTCCCCATCACAATGCCCATGCTTTGCCGGTTTAGCGCCATGGTCATCCGCGGTCTTGTTGGTCGGCGCAGGTGGTGTTCGCGGTGCCGATAAAGCGGGCGTTAGCGCGCCGATGCCAAGTGCGGCGGCAATCAGTATGGATACAGAACGCATCGGGTGTCTCCTTGGGTTTGTAAGGAGCCCAACGTCGCGATCCCGCTGGCCCGGCGCCATTGCACCCGCGCTTATCCGCCGCTGCGTAAGCACCCGCTTAGATCAAGTTGCATTCAGGCGAGCAGGGCACTTACTTGACGGACAGATGCAGATTGCCGGACCACGCCGCGCAATTCAGCCAAGCGCCGGCGCTTGCCGGCGACCTATGAAATCGGCCGGGCGACCCAGCCTATGGTGGCACGGCCGTTGCGGATTGCCCGGCGCATCGGTTGTTCGGCCAGGCCGGCATCGGCGATCGGGCCGGCGATCCGCCACATCAGGAATGCCAGCACGATGCCCACGACACCGTCAATCGCATAATGCCAGCCCAGATGGACCGAGCCGAACAGGATGACCGCCGCATAGGGCAATGCCAGCCACAACCAACGGCGGCTGAACCCCAGCAGGAAACACAGGAACAGCGTCGACAGCGCATTGTGCATTGATGGCAGCGCGGCGATCCCCCCGCCATCGGCAATGCTGGGCGCGCCCAGCAGCGACTGCAGCTTTGCCTGCGCACCAAGCGATTCAAGTCCGTGATACCCATTGGCCATCAGCGTGGCCTGTTGGGCCGCCAGCCGGTCGGTCAGCTCAACGAACTGCTGGTTGTGGTGATAAAATGCTTCGAAGCACGGCCCGACGGCAGGCACCAGCGACGCGACCAGCGTGGTCGGCACAATCGTCAGCATCGCAAAGGCCATGGTGTGGCGCAGCCGGTGGCGCGAATCGAGCGGCAGGAAGGTGCAGATCGCGATGCCGAGCGTCATCGGAAAGAAAAAGGGGTGATAGAGCAGATCGATGATCCGCGTGGCTTCTGCACTCGGCAGCAGCGCATGGGTCAGCCGCCACGGGTCGGTCCCAAAGACGCTGCGGTCCATGCCTGCCAGCATCCCGTCATAGCCATAGCCGGTTGATGGCAGCATGCGCTGTTTGAAGACATTATACGCGGTGCCAACCAGCACCGCCGTCAGCAACGGCGTGAAAAAGGGCAGCCCCCAACCGGGCCGCATCCGCGTCTGGACGAACCAATGCACGATGTCGGATACCGACTGATCGATCCCGTACCAGCGATTATACGCCATCTTGCCGAGCAGCATGACCGGCGCGATCAGCGTGACCGCGCAGATAAAGCCTTTGCTTTTCAACTGGGCGACCGAGGTCCATTCGATCAACGGATTGCGCGCGAGCAGATAGACACAGGCCGCGTACAGAAATGCCAGGACGAACGGCATGACAATCGGCTGAAGCGGCGGCACGATATAGCCGATGTCGTCGCTGCTGCTGCGGGCGCGTTGCCCGGCGGCCGCCTTCATCGGCCCCGCTCCATCAGGTATCGCCGCTTGCGTTTTGCAAAGAACGCGCGCGCGACGGGCGGTGCGCGCCAGCGATCGGGCCGTTGCGCTGATGCCGCAGGCCAGCCGATCAGGCCGGTACATTTCCAAAGGCCGATGGTCGCGACCAACGCCACGATCCCGTCGAGCCCATAATGCCAACCCAGATGGATTGACCCGATCCAGACGATCGCGGCGTAGCCGACCATGATCCGGCCCAGCGTGGGGGACAGATGCCCGGCGGCGCAGGCAAACAGCACGACCAGCGCGTTGTGCAGCGACGGCATGGCCGAAATACCGCCGCCAAAGATGAACGCCCCCTGCTGAAAGTTGAGCAGCAGATGCCGCTGATAGACCAGCGCGCTCAGCCCGGGGGCGCCCTGCGCGCGCAGCGCGTCATCCTGCGTCGACAACAGCTGGGTCAGCGCCTCAAATCGGTGCGGCTGATGTTGAAAATTGGCGTAATAGGCCGGGCCGGCGGCGGGAAATGCATAGGCAAGGATTGATCCCAGCACGATCCACAACAGGCAATATGTCAGCAGATATCGCCAGCTCAGCACCGAACCCGGCCGCGCAAAGGCGCAGAAGGCGACGCCCAGCGTCGTTGGCGCGAACCAGGCGTGATAGGCGAGGTCAAATGCCTGGGTCCACCAGGCGGACGCAAACACCGCGTGGGTGATCCGCCAGGGGTCGGTCATAAACAGCACCTGGTCGGCATCGGCAATCCACGGCCCCCAGCCAAACCCCGCCTCGCGCAGGGCCGATTGCTTGAAGAACGTAAAGGCCGTCATCAGGATGATGAACGTCAGCAAGGGCTGCCACAGCGACAGGCCCTGATCGGCGCGCCACCGATCCGTCACGAAGCGCCTGACCAGCGACGTGATCGACACGGGCGCCGCGCGGGGATCGCGTGTCCAGAACGCATGGATCAGCACCACGCTGGCGGTGAAGACCATGGCAGCCATGATGGCCGATGTATATCCAGCGAAAAGGGCTATTATGTGGAAGAAATGCCCATTCCCCCAGCATGTTATAACGATAAACGCATACATGGCCGCAACAATAAGCGGCGCCATCTTGACCAGGGGATGGTTTATCGATGCTGATGTCACGCGCACAGCCATAGTCGAAGGCTGCTTACTGCTAAGTTACCACGCCCAAGGAACAGCTTGCTGACGTTGCCGAACAGCAAGTAATTGTATTTTTGGCTAATAATGATGAGCGCCGACCAGTCATGGAGGGCCGGGGGCATCCCGCTATTGGGATTGACCGGATCGGCGCCTGATCCCGCGGTTCCAGGCTCAGCCGGCTGCGCCCTCGGATAGTTCCTCGGGCAGCAATTCGGTGTCGATCTGCGCCTGCATCGCGGGGGGATAGCGCGTGCCGGCGACCGCGCCGGGGGTGAAGATCGCGTCAATGGCGGCAATAACGTCGTCGCTCAGGCTGATGTGCGCGGCGCCGACATTTTCCTCGAGGTGTGCGATGCTGCGTGTGCCGGGAATGGGGACAATGCCAGGTCGGCGGGCGAGCACCCAGGCGAGGGACAATTGCGCGGGCGTGCAGCCGGCCTGCGCGGCGACCGCGCGAAAGCGATCGAGCAGCGTCAGGTTATGCGGCAGATTATCGGCGGAGAACCGCGGCATGAAATTGCGGATATCGTGCGGTTCAAAGCGGGCGTCGTGGACCGCATCGGCCAGAAAGCCGCGCGCAACCGGCGAAAAAGCGACAAAGCCGATGCCGAGTTGCTCGCACACATCCAGCACCGCAATCTCGGCATTGCGGACCCAGGGCGAATATTCGGTCTGGACGGCGGTGATCGGGTGGACCGCGTGCGCGCGGCGAATGGTGGCGGCGGACATTTCGCTCAGGCCGATGGCGCCGATCTTGCCCGCTTCCTTCGCGCGGACCAGCGCGCCGACCGACTCTTCCACCGGCACGCGCTTATCGAGCCGATGCAGATAATAGAGATCGATATGATCGGTCCCGAGCCGCGTCAGCGCGCCGTCCAGCGTTCGCGCGATGGCTTGCGGCGATCCGTCGAGCGCGCGTTTGCCGTCAATCACGTCGAGCACGCATTTGCTGGCCAGCGTGAAGTCGCGCCGCCGGTGCATCACCGACGCGCCGATCAGCCGTTCATTATTGCCAAGACCGTATAGGGCGGCGGTATCGAGAAAGCTGATCCCCAAATCGAGCGCATGGTTCAGCAGCCGGGCGCCCTCGGCCTCTGAAGGCGGGGTGCCATAGGCATGATTGAGGTTCATGCAGCCAAGGCCGATGTTGGAAACGGTCAGCGCGCCAAGCGCGCGGGTGGGAAGCTGGCTCATGTCCCGGCCTTAGCCGCTGTTGGGTCGCACGGGTAGCCGATGTGATGGGTAAAAAGACAGGCGCGGTGTCGATCGTCCGCGTCCGCCGGCGTCTCGCCGCGACTCAGCAGGCGTGCAGCGCAACCGTGGCCCGGCAGAATGATCCGGCGGGTGCGCTGGCCAGCAACGGGTGGCGCGGCATGATGATGCCGTCGTCGGGCGTCGGGTGGATCGGCGGGCAATAGCCGGCGGTGGGAAAACGGCGCACAGCCGGATTGGCTGCGCCAGATGGCCCCGCCTTAAATCCCTTGCGTCGTGCATAGGCTGCGTACAGCAATTCTTGCCACTCCCCCGTCGATCTTTGGTTGCCCAAGGGTAAGCAAGCAGGGTTAAGGCCGCGTAAACGATCGCGAGCAGGGACGGGCAGGCGGCAGGACGTGGCCGGTTGCAGCGCTATTCCACGGTGACAGATTTGGCCAGGTTGCGCGGCTGATCGACATCGGTGCCCTTGAACACCGCGACATGATAGGCCAGCAATTGCACCGGCACCGCATAGACCAGTGGCGCGATCAGCGGGTGGACGCGCGGCATTTCGATCGTGGCGATGGTGTTTTCGCCCGCTTGCGCGATCCCGTCGGCGTCGGAAATCAGCACCACCTGCGCGCCGCGCGCCTGGGCTTCCTGCATGTTGCTGACCGTCTTGTCGAACAAGGGGCCCGACGGGGCGAGGACGATCAGCGGCACCTGATCATCGATCAACGCGATCGGGCCGTGCTTCATTTCGCCCGATGCATAGCCTTCGGCGTGGATATAGCTGATTTCCTTCAGCTTCAGCGCGCCTTCCAGCGCCAGCGGATAATCGGGGCCACGGCCCAGATACAACACGTCGCGCGCCGCCGCGATTTTGGGCGCCATGGCTTCGATTTCCGCGTCATGGCTGAGCGCCTTGCTCAGCGCCTCGGGCACTTCGCGCAGGTGGCGGACGATCTCGCGCTCGACATCATGGTCAAGCAATCCTTTGGCGCGCGCCAGATTGACCGCGAGCGCCGCCATGACCGCAAGCTGGCAGGTGAACGCCTTGGTCGATGCGACGCCGATTTCGGGTCCGGCATGGGTGGGCAGCAACAAATCCACTTCGCGCGCCATCGAACTTGTCGGCACGTTGATGATGCCCGCGGTGGTCAGCCCGGCCGCCTTCATGTGGCGCAGCGCCGCCAGCGTATCCGCCGTCTCGCCCGATTGCGAAATAACGATCCCCAGCATGCCGGGGGTCAGCACCGGGTCGCGGTAACGAAATTCGCTGGCAACATCGACCTCGACGGGAACGCGGGCGAGCTGTTCGATCCAGTATTTGCCGATCATGCCGACATAGCTGGCCGTTCCGCACGCGACGATGGCGATGCGATCGACCGCGCCCAGGTCAAATTCCATGTCGGGCAGCGCGACCTGTTCTTCAATCGGCCGCAAATAGCTGCGCAAGGTTTGCGCCACCACCACCGGCTGTTCGTAAATTTCCTTTTGCATGAAGTGGCGGTGATTGCCCTTGTCCATCAACTGGCCCGAGGCCCCTGAATTGACGATCGGCCGCGTGACGGGATTATTGGTGCGGTCGAATACCTCTACATTGGCGCGCGTCACGACCACCCAGTCGCCTTCTTCCAGATACGCGATCCGCTGGGTCAGCGGCGCGAGCGCCAGCGCGTCCGAGCCAAGATAATTTTCGCCCTCGCCATAGCCGACCGTCAACGGCGCGCCGAGCCGCGCGCCGATCAGCAGATCGGGTTCGGACTTGAACATGACCCCCAGCGCAAAGGCGCCGTGCAATCGCGGCAGCACATTGGCCACCGCCGCGCGCGGGGCCACGCCGCGTTCAATCTCGCGCGCGATCAGATGGGCGACAACTTCGGTATCGGTCTGGCTCAGAAACTGGCGTCCTTCGGCCAGCAATTCGTCGCGCAGCGGCTTGAAATTCTCGATAATGCCGTTGTGGACCAGCACCACATCGCCAACGATATGCGGGTGGGCATTGTCCTCGGTCGGCGCGCCGTGGGTTGCCCAGCGCGTGTGCGCGATCCCGCTTATGCCCGGCAGCGGATCGTCCGCCAGCCGGTTCGCCAGATTGATCAGCTTACCCTGCGCGCGGCGACGGTCGAACTGGCCGTCATGGACCGTGCAGATGCCCGCTGAATCATAGCCGCGATATTCCAGCCGCTTCAGCCCGTCGAGCAGCCGATCCGCAACGGGGCCCTGGCCCAGAATTCCAACGATACCGCACATGTGTCTGTCTCCGCCCTAAGGCTGTTTTCTGGCCTTGCGCGCCGTCATCGCCGCCCTGAATGATGCCGCCCATCCGGGCTTTTCGGTCTGGTCGGGACGGACAAGCGCCAATGCATCGGCGCTGACGTCCCGGGTCACCACGCTGCCCGCCGCAACAATGGCGCCGGCGCCAATGCTGACCGGGGCAACCAAAGCGCTGTTCGATCCGATGAACGCCCCGGCGCCAATGATCGTCTGATATTTGAAGAACCCGTCATAATTGCAGGTAATCGTGCCCGCACCGATATTGGCGTTGGCGCCGATGGTCGCGTCGCCAAGATAGGAAAGATGGTTGGCCTTTGCGCCAGGCCCCAGCACGGCCTGTTTGGTTTCGACAAAATTGCCGATCTTGGCACCTTCTCCCAAAACCGTGCCAGGCCGCAGCCGCGCATAGGGACCGACCGTGGCACCATTTGCAATTGTCGTCCCCTCGATATGACAAAAGGCGTGGATGGTCACCCCATCGGCCACGGAAACGTCGGGGCCGAACACGACATGGGGTTCGATCACCACATCGCGGCCGATCCGCGTATCGTGCGCGAACCAGACGGTGTCGGGCGCGATCAGCGTCGCGCCGTCCGCCATTGCCTGCGCACGGCGGCGTTGCTGCCAGCGGCGCTCAACCCCCGCGAGTTCGGCGCGGCTGTTGACGCCGGCGACTTCATCGGCATCGGTTTCGATCACTGCGGAAGGGCGGCCATCGCTGGCGGCCAGCATCACGACGTCGGGCAGATAATATTCGCCCGCCGCATTGTCGTTGCCGACCCGCGCGAGCAACGCGAACAGATCGGCCGCGCGTGCGGCCATCAGCCCGGAATTGCACAGGGTCACTGCGCGCTCGTCGGGCGATGCGTCCTTATATTCGACCATTTTGCCAATCCGGCCATCAGCATCGGCGATGATGCGGCCATAGGCAGCGGGATCAGCAGGGCGGAACCCCAGCACAACCGTTGCCGGTGCATCGGGGGCATGCAGGCGATCGATCATGCGCTGCATCGTCGTGGCCGATATCAGCGGCACGTCGCCGTACAGGATCAGCACGTCGCCATCAAAACCTGCCAGCGAATCGCGCGCCTGCAGCACCGCGTGCCCGGTGCCCAATTGTTCGGCCTGCAGCGCGGTGCCGATGCCCAGCGGCGCAACCGCCTTTTCCACCTGATCCCGCCCGGCCCCGGTGACCACAACGATTCTGTCTGGCGACAGGGTCTGCACGGCATCGATCAGGTGGAGCAGCATAGGCCGTGCGGCAATCGGGTGCAGCACTTTGTGCAGATCAGATTTCATGCGCGATCCCTTGCCGGCGGCAAGGATGATGGCGGCGATGGGCGAATGCTGCGTCATTGGCCCTGCGCCCTGCCATGTTTGGGTTGCCAATTCCATAGCATTGCTGGCACCACCCCCCTGCATGACACCGATTTCACCCGCGCGTTTGCCATTCGACATCGTCGGTTTCGACCTCGACGGGACGCTGCTCGATACCAGCGCCGATCTGACCGCGGCGGTCAACCACGCGCTG
Organism: Sphingomonas sp.; assembly: GCA_019753375.1. GTDB lineage: Bacteria > Pseudomonadota > Alphaproteobacteria > Sphingomonadales > Sphingomonadaceae > Sphingomonas. The sequence continues at coordinate 15,456 of JAIELC010000124.1, forward strand.
GCGCTGGTCGGCAGGCCGCCGCTGACCGATGATCAGGTGCGGCCATCGCTGGGGTTGGGCGCCAAGACCATCCTGATCCAGGCGCTGGACGATAGCGGCGGCATCCCGCCCGACGATTTCCGGCCGCTCTACAAACAGATGCTGCGTTTTTACGAAGCCAATGTATCGGTGCACAGCAGGCCTTATGACGGCGCGATCGCCGCGCTCGACCGGCTCGCGGCGATGGGGCTGAAGACCGCCATTGTTACCAACAAATTTGAATCGCTGGCGGTCAAGGCGCTGACCGATCTTGGCCTGATCGACCGGTTTGTCACGGTGATCGGCGGCGATACGCTGGGCACCGCCAATGCCAAGCCATCGGCGGCGCCAATCCACGCAATGATCACGCGGTGCGGCGGCGGCCGCGCGGTCTTTGTTGGCGATTCGGTGTACGACATGATGGCGGCCAGGAATGCGGGCATTCCCTGCGTGGCGGCCGCCTACGGGTTTCTGATCGGCCCGGTCGACGAGATGGGCGCTGATGCGGTGATTGACCATTTAGATGATCTTGTCCCGACGCTTGAACGCTTGCCCGGCTGATCGCCATGACGACGCTGGAAGCCATTGCCTTTGTGCTCGGCGTCATCAACGTCACGCTCGTCGTGCGGCGCAGCTTGTGGAACTACCCATTCGGGCTGGTGATGGTCAGCCTCTATGCCGTCATTTTTCGGGACGCAAAACTTTACAGCGACGCAATCCTGCAACTCTTCTTCGTCATTGTGCAGATCTATGGCTGGATCAATTGGGCGCAGAGCAAAAGCAATGAAGGCAAGGTCGTGGTTCGCCGCCTGGCACCGGTTGAACGCGGCCTGTGGCTGGCAGGTGCGGCGGCCGCCACCGCGCTTTGGGGCTGGGGCATGCACCGTTACACCGATGCGGCCTTTCCGTGGTGGGACGCAGGCGTGGCGATGCTAAGCGTTGCCGCCCAAATTCTGATGTCGCGTCGCGCGATCGAAAACTGGGTCCTGTGGATTACGGTCGATGGCATCGCCATCGGGCTCTATGCGGCCAAGGATCTGTGGCTGACCGCGCTGCTCTATATGATCTTCCTCGCGTTGTCGGTCTGGGGCCTGATGGATTGGCGCCGCGCCGAACAGCGCCAGTCGCCGGCAACATGACCCCGCCGCGGACCATTTGCCTGCACGGCCCTGAAAGTACCGGCAAGTCGACATTGATCGACCAGCTGGCGCGCCATTTCGACACAATGTTCGTCCCCGAATATGGCCGCACCTTTGCCGAACGACGCGGCACCGACTTTACAATGGCCGATCTGGTGCAGATCGCTGACACGCATGATGCCATGACGCAAAGTGCGCTGGCATCGGGCGCGGACCCGCTGTTCCTCGATACCGATCCGCTGATGACGGCGGTGTGGGCCGACATGCTGTTCGGCACCCGCGATCCGTGGTTCAATAAATGGAAGGCAACCGCCGATCTTTACCTGTTGCTCGATACCGATCTGCCGTGGATCAACGATGGCACGCGGATGTTCGGCACCGCCGAAACGCGGCGTCGCTTCTTTGACTTGTCCAGAGCCGAACTGGAACGGCGCGGCGTCGTGTGGACGCTGGTTGGCGGGCAGGGCGACGCCCGGTTTCAGAACGCGCTGGGGGCAATTCGGGCGGCCGGGCTACGCACGGATTGACGCGCTTGCCCGGCCTTCCCGGTCAGTTCGACGGGGCGAGTTTGGTATTGATGACCCAGCCGACATTGTCATTTTCGTCGGCAACTTCCCACCACAGGCCATTTTTGTTGCCGGTTGGATAGACAATGGTGCCGGCGGGCAGGGTGCGGATAGCCGCCCCCGTGGCCGCTGCCGTCTTGCGCAGCGCCACCGGCCCTTGCGTGGTAAAGGTTTTGGTCGGTGCCGCTTCGGCGGTTCCCGCATCGCCCGGCTGGATCAGCCCCAGCGACGTGACCATCTTGGAATAGGCCTGGATGAACGCCAGCGTCACGATCCGACCAACATCGGTATTGTCATAGCCACCGCCGACCGCGCCCGCGACGGCAAAGAAACCGCCAGCGCCAAAGGACAGGTTGTTCTTGGCGGCATAGCCGTCCTCGACCGCAATCGTCTCGGTCGTGCGGACGTTGGTCAGCGACAGGACGGTATTTGCTTCGACCTTCTTGCTTTTGATGCCGCCGACCAGGCCGCCAAATCGACCGCCGATCAATCCCCCGGCAACCGCACCCACGCCGCTGCCGCTGACGTTGCTGTTGGCGCCCTGAATTTCGGCGACCAGCACATAGTCTGCCGCCTTGATCTGGCCCTGGCCCACATTGGAACGGCGTTGCAGCCCCAGATTGCCGCCAATTGAACGTTCCTGTTCGGCAGCATTCAGGCCGGCGCCGCGATCCACCAGGTTGAAGCAGCCCGATCGCGCGACCAGCACTTTCAGCAATTTCGACGGCGGCGCCAGATTGGCCTGCGTCCATGGCAACGGATCATCGCCGTCGCGAATCGACAGCGTGCCAAGCTTGCGCACACAGTGCGGCACATCATTGGCCAATTGTTCCTGCAGCCGCTGCCCGCCCGAAGGCTTGGCCAGCTTTTGCGCGTCTGCAGTCGTTGCACTGCCGATCAAAAGCGATGCGGCGACAACCGTCGTGATCCGTTTCATGTCCATATTCCCCCGAGTTACGGCGATGGCGATCGATTATTGCTGTTTATTATTATGGCGACCCAGCCCAGTGTCTGTATAGGAATTTTTCGCCAAACGCATCCCGAACAAGCAGGATCATGATGACGCAGTGGTCGTGGCAGCCCCCTTCAGATAGCGGCATTACCCTGCGCGTGCAGCATGCCAACGGAATCGATTTCGAACTGGCCGAGGCGGGCTTGCAAAACAGTCCCGACCGGCTGGCAATCTGCCTCCACGGCTTTCCCGAACTCAATATCAGCTGGCGCGACCAGATGCCATTGCTGGCCGCGCACGGCTGGCGGGTCTGGGCGCCCAACCTGCGCGGTTACGGTGCGACGACACGGCCCGAGGGAGTCGACGCCTATCATATCGACCGGCTTGTCGAAGATATCGGCGCGCTGATCGACGCCAGCGGCGCCCGCGAGGTGATGATCGTCGCGCATGACTGGGGGGCGATCATTGCGTGGACCTTCGCCATCCGGCGCGTCCGGCCGATCGCCCGGCTGGTGATCATGAATGTGCCGCATCCCTATGTGTTTCGCCGCGAATTGAAGCTGTGGCGGCAGCGGCGGCCAAGCTGGTATATCTATTTCTTCCAGCTCCCCTGGCTGCCCGAATGGTTTATGGCGCGCAACAATGCGCGCTTCATCCGCGCCGCTTTCAAGAACATGGCGGTCGATAAAAGCCGGTTCCCGCGCGCGCTGCTCGACATTTATGCCGCCGCCGCGCTGCGTCCCGGCGCCTTGACCGCGATGGTCAATTATTACCGGTCGATGGCGCGCACCGGCAGCTATTTCAACGCGGGCACCGGCAAGGTCGACGTCCCCGTGCTGATGATCTGGGGCGAGGAAGATGCTGCGCTCAATATCCACTGCGTCGACGGTACCGAGGATTATTGCGCCGATTTTCGGCTGGAACGGCTGCCCGGCGTCTCGCACTGGGTGCAGCAGGAAGCGCCTGAAAAGGTCAACGCGATATTGGCGGACTGGCTGGGCAGCGACGGCTGAACGGCGATGGCCGATGGCGGATGACTGGCGCGGTCGGCCGGCGCCCAATAGCGACCCTGAATGACCTTGTGCGCGTGGCATAAAATTGGCATTTTCCTGATTGGGGAATGAACGGCATTGGGGGTTTGCGGTGATGCGGATTACGCTCGGCATGTGGGCAATCGGCGCGCTTATTGGTGTTACTTCGGCGGCGATGGCCCAGAATATGAGCCCGGCCGATGTTGACGCGCTGCCCTCCACGCCACCTGCGCAGGTAGCTGCTTATGGCACCGATCCGCTGCAGGTTGGCGAATTGCGGCTCCCGACCGGAAAAGGCCCGTTTCCGGTTGTTGTCGTGGTTCATGGTGGCTGCTGGACAAAGGGCTTTGCGACCAGAAAAAGCACCGCCGCACTGGCAACCGCCCTGACCGCGATGGGATATGCCACCTGGAATATCGAGTATCGCCAGCTAGGTGATCAAGGCGCGGGCTGGCCCGGCACATTCAAGGACTGGGCGGATGCGACCGATTATCTGCGCACCCTCGCGAAATCGCACCCGCTAAAGCTCGATCATGTCGCCGTTGTGGGGCATTCGGCGGGCGCGCACGCCGCGCTTTGGATCGCTTCACGCGCCAGCCTGCCCGAAAAGAGCGCGATTGGCTCCAGGCGACCGCTTCCCATCAGCACCGCCGTGGCGATTGACGGCCCGGGCGAGCTGGCACCCTTTGTCGGCTTTGACGAGCAGATCTGCGGGCAACCCGTCATCGCCCCGCTGATTGGCGGACTCCCAAAAGACCAGCCGGAGCGGTACCGCCTGGCATCGCCGGTCGATAACCTGCCGACGTCGGCGCGCGAATATCTGATCGCATCGGCCGTGCTGACCGCAGATGCCGCGGCGCATTATCGGTCGGTGGCTGCGGCAAAAGGTCAGGATGTGCAGGTGTTGAATGTCACGGACGGCGGCCATTTTGATATTATCGCGCCGGGCTCAAAGGCATGGGAACAGCAAGTCAGACCGTTCCTTGCAAAGGCGCTGCAAAGGCGCTGATGGCAACGCCCTAGTCCGGGTACGCGTTGTTGCAACCGTCACGCACGCGATAAGCACACCGGTAGCGGCCAGGGGGCGTCTTGTCGAAGAACTGAACGCAGTTCAATGCGTTGGTAGACACAGCGACACCTAATTTGCCGTCGCGAAATTTTGACGTGACGGCGAATTTCTTCGCCAAGCTGGGCTTTATCGAAAGCTGGCGCGATGCCGGCTGGATGATCCTGAAACGCGGCGGGATGACGCTGGAGTTCTTCCCCTATCCCGATCTTGATCCCGCCAGCAGTTCATTTGGCTGTTGTTTCCGACTGGACGGCGTCGCGGCGTTTTTCGAAACCGTCATCGCGGCGGGCATTCCGGAGACGAGCGTCGGCTGGCCCCGCGCGCACCGGCCAAGGCGCGAGGCGTGGGGCGGCAAGGTGGGGGCACTGATCGATCCGGATGGATCGTTGATCCGCCTCGTCCAAGCGCCTGACTATCAGGCGCCTGACTAAAGGAACGCCTTCCCCCAACCACCGCCTGCATTGCCTTTTCCCGCGCGCTTGCTAGGGGCGGTGGGGTATGTCCACACCGCTTCGCCTCATCCGCAATTTCTCGATCATCGCGCATATCGATCATGGCAAGTCGACGCTTGCCGACCGGCTGATCCAGCAGACCGGCGGGCTGACCGCGCGCGAGATGTCCGAGCAGGTGCTCGACAATATGGATATCGAGAAGGAACGCGGCATCACGATCAAGGCGCAGACGGTGCGCCTGAACTATACCGCCAAAGACGGCGAAACCTACACACTTAACCTGATGGACACGCCGGGCCACGTCGATTTCGCCTATGAGGTTAGTCGCAGCCTTGCCGCGTGCGAAGGCGCGCTGCTGGTGGTCGATGCCGCGCAGGGGGTGGAAGCGCAGACATTGGCCAATGTCTATCAATCGATCGAGCATGATCACGAGATTGTGCCGGTCATCAACAAGATCGATCTGCCCGCTGCCGAACCCGAAAAGGTCCGCGCCGAGATTGAGGAAGTCATCGGCCTAGATGCCTCCGACGCGGTGCTGACCAGCGCCAAATCGGGGATTGGCATTGCCGATGTGCTCGAAGCCATCGTCACGCGGATCCCCGCGCCCAAAGGGGATGCCGAGGCGCCATTGAAGGCAATGCTCGTCGACAGCTGGTACGACCCGTATCTGGGCGTGGTGATCCTGGTTCGCGTGATGGCGGGTACCCTGAAAAAGGGTCAGCAGATCAAGTTCATGGCCACCGGCACGCAGCATCTGATCGACCGGGTCGGCTGTTTCCGCCCCAAGATCGAGCAACTGAACGAGCTGGGCGTCGGCGAAATCGGATTCATTACTGCGCAGATCAAGGAAGTGGCGCAGACCGCGGTCGGCGACACGATCACCGACGCCAAGCGGCCTGCGGCAGAAGCGCTGCCGGGGTTCAAGCTGGTCCAGCCGGTGGTATTCTGTGGTCTGTTTCCGGTCGACGCTGCCGATTTCGACAAATTGCGCGAAAGCATTTCCAAGCTGCGGCTGAACGATGCGAGCTTTACGTTTGAAATGGAAAGCTCCGCCGCGCTTGGCTTTGGCTTTCGCTGCGGGTTCCTGGGGCTGCTCCACCTGGAAATCATCCAGGAACGGCTGACGCGCGAATATGATCTCGACCTGATTACCACCGCGCCATCGGTGGTTTACAAGATCGCCCTGACCTATGGCGGCGGCGAGATTGAGCTCCACAATCCCGCCGATATGCCCGATCCCACCAAGATCGAAAGCATTGCCGAACCCTGGATTGAAGCGACGATTTACTGCCCCGACGAGTATCTGGGCAGCATTTTGAAGCTGTGTCAGGACCGGCGCGGGATCCAGAAGAACCTGACCTATGTCGGTGGTCGCGCGCAAGTGACGTATGAATTGCCGCTCAACGAAGTCGTGTTCGATTTCTATGACCGGTTGAAAAGCATCTCGCGTGGCTATGCGAGCTTTGATTATCACCAGATCGGTTACCGCGAGGGTGACCTCGTCAAGATGAGCATCATGGTCAATTCGGAAGCGGTCGATGCGCTGAGCATGATCGTCCATCGTGGCACGGCCGAAAGCCGGGGCCGGGGGATGTGTGAGCGGCTGAAGGACCTGATCCCGCGCCATTTGTTCAAGATCCCGATTCAGGCCGCGATTGGTGGCAAGGTGATTGCGCGCGAAACAATCGCGGCGCTGCGCAAAGACGTGACCGCCAAATGCTATGGCGGCGATGCGAGCCGCAAGCGCAAGCTGCTCGACAAGCAGAAAGAGGGCAAGAAGCGGATGCGCGAATACGGATCGGTCAGCATCCCGCAGGAAGCCTTTATCGCCGCGCTGCGGATGGGCGACGACGGCTAGGGTATTTTCAAGTCAGGTGGAAACAGCTGACGACCCGGAAAGCGCGGCAAACCAACACCCTGGCACGCCAGTTTTTGGTTCAATCAAAACCGAACGCGCGCCAGGCACTGGTCAATCGCCAACGGCTATGCCGCCCGGATCAATTCGGCCCCAGGGCGCGACGGCCCGCTCATTGTGCGGATTTGCGGCAATATTGCCAGAACATCGCCGTCGCGCGCAGATTTCAGTCATCCGGGTAACTGCGTGCCCATTAAGGCGTCGCCTGTCACATTCGCCCGGTATAAACCGTGACGGGTGGGTGGAGTCGCGGGTTCTGAAGGAGATAGACCATGGCAGACGAAATGAAGCACGCAGCCGAAGCAATTCGTGAGCACGCAAAGACCACCGCTGATACGATGAAGGCATCGGCCGAACGCATGGCAGAGAGCGGCAGCGCGCTGAGCCTGAAGCTGATCGAGCAGGCCGAACTCAACATGAAGGAAGCCTTTGCCGCGATCCGCGCCGCGGCCAGCGCGCGGGACGTGTCGGACGTCATGCAGATCCAGGGTGATTTTTTGCGCGCGCAAAGCAGCCGCACGATCGATCAGGCGCGCGAAATTGGGGAAATGATCACCGAATTCGGGCGCGACGCGGTCGGCAAGATGACGCATCGCCCCTGATGGCATCAGGCGGGATCACAGGGTCAGTGTGATCTCGCCATAGCCATAATGGGTATCGCCGGTGGCTGGCGCGTTTGAGGCGGTTGTCAAAAAATCGCCTTTGAACAAATTGGCATAGCCCAGTGCCAGCCGGACATGGCTGGGACGAATCCAGTACCGCGCCCGGGCATCAACCTGCGTGCCGGCATAGCGCCCGGCGCCGCCCGTACTGTCGCGAACGCCCGTTGCGCCAAAGCTGTCGCTGGACGATTGCAGCCACAACGGGCGGACCGCGACATAGCCGTCCCAGCGCTTGCTGGGGGACAGTTCAACGCGGGCCTCGGCGCTGATCAGGTTGGACCGGCTGATCGGACCATACAGGCTGGACGGGCCAAATTCGAACACCCGCGCGCCGAAAAGCGGATCAAAGCGGGTGTAGCGCGTGCTCGACCGGTCGCCGCTGGCGATATCAAATTGTACCGCAAGCCGGGGTGACCAGGCGTGCGCAAAGCCATGGCCGATATGCGCATGCGCGAACCAGGCGGAAACGGGCAGGTCCGCCAGATCATTGGTGCGCGCCGATCCGCGGGTTGTGCCGCCTTGCCATGCGGCCTCTACCTCGAAATCGGTCTTGCCCCTGGCCGGCGGATGATAAACGCGCAATCCCGGCGTCCATAGCCGTCGGTCGCGGGTCAGAATGCCGGGCGCGTCATGTTCGGCCAACCGGTACAGATAGGCTTCGACGGTGGTGCCGCTGCCCAGCTTGCGGCTGGTGACCGATCCGCCGAAAAACTGCACGCCCAGTCGCTCGCGATCCAGCTCAACCGCATTGTCGGCGATGCCGGCGGGGTCATCGGGCAACCGCGTTTGCGGCATTGTCCAGAACAGCACGGCATGATCACCCTGCCGATCGGACAGGTCGATGCGGGCGCCGGTAAAGGCGTTGGTCGAATTGCGGAAAATGCTCCGCGCGATCAATCGTCGCGATCCCTGGTTGATCGTAAACCGGCCCAAGGTGACCGTCGCGCGGTTGCTGAAATCGGTCTTCAGATAGGCCTGCACCGGTTCCACTGCATTGACTTCTGCCGTGTTGATCGAGGATCGGCTGCGCTGAAAATAGGCGCGCGCATCGAACACTTCGCCGCCGATGCGGATGGGTCCGGCATCATATTCGGCGCGAATCTCTGTGCGCAGGAGCAAGGCGGTGTTGGTCGCTGGCAGCCCCGGCCGGAATTCGCCACTGATCGTCTCTACCCGCGCGCGCAGATAGAAATCGATATCCAGCTTGCCATCCTCGGCCCTGGCCGGGATGGCAACCGTCATCCATCCGCACACCAGCAATGCGCGGGTCCAGCCGCGCAGGGACCAAATCTGACTGACCATATCAACGCTTCATGGATTGTACCCGGGCGGCCTGCAAGTCCGGGTCGGCCCGACCGGACTATCCGGCACATCATCGACGCGCGCGCAGGGTAAAGCCGATGATCCGGGGCTCGCTCGGCGTGCCCAGGATCAAGCCGGAATTGCCCGCCTGAATCGTCAGATTCTGGATGTAATTGGCCCCGAACAGGTTGCGCGCAAAGATGGCGACTTCCCAGCCATGGATCGATCGGATGCCAATGCTCGCATTGGTCAGCGAATAGGCGTTGATATAGGTGAAGCGCGACAGCGACGGATCGCCCGAATAGCCGCTGCGCCAGATGGTGTCGGCGTGCAGCGCTAGGCTGAACCTGCCCCCTGTGCCGGGTATTGCAGGGTAGTAATCGACAATCAGCGATTCCGACCATTTCGGCAGGCTGGCGAGCGATCGCCCGGTCAGGTTGCAAGCGGTCGTGCCGCTGGTTTGCAGTTCTAGCGGGCAGGGACCAGCAGGGTAGCGACTATAGACGCCGTCGGCATAGGCGATCGCCCCCCGCAGCGTGAAGTTACTGGCGATCAGTGCGGTTGCGTCGGCTTCGAAGCCAGCAACGGTCACCTGGGGAATGTTCGACAGATAGCCGCGCAGCGCGACCGTCTGGCTGCTGTCGACGATCGTCGCCTGAAAGTCGCGCACCTTGGTGTAATAGCCTGCCAGATCGAGCGACAGCCGCCGGTTGAACAGCCGCGATTTAAGGCCCCCCTCCCAGGTCTGGTTGACTTCGGGCCGGATAACGGCGGTAGCAAGGACGGGCCGGTTCTGCGCATCGAGCGGCAGTCCCGACACATTGATTCCGCCGGATTTGAAGCCGCGCGCATAGCTGGCATAGCCGAACACGCCGTCGGAGAACTGATAGGACAGGTTGGCGCGGCCCGACAGATTATCCTCGATATTGTCCGCTACGTAGTTCTGACCGCGCAAGACCGATAGCTGGGCATTGCGCAGCGCCGTGTTGCTGGTCTGCAGCCCGCCAAAGGTGAAGGTGTCGTAGCGCGCGTTCTTGACCTCATAGGTATAGCGCAGACCCCCGGTTGCGGTCAGGCGCGGGGTGATCTTCCAGTTGGCCTCGCCGAATACGGCATAGCTGTCGGCGCTGAAGCGTGTGCTGCCGTCGGTGCCATAGCCATCGAGCAGGTTGGACGGCACTGGTGTGTTCGACGCGCCCGTGGTCGGCCCGATCAGCCAATAGGCCGCGGCCGGGCCATAAATGCTAATCGGTCGGCCGGTGATTGTCTGCGTGTAAAAATAAAGCCCCGCCACATAGCTGAACCGCCGCTCGCCATTGGAGGCGATGCGCAACTCCTGGCTATACTGGTCCTGACGTGAAGGAATGTGCTGGGTCAATTGGATCGGCAACCCGGTATAGTCGCGGTCATTATCAGCGTCCCAGTTCCAGAACCGCCACGCGCTGACCGAGGTCAGCGTTGCGCCGCCCAGATTCCAGTCGCCGATCACCGATACGCCACCTTCATTGGTGTCGACGCCCAGCGCGGCATCGATATCGGTCACGCGGTCATAGGGATTGGTGCTGGCAGGCGCATAGGGGCCGCCCGGCGCATTGGCGGCCAGAAAGGGATATTGGCGCGTTGCCGGGCGCAGGCTTTGGCCGACGCGCACATAGACCTGTGTACAACATTCGCTTTTGAAGCGCGTGAAGTCTGCGCTCACGCGCACCGACAACGCATCGCTGGGTTTCCACAACAACTGGCCCCGCACGGCCTGATTGCCCAGATCATTTTGCGCGCGGCCCAGCCGGACATTGTCGATGATGCCATCGCGTCGGGTAATCAGCCCCGACAGGCGAAAGGCGAGCGTATCGCTGACCGGCCCCGACACCCATCCCTTGGCCTGGACATAATTATAGCCGCCATAGGAAAATTCCGCGAAGGCTTCGGTCTTGAAGCTCGGCTGCCTTGTGGTGATGTTGATCGCGCCCGCGGTCGTGTTCTTGCCGAACAGCGTGCCCTGGGGGCCGCGCAATATCTCTACCCGCTCGATATCGGCGAAGTCGAAGGCAGCCGTGGCAGGGCGGCCATGATAGACTTGGTCGATATAAAAGCCGACGCCCGTTTCGAGTCCGTCATTGGCCTGGCTCACCGCGACGACGCTGCTGCCCAGACCCCGGATCGTGAAGGCGGTGTTGCGCGGATTGGCGGAGCTGTAGTTCAGGCTTGGCACCAGCACGCTCAGTTGCTGGGTGTTGACGGTATAGGACCGGTCGATCAGATCGCCCCCGACAGCCGATAGCGCGGCGGGAACGCGGGCAGCATCTTCCTCGCGGCGGCGGGCCGTTACAATGACGTCGGGCAGCTGATCGTTGGCGGTGTCGCCAGCCGTGTTGTTGACGGTGTCGTCGGTGGTGTCGTCGGGGGTTGGCGATGACTCCGCTGGCGTGACCATCGGCGCATTGGCATGCTTCGCCCATGCGGCGCCGGGCATGGCCGTTGTCGCCAGCAACAGCACCGCCATGCACTTGCGATCAATCATAACCCCTGATGCTCCCCGATTGCCACTGAACGACTCGATATATTCGGACGTATACAGTGTGACGCGTGGCCTGACACCGTCCCGGAAAAGGCGGCTGGTGCGCGTCCGGATCATTAGGGTGCGGATTGCAGCTGCGGAGACGGGCCGCGCCTCCCCCCGCATCGACAGGCATCTGGCGTTTTGCCCGTGGGCTATATACACACGGCTATAGTTTGCATTGCCAGGAAGATAGGACGACGGATGATAGGATTGCTGGTCCGGTGGATGATGGGACTTGGTGCGTTTGCCTGGGCGGTCAGCGCCGTGGCGACACCGCCCGCCGAGGCGCCTTTGGTGCTCGCAGCTGCCAGCCTGCAGGAATCGATGACGGCTGCGGCTGACGCCTGGGCCGCAAAGGGCCATCCCAAGCCGGTGATTTCCTTTGCGGCGTCGTCGGCGCTTGCCCGGCAAGTAGCTGCTGGGGCCAGTGCCGACCTGTTTGTGTCTGCTGACGAGCCGTGGATGGATGATCTCGCCAAGCGCGGGCTGATCGTGCCGGCGACCCGTGTGTCGTTTCTGGGCAATGCGCTGGTGATCGTGGCGCCGACGACAAGCACCGCGCGCGCCGATGTTCGCAATCCCAAAAAGCTGGCGGCTTTGCTGGGCAGGGGCGTCGTGGCCATGGCCGATGTCGATACCGTGCCGGCCGGTAAATATGGCAAGGCGGCGCTGACGGCGATCGGCGTCTGGGATCAGGTTGCGCCGCATGTCGTGCGCGCCGAAAATGTGCGCGCTGCGCTGGCATTGGTCGAACGCGGGGCAGCGCCGTTCGGGATCGTCTACGCAACCGATGCGCGCGCGTCCAAATCGGTCCGGGTAATCGGCGTTTTTCCGGCCAACACCCATCCACCGATCACCTATCCGATCGCGCGATTGAAAGCGTCGACCAACCCGCAGGGCGAAGCTTTTCGCCGCTTTCTGATCTCGGGCACGGGTAAGGCTATTTTCGCGCGCTATGGTTTCAGCGTACGATAGGGGCATGCTGAGCCCCGCCGACTGGCAGATTATTGGCCTGACCCTGCAGGTTGGCGGCGTGGCGATGGCGGCGACCCTGCCGATTGCCTTTGCGGTGGCCTGGTTGCTCGCGCGGGTCGCGTTTCCGGGCAAGGTGCTGGTCGACGCGGTGGTGCATTTGCCGCTGGTTCTGCCGCCGGTCGTGACGGGGTGGCTGCTGCTGATCCTGTTTGCGCCTTCGGGTCCGGCCGGGCGCTGGTTGATGGCGTGCTTTGGCGCCAGCGTCTTGTTCAAATGGAGCGGTGCGGCGATCGCCAGCGGGGTCATGGCATTCCCGCTGATGGTGCGGGCGATGCGCCTGTCGATCGAGGCGGTTGACCGACGGCTGGAAAGCGCGGCGCGGACATTGGGGGCATCACGCTGGCGGGTATTCCGCACGATCACGCTGCCGCTCAGCCTGCCGGGGGTGCTGGCCGGGCTGGTGCTGGGCTTTGCGCGGTCGATCGGCGAATTTGGCGCGACGATTACCTTTGTGTCGAATGTGCCGGGGCAGACCCAGACGCTGCCGCTCGCAATCTATAGCGCGCTGCAATTGCCCGATGGCGATGCGGCGGTGGTGCGGCTGGCGCTGGTTGCCGTCGCGCTGTCGCTGGGCGCGCTGATCGCCTCGGAAGCACTGGCGCGGCGCGCGGGCAGGGGGCTGCATGTCCTTTGATATCGACGTCACCGGGCGCGTCGGTGATACCGATATCGCGGTCCAGATTGCCGCGGGCGACGGGCTGACGGTGCTGTTCGGCCCATCGGGCGTCGGCAAAACCAGCGTGCTCAATATGGTCGCGGGGTTGTTGCGGCCGACGGCGGGGCGCATCCGGGTGGGCGGCGAGACGCTGTTTGACGCCGCTACCGGGCTGGAGCTTGCGCCCGAAGCGCGGCGGGCGGGGTATGTTTTCCAGGAACCCCGGCTGTTTCCCCACCTGCGGGTGCGCGCCAACCTGACCTATGGCGCCGGTCGCGGCGAAAATGCGCTGGGTTTTGACGAGACGATTGGCTTTCTCGACATTGCGCATCTGCTTGATCGCTGGCCGCGCAGCCTGTCGGGCGGCGAAGCGCGGCGCATAGCAATTGGCCGGGCATTATTGTCGGCGCCGCGCTTTTTGCTGCTCGATGAGCCATTGTCATCGCTCGACCGCGCCCGGCGCGAAGAGATTATGCGCGCCATCGAACATATTCGCGATGTGCTGAAACTGCCCATCCTGATGGTCACCCACGATGCCGAAGAAGCCGATCGGCTCGCAACACGCATCGTACGGATGTAAAAAAAAGGGGGCAGTGGCATTGCACCACCGCCCCCGAATTTAGCCCCGATAAAAGCCCGTCAGAACACGACGCGGATCGATCCGCCAACGATCCGCGGGTCGTTGATGAAGCCGGTCAGGTTGTTGAAGTCGATCGCGCTGATCGACCGGATCTGGTTGGTCACGTTGCGGGTAAATACCGACAATTCCATGTTGCTGGCGGTTTTATAGCCCAGCTTCAACCCGCCTTCGAGCAGCGGACGGCCACGGAATTCAAGCGCTTCGTACAGGAAATAGTTGATGCTGCTGCGATACGCCCAGTCGGTGTAGAAGAACAGTTCGCCACTGCCAATTGGCACGCTGTACCGGGCGGTCGCGTTCGCAACGAAGCGCGGCGCCTGGGGCAGATCATTGCCGTCGATGCTGATGAAATTCCCGAACTGGCCGGGGATCGTGAAGGTCGGCCGGGTCGTTGTGCAGAGCGAGCCGCACGAGCCAACCGCGATCGTGCTGTCACGGATTTCGGTGAAGTTGTAGCTACCCGATGCCGTCAGGACCAGTTGCGGTACAGGACGCGCCTCCAGTTCGAGTTCGGCACCATAGCCCACGGCATGATCGGCATTGAACAACCGCGCCGAATTGGCGCCGCCGCCTACCGCGGTCAGTTGCAGGTCATCGGTGCGGTACCAATAGCCATCCAATGCAAAGCGCAACGTCTTATCGGCATTGGTACCCTTGATCCCGGCTTCTGCCGACAGCGTGGTCTGCTTGCGCGCGGCAGTGGGCAGTGATCCAAATGTCACCCGGTCCTGAATCGCCGGGCCCTGATAGCCGGTTGCGACCCGCGAGTAGATATTGACCAACGGGCTGACGGCGTAGGTGGCGCTGACGTCCCAGGTGAACTCACCCGCACTTGCCCGGGTGCGGAAGTTCAGGCTGGGCCCGAAGAAATTCGGGGAAAAGCCCGATACCCGGTCATCGCGGCGATCATGCGAATACCGGCCGCCGGCGCGCAGCGTCAGATCGTCGATCGGCTTGTATTCCACCGAGGCAAAGATGCCGTAATTCTCATTGGTATTGGCGTGCGCGATATCCTGGTTCAGGTCGGTTGCCCGGTTGCCAGTCGTTGGGAAATTATAGGCGAATTCGTTGTAATTCAGCTTCTGCAGGAAGTAATAGGCACCCCCCTGCAGCCGGATCCCGTTAAACTCGTCGCTGGCGAAGCGCAGTTCCTGGCTGAATTCGACCGGGCGGCTGCGACCCCCGGTGTTGACCGGGAACAGCGCATTGTTCAGGCCCAGCGCGGGGAAGGTGTAGTTATTGCCCCCGTCAATATCGCCCGTGCTTTCCACCGCCGCCCGCTCATAGGCCGTGATCGAATAGAGCGTGCCGATCCCATCGAAATGGTAATCGAGCTTCAGATTGACGCCCCATTGCGACAATGACTGGCTGGTATAGCCGTCCAGTGCGACACGGTCAGGCCGGAAGCCGGCCGAGAAATTGTTGCTGCCTTGCTGGAAGAGCCCCGCGCGGAACACGCGCGGCGTGCCGTCCAGCCCGCGGCCATGAACATTGAACAGCGCATTAAAGTCGCCGTCCGTATAGCCAAGCTGGAAGCGGCCAGCATAATCGGTATAGCCTTCCAACTTCGGCGTCGCCGATGCTGCTCTCGATGTGTTGGTTATCCAATTGTCGCGGTGCTGCAAAATACCCGAGGCACGGAAGCTGAACCCGCCACCCAGTGGTCCACCAACAGCAGCCTCGGCATTGACGGTATTATAGGTGGCGTAGGACACGCTGCCATAGCCGCCAAAGGTGTCGCTGGGTCTGGCTGAGTCGATCTTGATCACACCCGCTGGGGTATTGCGGCCGAACAACGTGCCTTGTGGGCCGCGCAAAACCTGAACATTCTGCAGATCGAAGACGGGGAACGACTTCAGCAGCGAGTTTTCCAGCGCGACATCGTCATAGACGACCGACACTGGCTGCGCGGCGTTAATGTCGAAATCGGTGTTACCCAGACCGCGAATGTAGAAACGCGGAAAGGTGCGACCGAAGGACGATTCGATCTGCAACGACGGCGTGCGCGATGACAGGAAGCGAATGTCGAGACCGCTCGAATTGAGCACGTCGAGCTTTTCGCCACCAATGGCGGTTACCGAAATGGGGACGTTTTTGGACGATTCCGACCGGCGGGTCGCGGTCACGGTAATGTCCTTCAGGCCGGTATCGTCCGCCGTTCCAGCGTCCGACTGCTCCTCGGCCGCAACAGGGGCCGGGGCTGGCGCATCGGCGGCATTTGCGGCTGTGCTGGCGAAGGCAAGGGCGGCGACCGAAGCGCCGATCAACAAGCGATGAGCGACACTCTCACCGGAACCGAAAAATCGCATAGAAAAATCCCCCAGGGTCAAAAACTTTGGCACCTCTCCTGCGCCGATTCCGCGTTTTCCGGAACTAGGCGAGGATTGTAATCAAGCCGTCACGATTCTGAAAGGTCCGGCGCGCGCTCCAGGCCGACTCGGCCCGGGCAATGTGGCTTTGGTGCAACGGTTTGTGACAGATTGCGAGCACAGCCGACGCGCTGGCCATAAAAAAGCCGCCGCCCGGTATCCCGGACAGCGGCCTCAATATCGTGGCGGGCATCAGCCCCGCGCGATGCGGTGATTATTCCTTGATCAGGTAATCACCGGCATCAGCATCGGTGCCGTGGCCTGACGTGATGACTTCACCCAGCGCATCATCGCCGGTGTCGTCACGCACATCGCGCTTCAGTTCGGCGGCGCGTTCCTCCGCTGCCGAATTGGGGGCGATGAGCGATACTTCCGCCATCCGCCGCTGCTGGACCCGCAACGCCGCATCGCGTGATGATGCCGCGACACGCAGACGGTTCATGCCAGCGCCGGTGCCTGCCGGAATCAACCGGCCGACGATGACGTTTTCCTTCAGGCCGCTCAGCGTGTCCTGCTTGCCCTGAACCGCTGCCTCGGTGAGGACGCGGGTGGTTTCCTGGAACGACGCGGCCGAGATGAAGCTGCGGGTTTGCAGCGACGCCTTGGTGATGCCGAGCAGGATCGGCTTGCCGGCGGCCGGGGCCTGACCCTTTTCCAGCTTGGCGTTGATCGCGTCCATTTCTTCACGGTCGACCTGTTCGCCCGCCAGCAGCGTGGTATCGCCGCCATCGGTGATCTCAACCTTTTGCAACATCTGGCGAACGATCACTTCGATGTGCTTGTCATTGATCTTCACGCCCTGGAGTCGATAGACTTCCTGGATTTCCGAGACGAGATATTCTGCCAGCGGTTCGATGCCGAGCACTTCCAGAATATCATGCGGATCGGGTGAGCCGCCGATCAGATTATCGCCGCGCTTGACGTAATCGCCTTCCTGCACGTCGATGACCTTGGACTTCGGCACCAGATATTCGACGACGTCGCCGCCTTCCTCTGGCTGGATGCCGATCTTGCGCTTTGCCTTATAGTCCTTGCCGAACACGACGCGGCCCGAGACTTTCGCGATGATCGCGTTTTCCTTGGGCTTGCGGGCTTCGAACAACTCGGCAACGCGCGGCAGACCGCCGGTGATGTCGCGGGTCTTGGCGGCTTCGCGGCTGACACGTGCCAGCACGTCGCCGCCATGAACCTGTGCGCCATCCTCGACCGACAGCGTCGCGCCTGCGGCCAGCATGTACCGACCGGCTTCGCCCGATGCGTCGTCGAGCAAGGTCAGGCGCGGACGCAAATCCTCCTTCGACTTGGTCGCGGCGCGATATTCGGTGACGACGCGCTGGGTGATCCCCGTTGCTTCGTCGGCCTGCTCGGTCAGCGTCTTGCCGTCGATCAGGTCGACATATTTCACCACGCCCGGGTTTTCCGTGATCACCGGCATGGTGAACGGATCCCATTCCGCCATCCGGTCGCCCTTTGACACCTTGGCGCCGTCCTCGTGCATCACATACGCCCCGTACGGAATACGGTGCACGGCGCGTTCCCGACCATCGGCGTCGATGATCGCGAGTTCGCTCGACCGGCTCAGCACCACGCGGCGCTTGCGCTGGTCGACGATGATCCGCACGTCGCGATACTCCACCGTGCCGTCGGTCGACGCTTCAAGGTTCGACTGTTCGTTGAGCTGCGCCGCACCGCCGATGTGGAAGGTCCGCATCGTCAGCTGGGTGCCGGGCTCACCGATCGACTGCGCCGCGATGACGCCGACCGCTTCGCCGATATTCACCGGCGTACCGCGGGCAAGATCACGGCCATAGCATTTGCCACAGACGCCGATCTTGGTTTCGCAAACCAGCGGGCTGCGGATCTTGACGGCCTGGGTCCCCAGCGCCTCGATCTGCGCAACCATCGGCTCGTCGAGCAACGTGCCGATCGGGATGACCGTCGCGTTGGTCTTGGGGTCGATGATGTCCTCTGCCGTGGTACGGCCCAGGATGCGTTCGGCCAGCGAGGCGATGGTCGATCCGCCCTGCACGATCGCGCGCATTTCCAGCGCCCGTTCGGTGCCGCAATCTTCCTCGACGATCACGCAATCCTGGCTGACGTCGACCAGACGACGCGTCAGATATCCCGAATTTGCCGTCTTCAGCGCCGTATCCGCCAGACCCTTGCGGGCGCCGTGGGTGGAGTTGAAATATTCAAGAACGGTCAGGCCTTCCTTGAAGTTCGAGATGATCGGCGTTTCGATGATCTCACCCGATGGCTTGGCCATCAGGCCGCGCATCCCGGCAAGCTGCTTGATCTGCGCCTGCGAGCCACGAGCACCCGAGTGGGCCATCATATAGATCGAGTTGATCGGCAGCTCGCGGCCCGTTTTCGGGTCCTTTTTCACGGCCTTGATCTCGTCCATCATGGCGTTCGCCACCTGGTCGCCGCACCGGCTCCAGGCGTCGATCACCTTGTTGTACTTTTCCTGCTGGGTGATCAGACCGTCCTGATATTGCTGCTCATAATCCTTCACCAGCGCGCGCGTCTCATCGACCAGGCCGACCTTGGCGTCCGGAATGATCATATCATCCTTGCCGAACGAGATGCCTGCCTTGAACGCGTGTTTGAAGCCCAGTGACATGATCGCGTCGGCGAACAGCACGGTCTCCTTCTGGCCGGTGTGACGATAAACTTCGTCGATCACGTCGCCCACGTCCTTCTTGGTCAGCAGACGGTTGACGATATCGAACGGCACCTTGTGCGACTTGGGCAGGCATTCGCCCAGCAACATGCGGCCCGGGGTCGTTTCGTAGCGCTTGAGGTAGGACTTGCCGGCCTCATCGGTCTGCGGAACGCGGCTGATGACCTTTGAATGCAGCGTCACCGCCCCGGCGTCGAGCGCCTGGTGCACTTCGGCCATATCGGCGAGCAACATGCCTTCGCCGGGCTCATTTTCCTTCATCATGGTCAGATAATAGAGACCCAGCACCATGTCCTGCGACGGCACGATGATCGGCTTGCCGTTGGCGGGCGACAGGATGTTGTTGGTCGACATCATCAGCACGCGAGCTTCCAGCTGCGCTTCCAGCGACAGCGGGACGTGGACGGCCATCTGGTCGCCGTCAAAGTCGGCGTTGAAGGCCGAGCAGACCAGCGGGTGAAGCTGGATTGCCTTGCCTTCGATCAGCACGGGTTCAAACGCCTGGATGCCCAGACGGTGGAGCGTTGGCGCGCGGTTCAGCAGCACGGGATGCTCGCGAATGACTTCGTCGAGGATGTCCCAGACTTCCTTGCGTTCCTTTTCAACCCACTTCTTTGCCTGCTTCAGGGTCATCGACAGACCCTTGGCATCGAGCCGCGCATAGATGAACGGCTTGAACAGCTCGAGCGCCATCTTCTTCGGCAAGCCGCACTGGTGCAGCTTGAGTTCCGGACCCGTAACGATGACCGAACGGCCCGAATAATCGACGCGCTTGCCGAGCAGATTCTGGCGGAAGCGGCCCTGCTTGCCCTTCAGCATGTCGGACAGCGACTTGAGCGGGCGCTTGTTGGCACCGGTGATCGTACGACCGCGGCGGCCATTGTCGAACAACGCGTCAACGGCTTCCTGCAGCATGCGCTTTTCGTTGCGGACGATGATGTCCGGCGCGCGCAGCTCCATCAAACGCTTCAACCGATTGTTGCGGTTGATCACGCGGCGATACAGATCGTTCAGATCCGACGTCGCAAAGCGGCCACCGTCGAGCGGCACCAGCGGGCGCAGTTCAGGCGGGATAACCGGAATGACCTCCAGGATCATCCATTCGGGGCGATTGCCCGAATCGATGAAGCTTTCGACCACCTTCAGCCGCTTGATGATCTTCTTGGGCTTGAGTTCCGACTTGGTGACGGCAAGCTCGTCAAGCAATTGCTGACGTTCGCCGACCAGATCAAGGCTTTCGAGCATGATGCGCACCGCTTCGGCGCCAATACCGGCCGAAAACGCGTCTTCGCCATATTGGTCCTGCGCGTCGAGCAGCTCGTCTTCGGTCAGCAGCTGGAACTTTTCCAGCGGCGTCAGGCCGGGCTCGATCACGATATAGGCTTCGAAATACAGCACGCGCTCAAGCTGCTTGAGCTGCATGTCGAGCAGCAGGCCGATGCGCGACGGCAGCGACTTCAGGAACCAGATATGTGCGACC
>JAIELC010000003.1 GCA_019753375.1 Sphingomonas sp.
CAACGTTGAGGTCGTTGTGGGCGAAAGCCCGTGGAAGTTCGAGTCTTCTCGGCCGCACCAGACAGTCCTGAATTTATGATGAGACAGAGCCTTCCCCTTGGGGGGCCGAAATTCTTCCAGGAAATCGGGTCTCGTGCCGCAGCCATATCCTCATCACTGCTCATCGGGGATTGCCTCGGGCCAGATGCGCGCACCGTGAATGACGCGCAGAATCCGCACTATGTCGTCGTCGACCAGATAGGGCGCCACGTAGGATGTCCGCGCGATGACCAGTTCGCGTGTTCCATCAACCCGCCCTGGCCGGCCGCTATGTGGGAAATCGATTAGTCGGCGTGCCGCTTCGGCGATGCGTTCGTCGACCAAAACCGCCGCATCCGGATCATCCACCTCGATATAGTCAAAGATCGCGCGGCGGTCCTCCAGCGCCCGCTGCGTCCAGACCATTTTCACGGTCTATGGGACCTGATTCCGAATGGCGGCGCGACGAGCGGCGAATTCGGCCTCGACATCGCCGTGCGCAATGTCAGGCCTTGGATCCTCCAGCGCTTCCCGGACCTTGGCGCGAAACCAGGCATCATAAGCCTGCTGGTCCGCCACCAGTTCAAACGGCAAGGCGCCTTCATGCGCGGTGCGGGTAAGAACCATCCGCACCACGTCCGAAACCGTCAGCCCCATCGTCTCAAGCACGGCCGAGGCCCGTGCCTTGACGTCAGCATCGATGCGGGTTTGAATCAGGGCGTTGGCGGCCATGTGCGACTCCTTCCCGCCCCTTGTAATGCATTTGAATGGCAACATCCAGAACGCGAGGTCAGGTTTATCCGCGCGATCGCGAATGGCGAAACGTCATCCCCATTACCGCCGCGATCGATCCGCCGACAGCGCAGTGCGAAGCGGTTGAAAGTACCCTTTCGCCTGTTCAGTCATCGATTGTCGGAGCGGAATTTCGCTTTGAATGCGATGGGCTGGTCCGAGGAATACTCAGGCGCACCCACTTTCGCTGCTTCGCCGGATTTATTCCCTGCTGGCCGGAGCAAGAAATTTGGTCTCGCGTGCCTGGAATTCCGGGCGTCTCACGACTGCAGGATGGGGTCGGAAAAGCAGAATTGTCCGAATTTCCCTGCAAAATAGCTTGCCGGCACGGACGTCAGGAGCTGATGCGCATTTGCTCAGGACTGCGCCACGCACCATTTTCCTCGCTGCCCCATGCTGATGGTGTCCGCGTTGCGGGCTGGCCTTGGCCGGGGTACCGGGCGGACTGGTCGATCGGCGCGGCTTGCGGTACGCTGTCGCCCTGTTTGTCGCCGATCAGGGGACCATAACGTGCAGATTGATCGCCTTCCACCCGTTCGTTCATCGTTGCAGCCCAGCAATCACCCCTATCTCAACGGGGCCTGGACGCCGCAGCATGAAGAAGTGACCGCCACCGGGCTTTCGGTGATCGAGGGCATGATCCCGGACGATCTTGACGGCGTTTATCTGCGCAATACCGAAAACCAGCTGCACCAGCCGCTGGGCCGCTATCATCCCTTTGACGGCGACGGCATGATTCACCAGATCAGCTTTGCCGGCGGGCAAGCGAGTTACCGCAACCGCTGGGTCCGCACGCGCTGTTTTGCCGCAGAACAGGAAGCGGCAGACTCGCTTTGGGGCGGATTGATGGATCGGCCCGGAACGTCGAGGCGGCCGGGCTTTGGCGCGCATGGCAGCCTGAAGGATTCGTCGAGCACCGACATCATCGTTCATGCCGGCAAGGCCATTTCAACCTTTTACCAGTGCGGCGAGGGCTATGTCCTTGATCCTGAAACACTGGCGCCGCTGGGCGTCGCGCCCTGGGTGCCGCTGGACGGCATCTCGGCGCATCCCAAGGTTGATGATCGCACCGGCGAGCTGATGTTCTTCAACTATGCCAAGCACGCGCCCTTCATGCATTACGGTGTCGTCAATCGCGACGGCGTGCTGACCACCTATATCCCCGTGCCACTGCCGGGGCCGCGCCTGCCGCATGACATGACGTTCAGCGAGCATTGGGCGATCGTCAACGATCTGCCGATGTTCTGGGATCAGGAATTGCTGAAGCGCGACATTCATGCCGCCCGCCTGCATGAAGGCATGCCGAGCCGTTTCGGGTTGATCCCCCGCCAGGGTGACCCGCGCGAGATCCGCTGGTTTGAGGCGGCACCGACCTATATTCTTCACTTCCTCAACGCCTATGAAGAGGGTGATGAGGTAGTGATGGACGCCTATTTCCAGGATAATCCCCAGCCGGCACCGCTTCCCAATGAAGACGGCTATGGTCACATGATGGCCTATGTCGATGAACATAGTTTCCTGCCGCGGCTGCACCGCTGGCGCTTCAACCTGGCCGACGGCAGCACCACCGAAGAACGGCTCGACGACCGGACCCTTGAATTCGGGATGATCGATCAGCGCGTGGCGGGCCGCAAGCACCGCTATGTTTATTCCACCACAACCAAGCCGGGCTGGTTCCTGTTCAACGGGTTCGTCAAGCACGACCTGGAGACGGGCCAGAGCTGGTCACTGATGCTGGAAGAGGGGCGCTATGCCAGCGAAGCGCCCTTCGCGCCGCGTATCGGCAGCACAGCCGAAGATGACGGCTATCTGGTGAGTTTCATTACCGACGAGACTCGCGGCACCAGCGAATGCGTGCTGATCGATGCGCGCGACATTGAAGCCGGGCCGGTGTGCCGGATCGCGCTGCCGCACAAGATATCGAGCGGCACCCATTCATGGTGGGCCGATCGGGCGCAGCTTTAGCGCGTTTTCAAGTCAGGTGGAAACAGCTGACGTCCCGGAAATCGCGGCAAACCAAAAGCCTGGAGCGCCGGTTTTGCTCCAAACAACACCGAACGCGCTCTAGCGCGCTTTTGGCCACCAGGGCAGGAACCCGCTGGTCCGCCGGACATAGTCTTCATAGCCCGGCTTCCTGCGCTTCAGGCGCCCCTCGATCGTCGGGACGCCCGACCATTTCATGAGCGTCCAGGTCAGCAGCACGGGGCCCGGCAGCGCCCAAAGGCCGGTGCTGGTTTCCGCACCGATCAGGAACAGGCCCCACCAGGTACAGGCGTCGCCGAAATAATTGGGGTGGCGGGTAAAACGCCACAATCCGGTGGTCAGTACCTGCCCCTGATTGGCCGGATTGCGGCGAAAGCGGACAAGCTGCCAGTCGCCGATACTCTCGAACAAAATACCAATCACCGCCATCGCCGCGCCGACCATGCCCAGCGCGCCGACCGGGGGTGACGCATCGATCTGACCCAGCTGCACCGGCAGGCACACGATAAACAGCAACGGTGCCTGGGTCGCATAGACCATCCGCATCGATGCCTGGCCAAAGCCCCAGCCGCGGGCATCCTGCGCCTTGCCGAACATCGTGACATAGCGGCGGTCGGGCCCATGCTGGCGCCACCGCCACAACAGATACCCGCCCAATCGGACACCCCATATCGTACACAGCGCCATCAGCAGCGCCTTGCGGCCGGGATCACCGCCGGTCTGCAACCAGCTGGCCCAGCCGAGCGCCACCATGCCCAGCGCCCAGACGCTGTCCACCGGGGTCACGTCGCGCGTGCGCAGCGTGATCAGCCACAGGAGGAGAAACAGGACGACGAGCAGCAGCAAGTTGCTGGCGAGCAGCGACACGACCGTCATGCGGCGGCCCGATCGACGATAAAGCTGACGGCGGTCGTGGCTGACCCACCGATATTGAGCGTCTGCATCCGCCGCGCGTCATCGACCTGATAGTCGCCGGCCTGACCGGTCACCTGCTTATAGCCATCGAGCAGCATTCTGACCCCGGTTGCACCGACCGGATGCCCGCACCCGATCAATCCACCCGATGGATTGACCGGCAGCGTCCCGTCGGCCGCTATCGTGCCATCCTCGATTGCCTGCCAGCTTTTTCCGGGCGGCGTGATGCCCAGATGATCGATCTCCATATACTCGCTCGATGTGAAGCAATCATGCGTTTCGATCGTGTCGATCTGGGCAATATCGACCATGCCGGCCCGCGCACGCGCATCCTCAACAGTCTGGCGAACCTGCGGAAAGACATAGGCGTGGCCAGCGCTGTCCGCGATTTTCTGCGCATAGCCGATCGGTGCCGAACGGTGGCCCCAGCCGCTGATGCGCGCAAGCCGATCAATTGCAAGGCCGCGCTTTGCCGCATAGTCGGCGGCAAAGCGCGGTGACGCCAGGAACACGACCGCGCTGCCATCGGTAACCTGGCCGCAATCCATTTTGCGGATCCGGCCTTCGATCACCGGGTTGGCGCTATCATCGTCGCCAAAGCTTTCCGGCGTGAGCTGGTAATGGCGCGTCTGCGCATTTGGATTGCGCCGCGCATTGGCAAAATTAATCTCGGCGATCCGGCGCAGATGCGCGGGATCCAGCCCGTAGCGATTGGCATATTCGTCGGCGACGTCGGAAAAGGCGCGCGGCCAGACAAAATCGGCGTCGCCAAATTCATGCCCTGCCCATGCCGCCGAGCCAAGATACTGGGCAGCCGTTTTGCCGGGAACATTGCGCATCTGCTCAATCCCGACCACGCAGGCCAGATCGTACCGCCCGGCGTCGATTTCGGCGGTAGCGGCGAGGATTGCCACGCTGCCCGATGCACAGGCGGCTTCATGGCGGGCGGTCGGCAAGCCATTGAGCGCGGGGTCGGCGCGCGCAAAAAACCCGCCGAGCAACCCCTGTCCGGCAAAGAGTTCGGCGCAGAAATTGCCGACATGGCCGGTTTCGATTTCCGCCGCATCGAGCGCGGTCGCGGCAAGCCCATGCTGGACGGCGTCGCAAAAGGCGTCGCCAATGTCCATGTTCTGGCGGCTCCACACGGTGGCAAAGTCACTTTGCCACCCGCCCAATATATACACCATCCAACCATCCTCCCGCCCAGATCGGGGGACGTTGTTGCAACTACGCGATGCTTTGGCAATTCACGGCGTTGGCAAATCGCGAGCACCGGGCGATCGCCCGGCACCCCGATCAATCCGTCATCGGCCTAGAATTTCGCGCCCACACGCAACCCGATCGTCCGCGGCGTAATCGGCACAATATAGGGCCGTTGCCCGCATGATCCGCATTGCTGGAACCGTGACAGCTGGCCGCGCTCATCGCCCAGATTCTGCGCGAAGATTTCCAGCGAAAAACGCTTGAATTCGGCCCCGACCGACAAGTCGACTGTTGTAAAGGACGCAAGCCGTCCCAGCCGCGCGGCAGGATTGATAATATTGCCGGTAAAGGTTTCAAAAACCGCGGTCCGAATATCCGACGATGCCGAACTCTGGTGCGATATATTGGCCTGGCCATAGACCTTGCTGCTGCCAACCGGCACCGAATAGCGCGCCGTGCCGTTGATCTTGAATTGCGGCGTGATCGGCAGACGCGTGCCGGCCGGTGCTGAAATCAGATTGCCGGCCCCCGAACAGGTAAAGGTCGGATCGTCGGATAAACACAGATTCTGTCGGGTCTTGGCATCGGTATAGGAGCCCGCCGCGTTCAGCGTCAGCCCGCCGATATTATAGGTGACATCGGCTTCGATACCGCGGATCCGCGCATCGGGTCCGTTGTGGATTTCGGTGAAGCTGTTCTGGCCCAGGAACGAAAATTGAAAGGCCGCCCAATCCTGCTGATACAGCGCCGCATTGACGCGCAGCGCCCCGTCGAGCCAGGTCGTCTTGGCGCCCAGTTCATAATTGGTCAGATAGTCTGCCGCATAAGGCGGCACGTCGATCCGCCGGTTGATGCCGCCGGGCCTGAACCCGCGCGACACGGTGCCGTAGAAAAGCAGCCCTTTGGCGGGCTTCCAGGTCAGGTTGAAACGGTAGGTAACGCCTTGTCCCTGCGCCTTTACAGGTTGAAGTCCAAAGCCGGCCGCATAGGTTGCCAGATTGGTGCATGGCCCCCCCGCCACCGCCGGCGGTAACAGCACCGTCGACCCGCCGGTACCAACCACGCTGCGCAACCGTTCACCGTCGACCGTAAAGCACCCGGCGACGCCGGTCCGAGAGCTGGCGGCCGCATTATAAGGCGGGGAATCAAATCCATTGGCGGGATCGCGGCCAAAGCCGAAAAAGCCGATCAGCGTATTGTCATAGATGAACGCGCGCGCGCCCGCCGTGGCCGTGATCGTCGGCGTGACGTCGAAACTGGCTTCGCCGAACACCGCATAATCCCTGTCGACACGGTGCTGTTCAGTCAGCCACAGCGTGCCGGGCAGCCCGTTGACCGACCGTTCGGCCGCCAGATTGGGCACCTGATAATCCTGATGGATGTCGTTGCTCTGGCGCTGATAGAACAGGCCCGCAATCAACCGGAACCGGTCTTCCTGCGGCGATGCGATGCGGAATTCCTGGCTCAGCTTCTTGAAATGGTCACTGCCGATCACGCGCTGGCGCGAATCGATCTTTTGCCCGGCCGCATCATTGAAATAAAAGTAACCCGCCACCCCGCCGACGCTTTGGTACAAATTATCATAAGCTTCGGCATAATCGGTATAATCGCTCGACTGGAACGCCTTGCGATCCAGATAGGCGCCTGCATAGGTCAGGTCCCAATTGCCCAGCTTGCCGTCGATCGTCAGCGCCGCCTGGACAAACCGGTCGCGCCGGAATTCGGGGAAGAAACGCTGGACCTGCAGATCACCGACGCGCGGATCAAACCCATAGGAACCATGGCTGCGGGTATCCTGATAGATAACGCTCGGCGTTACCGTCCAGTTGCTGTCGAGATCGACCTTCAGCGCCGCACGGCCGCCCCATAATTCGGTGTCGTTATAGTCTTTTTTCACGAAGGCGTCGTTATTGACGGCGATCCCGCCATTGGTCGCGACGCAGGCATTGCTGGTCAGTTCGGGCAGGAAGCTGCGGCACCCGGGCACATTGTCGATATAACCCGCGTCGCGCTGATAGAAACCGACCACGCGCAGCGCGATATTGTCGGCCAGCGGCGCATTGATCATGCCTTCCAGCTTGCCGCCGACGCCGCCATGCGCGACCGTATTCACTTCGCCGTCCACGCGACCATAAAAATGGCTGAGATCGGGCTTGTTGGTGATGATGCGGATCGTCCCGGCTTCGGACGATGCCCCATAGAGCGTGCCCTGCGGCCCGGCGAGGCTTTCAATCCGGGCAATATCATAGACATGGACGTCGAGATTGCCGCCGATCGTGGTCACCGGTTGCTCGTCAAGATACACACCCACCGACGGCAGCGCCGCGGAATGATTGCCGTCACCGCCCGAAGCAACGCCGCGAATGTAGATCACGTTGGTGCCCGGCGTGCCGCCCAGCGCCTGGAACGAGACCGATGGCAGCTTGATCGCATAATCGGCGAAATTGGAGATATTCAGTTCGTCCAGCTTCTTGGTATTGAGTGCCTGGATGCTGATCGGAACGTTCTGAAGGCTTTCCGAGCGCTTCTGCGCGGTCACGACAATGTCGTCGTTACCGGTTTCGGGCACGGCTTCGGCATCGCTGGCGCTCGTCTGGCTCTGCGCATGGGCGGGAAGCGCCATCATCGCCGTCGTGGCGAGGAGAAGCACCTGGGCGGCGCTGCGGCGAAGCTGCATGAAAAACCCCCTGTCTTATTTATGCAACGCAGCGTGTTCCGACTTGGTCACATCGTCAAGTCAGCTTTGTTATCTTCGCATCCTGCCAGCCGAACTGACGCGCCTATTGTGACAAATCAGCAACATTCAAGGGCGGGAATGTTTCATTATCTGGCGGTTGCGCGGCCCTGGGCGAAAGGCGGAACTGCCGGGTAATGATCCAGCACATCGCCCAATGCGGTCTTCAACGGCGCCAGCCATGGCTCAAACGGCTTCCATGCCTCGGTACCTTCGCGGAAAATCGGCTGGCGCACCTGTTCTGAACTGGCGGTGCGGACCGCGCGTTCGGTCTTGTGAAAGGCGAGGCAGGCTGGCTCAAAATCAAGGCCACATGCTGCCAGCAAGGCCCGGACCTGATGCTCGGTATCGTCGACCATCGCTTCATAGCTGACCCGGTGGATACGCCCGGGCAACACGGCATCGATATGCGCCATCAGCCGGACATAGTCGCGGTAATAGCGGCCCATGTCATCAAGGCCGTAGCTGAATGCCTGTCCGCGCGCGAAATGCTGTTTGAAGTTGGAAAAACAGCATCCAAGCGGATGGCGCCGCGCGTCGATGATCCGCGCATTGGGCAGGATCAGGTGGATCAACGGCACATGTGCCCAGTTGTTGGGCAGTTTATCGATGAAAAAGGGACGATTGGTCCGGCGCTGAACGCGCGTGCGCTGCAGATAATCGGCGCCCAGCGCGCGTAACCGATCCGGCGACAGGGCGGCGATGCCGGCGGGATAATCGTCGATCGATCGCGCCAGGGTCGGCATATCGGGCAGCTCGCTGGTCCCTTCGACCAGACTGTGGCTGGCCAGGATCTGCTCAACCAGCGTTGAGCCTGCGCGCGGCATGCCCAGGATGAAGATCGGATCCATCGCCTGGTGCCCCTGGCCCGCGCGCGCCATGAAAAAATCCCTGGTGCATGTCGCGATGCTGCGATCAACCAGCCGGGTTGCGTCGTCGGGGTCATAGCCAAGCGTGGACCGGCGCAGCCTGTTGCCCGCATCATAATGGCGAAAGGCCGTCGCCGCATCGCAACGATCCTCAAACGCCTTGCCGAGCGCGAAGTCGAGGTGAAAACGGTCCTCAACGGCAAGGCTGCCATCGGCCAGCCCCGCCTGCATGGCGGCAATATCGGCATCGTCAAAGCGGATCGTCTTGAGATTGGCCAGGCTCCACCATGCTTCGCCAAGCGCCGGCGCCAGGGTGATCGCGCGACGATAGGCAATAATGCCGTCGGCCTGGCGCCCGACGGTCTTGAGCATATGGCCGTAGCTCAGCCAGATGCGCGGTTGATGCGGGGCCTGTTCAAGAACACGCTCATAAAGCTCGATTGCGTCCCCGAAATTGCCGATCCGCCCCATCGCTGCAGCGCGTAAATTGACGTGGCCGGGATCATCGGGTTCATCGGCCATCACCGCGTCCAGCTCGGCAATCGCTTCGGTCGGACGGTTCAGTCGATAGAGCACCAGGGCAAGATTGGCGCGCGCCGGGGTGAAGGCGGGGGACAGTTCAAGCGCCCGGCGAAGCAGTGATTCAGCATCCTTGTACCGGCCAATGCGGCCGGCCAGTTCGGCGAACATCCGGATGGCCGAAACGTCGAAGGGATCGTCCTTCAGATGCTGCCGTAGCAACGGTTCGGCAATGTTCAGCCGGTTGTCGTTCATCGCCATCGCCGCGTCGATCAGGCGCGGATGATAGCGGCCGGTGGTGGCAATCCAGGATTGATCGGGGGCCATGGTAACCATTACCGCTTCGTCTAGCGTCGATCCGCGTCGCGACGCCAGCCCCCTTGGCCCGATCTCCAACTTGGCACGGCGATTGCCATTACCGCGCGCGCATGCTCTGCTTTAGCAGCAATCGGGGGCACTCACCGCATGAACCAAGCAGCGCGCCGGAACAGTGAACGTCCGTTCGGCTTCTGGACCGCGGTTGCGCTGGTCGTGGGTGGCGTGATCGGCGCGGGCATTTATGCCGTCCCCAGCCAGGTGGCGCCGTTGGGATGGACCGGGCCGATTGGCTGGATCGCGGGCGGGTCGGGCGCGCTGATCATCGGTCGGGTGTTGTCGGCGCTCACCGCCGCTCGCCCCGGCGAACCCGGATTGATCGCGATCATCGGCACCGCGCTGGGGCCGGTTGCCGGGGTGTTGGTCGGCTGGGGCGCGTGGGTCAGCTATTGGTGTGCCAATGCCTATATCGCGCTGACCGCAGCCCGCTATGCCGGGCAGATTATCCCCGCGCTTGCCGCGTCGCCGCTCCGTCAGGCGCTGACCGCCGGCGCGCTGATCGTCGGCCTGACGCTGCTCAACCTGACCGGCCTTAAAAGTTCGGGCCGGTTCCAGGTCATAACGACGGTGCTGAAGCTGTTGCCGCTGGTCGCCGTCATGCTGATCGTGGCGGGCATGGCGGGGACCGATCGGGCGGCGTTTACCGCGGTACCGCAAGCGCCGTTCAGCCTGGCGGCATTGCTCCCGGCAACCGCGCTGGCAATGGTTGCCATTATCGGTTTTGAATCCGCCAGTATCGCCGCTGAACGCATCCGTGACCCGGAACGCAATGTGCCGCGCGCCACGATGGTGGGCATCGTGCTGGCGTGCGGCATCTATCTGGTGGTCTGCACCGGCATTACCTTTACCGTTCCCGAAGCGGCACTGGTTGGATCGAACGCCCCCGTCGCCCTGTTCATCGAACGGCATTGGGGCGGCTGGGCCGGGACATTGGTCGCGGCCTTTGCGGTTATTTCCACCGTCGGCTGCCTGAATGTCTGGGTATTGCTGCAAGGGGAAGTCCCGCTCGGGCTGGCGCGCGCCGGCCTGTTGCCCGATTGGTTCGCCCATACCAATTCGCGGGATATCGCGACGGTGCCGCTGGTGCTGGCGTCGGCGCTTGCCTGCGCTCTGTTGCTGCTTGGCAGCTGGCGAGGCGGCGCGATCATGGATTTCATGCTGCAGCTGACGGCGGTCTCGGGCGTGTGGATCTATGCCTTTGCCGGCCTGACCGCGCTTCGCTTGCGGATCCGCCCCGTGCTGGGGCTGTTGTCGGTGCTGTTCTCGGTGGGCATCATGATCGGCAGTGGTGTCGAAGCCGTGATGCTCAGCATCGCGCTGATGTTGGCCGCGCTGCCGCTTTATGCGCTGACGCTGCGCGCGGCACGCCCCAGGCCCGTCTGACCGGCACCGCGATCCGGCGGTTCAGGCCGCGCGTCGAAACAGGCGGCCAATCAGCGTCCGGTCCTTCAATATCTCATGCGCGGCATTATGGCCCGGGGCACCCGTCACGCCCCCGCCCGGATGGGTACCCGATCCACACATGTAAAGCCCGCGGATCGGCCCGCGATAGTCGCCATGCCCCAGAAACGGTCGCGCTGCCCATAATTGGTCAAGGCTCATCCGCCCGTGGAAGATATCGCCGCCGATCAGCCCGAATTTTCGTTCGAGATCGAGCGGCGAATGGATTTGGCGAGCAATCACCGAGCCCTTGAAATTGGGCGCATGCGCGGTGACCGTAGCGATGATGTGATCCGCCACCTGCTCGCGCACATCGTCCCAGCTTTGCGGGCTGCCATCTGCCCGGTCGGGCAATTCGGGGGCAAATTGCTGGCAGAACAGGCTGGCGACATGCAGGCCGGGCGGCGCCAGACTGTCATCGACCGTCGAGGGCAGCTTCATCTCGATGATCGGTGCCTTTGACCAGCCATGCGCGCGCGCATCGTCATAGGCCTTGTCCATATAATCCATGCCCGGCGCGATGATGATCCCGGCGGTGTGGTGTTCGGCCTTGTCCTTGCCGGGAAAGACCGTGAAATCGGGCAGTTCGGACAAGGCGACGTTCATCCGGAACGTACCCGATCCTGCCTTGAACCCCTCGACCCGGCGATTAAAGGCGGCCGGCAGGTCGCTTTTATCGATCAGCTGGCGATAGAGCAGTGCCGGGCCGACATTGGCGGCAACGATCGACGCTGCAATTTCTTCGCCCGTATCCAGCACAACACCCGCCACCTTGCCGCCATCGACCAGCAGGCGCGCGACAGGGGATTCAAGGCTGATCTCAACCCCGTGATCGGCGCACGCCGCCGCCATCGCCTGCGTGATCGCGCCCATGCCGCCCACCGAATGCCCCCAGGCGCCCTTTTTGCCGTTCACTTCGCCAAACACATGATGGAGCAGCACATAGGCAGACCCTGGCGAGCTGACGCCGGCATAATTGCCGACCACCGCATCAAAGCCGAACGCGGTTTTGACGTGATCGTCCTCGTACCAGTGATCCAGAAATTCGCGGGCGGATTTCACAAACATGTCGAGCACGTCGCGCTGCGCCTCAAGCGCCATCCCCGCCAGCTGGCGCCCCTGCGACGCGGCCGCCAGTAAGGCGCGCACACCACCGCCGGCATTGGGCGGGGTTTTCAGCGCCATCCCGCGCAAGACTTCGGCGACGCGTTCCAGCGCGGTTTCATAAGCGGGGAACCGATCCGCATCCTGCTGGCTGAAGCGGGCAAATTCGGCCTGCGTGCGTGCCGTGCCGCCGCCCAGTTTCAGATAGGTGTCGGGAAACGGGAAGAAATTGCTGATCGTGCGTTCGATGATGCGATAGCCGCGATCGTGGAGCTTCATGTCGGCGATGACTTTGGGCCGGAGCAAGCTGACGGTGTAACTGGCCGTCGAGTTTCGAAAACCCGGGTGAAATTCTTCGGTAACGCAGGCCCCGCCGATGATGTCGCGCCGTTCGAGCACGCGGACCTTCAAGCCGGCGCGCGCCAGATAAAAGGCGCAGACCAGGCCGTTATGTCCGCCACCGATGATGATCGCGTCGTACTTCTTGGTCATTTCATCCAGCTCCGTTCGGGTCGCGCAACGTCGAGAAAGGCCGCTCGGATCGAACGGCAGATAGGGGCGCTAGTCGCGGCGCGCCGTTCGGCTCCATCCGGCCGGCGGCGGGTGATCGAGCCGCGCTTCGGGGATGATCGCCCTGATCTTGCTGGCAAAGCTGCGCAGGCATACTTCGCTCGCCCCGATGGGACCCGCCGTGTAGCTCCTCGATGCCATGCCCTGCTGTACGCGCTCGATCAGCCAGGTATCTTCGGCATTGACGACCCGGTTGATCCGCCAATTGGCATAACGGACCAGCTTCATTGCGCGCTGCTTGCCAGCAACGGTGTAGGTATCGGGCAGCGCAAACGCCATTTCCCGCAAGACGCAGCTGGTCGGTCCGGTCGGCAGCCACTGCATGAAATCGATCTGGTCGGCGTAAATATCAAAGGCCATGTTGGGCCACAGTTTGAAATACAGCCACAGCCGCTGGTTTGCCGCCGGCAGATGCGGCGCCGGCGGCAGGTGCGTCTGGTAAAATCGCTCCCAGAAATTATCGGACGGCCGATCGACCAGCTCGCCCGACATCTTGTCGACATAGGGCATGGCTTCAATCGCATAGCTTTTGCCGAAAATCCGGCTGAGACCGTCATGCGCGACCGGAATGTGGAGATTGTCCGAATAATTGTCGCCGACATTCTTCCAATTGACGGCGCGCGGCCGATGCCGGACGTCACCCAGCCGTTGCATTTCTTCAAAGCGATAGGGCGCAACCTGATCGTCATAGGGCGCCATCATCGCCGCGACGCTTGGCCCGCCATTGTCCGTTAACCGGACAAAAACAAACCCGCGCCAGACATCGATGTCGATCGGCGCCAGCCCGTTTTCCTCCAGCCGCAGCGCGGGATAATCGCGCCGCATCGGCACCCCCGACAAGCGCCCGTCAAGCTCATAGGTCCAGGCGTGATACGGGCAGACCAGCTTTTTCGCACAGCCCGCCTGCCCCTCCACCAGCCGCATCGCGCGGTGGCGACAGACATTGGCAAAGGCCCGCAGGATTCCATCATCGCCGCGCACGACGATGACGCTTTCGCCAAGATAGTCTAGCGAGCGCCAGTCGCCGGGATGGGGGATATCGCCGACATGGCAGACGATCTGCCACGACGGGCGGATGACGCGCTCCATCTCGACTGCAAAATAGTCGGGGTCGGTATACAGCCATCCCGGCAGGCCCCAATCCGCAAGCGGATCGGCCATGTCTGCCCCGGCGGCAATATCGGCGTGGCGCTGCGCCATGATGGTCGTTGCTGTCCCTGACCCGGTTGCTTGTTGGACGATCGTATAATAAGCGTTGCGCATGCACAAGCCCGCCTTCACCCGCGCCGAGCCCGACGCCCGGCGCCAAAGCCTGATCGCGGCCTGCAGCCGGGTATTGGCGCGCACCGGCGCTGCCGGCGCATCGGTGCGCACGATCGCGATCGAAGCGGGCGTCTCCCCCGGGCTGGTCAATCATTACTTCGCCAGCGTCGATGCGTTGATCAGCGCGGCCTATGAACACCTCGGTGCCACGGTAACGGCCGCGCTGGCCGCGGCGGTGGCGGCGGCGGCGGACACACCCCGCGCGCGGCTGGATGCCTATGTTACCGCAAGCTTTGCCCCGCCCATCGCCGATGCCGAGCTGCTGGCGACGTGGATTGCGCTGTGGAGCCTTGTCCGCGCCCGCCCCGACATCGCGCGACTGCACGACGCGCAATATGCCGACTATCGCCGGATGCTGGAATTGTTGCTGGCGGACTGCGGCACGCCAGCCGCCAGCCGCTATATCGCCGCGATCGGCATCACGGCCCTGGTTGACGGATTATGGCTGGAACTATGCCTGTCCCCCGGCTGCTTCACCCCCGATCAGGCGTGCGCGCTGGCGCGGGCACAGATCGACGCGGTACTGGCAGCATCGGGCAGTCCAACGCCCTTTATTTCGACAGCGCCGGGATCAGCAGCAGATAATAGCTGATTGCCGGGCGGATATTGCTGATCGGCACCCGCTCGTTCAGCCCGTGGCTGAAATCATCCGATCCCTTGATGAACACCGGGCTGGCGCCATAGCTGGGCACGTGGTGATAGCGGAACCACATGCTGTCGCTCGCCCCCGACGCCTGGGCGGGAAAGACAGCCAGGCCCGGATAAACCTGCGCCATCGCCGCTTCGACGGCCTTGACGAAATCAGGCCGCACCGGCGACGCATCATTGGCGACCGATCCTTCGGTCACATCCTTGAACGACACCGCCGGATCCCCCGCAACGCGGGCGAGTTCCGCCATGATCTCGGCGGGCTTGTGGCCGGGAAAGATCCGGCAATTGATGTTGGCAGTCGCGCGTTGGGGCAGCGCGTTCACGGCATGGCCGCCCGACACCATCGTGGCGACACAGGTCGTGCCGATCTGACCGACATGCGCCGGATCGCTCGCCAGCGTCTCGATCGCCTTGGGGTCGGCCGGGTTGGCCGCAAAGGCGCGCATCGCCGCCGCGATTGCGGGGCCTTCATAAGCGGCTGCCTTTTCGAAATAGCTGCGCGAGACCGGGTTCACCTCTGGGGTGAAGCGATACCGGCCGATATTGGCCAATGCCTGCGCCAGCTGGACAATCGCATTGTCCTTGCGCGGTGCTGAGCTGTGGCCCCCCGGGTTGGTGACCGTCAGCTCAAAATCGGCATAGGTTTTTTCGGCACCCTGCCAGGTGAAATAGACCGGTTTGCCGGTTGCTTCGTCAACCGCACCGCCGCCGCCATCGATGTTGATGACCATCTCGGCATGTTGAAGCTGATCGGCGATGATCGAGGATGTTTTCATCCGCGTTTCCTCATCGCCCGAAAATTCGATGATGATATCGCGGCGTGGCCGATAGCCTTGTCGCTTGAGCTCGATCAGCGACGCCAGCGCCAGCGCCGCGTCAAACTTCATATCGGTGGCGCCGCGCCCATAGAGATAGCCGTTCTCGACAATCGGGGTAAAGGGATCGCGCTGCCAGTCGGACGGCCTGGCAGCGACGACGTCCATGTGACCGGACAGCACCAGCGGCTTGAGCGCCGAATCGCTGCCATGCCAGCGCGCGATCAGATAGGCGGTGTCATCGACCGGGGTGATCGTGACATCGGCATCCGCAAAGCCGCCCGCAACCAGCGCCGCCTTGAACAAGGCGGCAACCTGCGGCGTTTGATTGCCCGGTCCATCCACCGATCGCAGCGCAATTGCCTGCTTGGCCAGCTCCAGCGCCTGTTCTTCTGCCATCGGGTGTGCTTTTTCCGCCGGTCCTGCTGCCGTGGCGGGCGCCGCAAGGGTCAACAGGACAGAAAGGGCGGCTGAGACGGGCGGCGTGGCGCGCATTGCGGAGATCCTTTGATCGGGGGCTGCTAATCAACGTTTACATTGCCGCCATCATTGGCAAGAAAGATATCGACCTGACCGGGTCGAAATGCGGTGGGGCAAATTCGGCACGAACGCGTTATGAACCGTTTGGGCATCCGTGTCGGCGGCCCCGATGTGATATTTTAGGGACCCTATTTGCCCGTCGCCGCCTATCTGAACGCGCTTGGTACCGCCGTACCCGGCCACGACATCCACCACGCCTTTATCGGCTGGGCACGCGCGCAGATCGCCGATGCGCGCGCGTTGAAGCTGTTTGACCGGATGGCGGCGCGCTCCGCGATCGATCATCGCTGGTCGGTCCTGCCGCCAACCCCGACCGGTGGATCGCCCGTCGCCGATGATGGATTCTATGCCGGGGCAGCGCTTCCCGGCACCACCAGACGCATGCAAATCTACGCGGACGCGGCGCCAACCCTCGGCATCGCCGCGATCGACGCGCTGGCCGCACAGCATCCGCTTGGAACAATCAGCCACTTCGTCGTCGCAAGTTGCACCGGGTTCGTGGCGCCGGGCATCGACCAGATTATCGCGCGCCGATTGGGACTGTCGCGGTCGGTCGAACGACTGCTGGTCGGCTTTATGGGGTGCTATGCCGCGGTTGCCGCGCTGCGCACCGCCCGTCATATCGTCCGGTCCGATCCGGGCGCCCGCGTGCTGGTGCTCTGCGTTGAGCTGTCGACGCTGCACCTGCAGCAAGCCAGCGAGATCGAACCGTTGCTGGCCATGCTGCAATTTGGCGACGGCGCCGCGGCCGGTCTGGTGACCGCCGACCGGCATGGATTCGAACTGGGCCAGCCCTTTGCCACGACCTTGCCCGATTCGGAGTCGCTGATCCGGTGGGACGTCACCGATCGCGGGTTTGCGATGCATTTGTCGGGGCAGGTCCCGGCACGGATCAGCGCCGCGCTGCATGAGCCCGATTTTGCCGCCGCTGCCACAGGCGGACGGGCACCCGAGGCGATTGATGGCTGGGCGGTGCATGCCGGCGGCAGGTCGATCCTCGACGCCGTCGAAACCGCCCTGGCCTTGTCCCCCGCGATATTGGCGGCGTCACGGGGCGTGCTCGCCGACTATGGCAATATGTCGTCGGCAACGCTGATGTTCGTCCTGGCCCGGATGCTGGCGGGCCCCGCTGTGCACGATGGCGTTGCCCTGGCGTTCGGCCCCGGGCTTGCCGCCGAGGGGTTCGGGTTCAACAGTGTGACGTCATGACGCTGGATCAACGGGCGATAGCCGATGAGTTGATGGACGCCGACGATCTCGATCCGGCGGTCTATGCGGCGGTCGTGCGCGATCTTGCCCGGGTCAACGTGATGACCATGGCCGCGCGCCCGACGCTTTCGTTTCTCAACCGGGCGGTCGCGGACAGACGATCGATAAAGCTGCTCGACGTGGGCTATGGCGATGGCGACATGCTGCGCCGGATCGCCCGCTGGGCAGCGCGCAAGGGGATCGCCGCCGATCTGGTTGGTGTCGACCTGAATCCCCGCAGCGAGATTGCCGCGCGGGCGGACACCCCAGCTGACCTGCCGATCCGGTATCTGACCGGCGACTATGCCGATCAGGCAGGCGAGGATTGGGACATCATCATCAGCAGCCTGGTCGCGCATCATATGTCGCACGATCAGCTGATTGCGTTTCTCCGCTTCATGCAGGCCGAAGCGCGGATCGGCTGGCTGATCAATGATTTGCACCGGCACGGCTTTGCCCATTGGGGCTTTCCGGTGCTGGCAAGGCTGATGCGCTGGCACCCGATTGTCCGGCATGACGGCACCCTGTCGGTTGCGCGGTCGTACCGACCCGCCGAATGGCCGCCCATGCTGGCCGAAGCCGGCATTGCCGGCGCGCGCGTTTCCCGCATTTTTCCGTTCCGGCTATGCGTCGAATACCGGCGCTGATTGTCGGCGGCGGGCCGGCGGGGGCCGCGACCGCGCTGCTGCTCGCGCGCGCCGGCGCCCCGCATCTGCTGATCGAGCGCAACCGCGTGACCGGCGATGCGCTGTGCGGGGGATTTCTGAGCTGGCGAACTTTGGCCACGCTTGATCGGCTGGGGATTGATGCCGATGCGCTCAATCAGGATCAGGTCACCCGGGTAAGGCTGTTCACGCGCACCCAGATGGCCGAATCGGCGCTGCCGCGGCCCGCGCAGGGGGTTTCCCGCCACCGGCTCGACACGGTGATGCTGGCAGCGGCCGAGCGTGCCGGCGCGGCGATTGAAACAGGCGTCGCGGCCCGATCGGTCGAGGGTCAGGGCATCCGGCTGAGCGATGGCACCGACATTGATGGGACCGCGCTGTTCCTGGCCACCGGCAAATACGACTTGCGCGGCCTTGCCCGCCCCGCTGAAGCGCGCGGCGCCGATCCGTCGCTGGGCATCCGCGTCCGGCTGGGGCCCGCGCCCGGCCTTACCAAGCTGGTCGGCGACGCGATCGAGCTGCACATGATCGACCGGGGCTATGCGGGCATCGTGCTGCAGGAAGATGGCAGCGCCAATCTGTGCATGGCGGTCCACCGGTCGCGCCTGGCTGAAGCCGGCGACCCTGAAAAGCTGCTGACCGCCATCGCCGCCGAAGTCCCGGCGCTGGGGGATCGGCTAGCCTATCGGCACAGCGATGCGCCGGTCGATGCGATTGCCAATGTGCCTTATGGCTGGCGCATCCGGCACGGCCAGCCCGGATTGTTTCGGCTCGGCGATCAGGCCGGCGTCATCCCGTCCCTGGCGGGCGAGGGCATGGGAATCGCGATCGCCAGCGGTGTTCGGGCAGCGCAGGCCTATCTTGATAATGGACCAAACGGTGCGCCCGACTATCAACACCGTCTCGCCCGGGCACTCTGGCGGCCGATTGGCGTTGCCGGTACGATCCGGCGCGCGGCCGAATCTCCCGGGATTGCCCCGTTTTTGCTCGGCATTGCCGGGTTTGCGCCGCCGTTGATGGAAGTTGCGGCCAGATTGACGCGCATTAACCATTCCCCGATTGACGCCGGGCGCTTTGCAGGGAAAAGCTAGGTCATATGGACGAATATATTCTTTCAGAATCCGAATGGCGCAAGAAATTGACGCCAGAACAATATCATGTGCTTCGCGAGGCGGGAACTGAGCCCGCTTTTTCGGGCCGATACAATCACAACAAGGCCGATGGCATTTATAAATGTGCCGGTTGTGGCAATGATTTGTTCGATAGCGCGGACAAATATGATTCTGGGTCGGGCTGGCCCAGCTTTTCGCAGGCGATCGATGATGCTCGGGTGTCCGAGCATAGCGATACCAGCCACGGCATGTCCCGTACCGAGGCGCGCTGCGCGCGCTGCGATGGGCATTTGGGCCATGTGTTCCCCGACGGACCGCCGCCCACGGGGCTGCGCTATTGCATGAATTCGGTCAGCCTCGACTTCAAGCCCCGTTAATTTCAAGCCCCGTTAATATAGCCGCCTATAGCACGGTCGTCGCACGCCGCTTGTGAGCGTGCGACGAACCGGGTATCGCATAACATCGGCATGGCCAAACGCTCTTCCCAGACATCAGGATTTCAGTCGCCGGCCTGGCGCCGATGGATCGTTCGGCTGTTGCAGGTGACGATTGGCCTGGCACTGCTCGGCGTGATCGCGCTGGTGATCGCCGTTTATGTTGCCGCCGCGCAGCTGCCGAGCTTTGACGAGCTCAAATCATCCCCCAATGGCCAGACGATCCGGGTCCATGCCGCTGACGGGACGGTGATCGTGTCGTTGGGGCCGGGCTTTGGCCAATGGCTGCCCAGCAACCGCATCCCCAAAATAATGCGCGATGCGATGATTTCGGTCGAAGATCGCCGCTTTTATTCGCATATCGGCGTCGACCCGATCGGCATTGCCCGCGGGATGATCGGCAGCGTTGAACGGCGCGGCAAAGTAATCGCGGTGTCAACCATCACCCAGCAGCTTGCCCGCAATGTGTTTCTGACGATCAACCGATCCTATGGGCGCAAGGTGCGCGAAGGCATTTTGGCGCTCGCGCTCGAACGCAAATTCAGCAAGGATCAGATCCTCGAACTCTATCTCAACAAAGTCTATTTCGGCGGCGGAGCCTATGGCATTGACGCGGCATCGCGGCGCTTTTTCGGTCATGGCGCGGAAACGCTGTCGATCCCGGAAGCTGCCGTTATCGCGGGCCTCGTTAAGGCACCGTCGCATTATTCACCGACGGCTGATGCCGATGCCGCGATCGGGCGGGCAGGTGTCGTCATCAAATTGATGCAGGAAACCGGCGTCATCACGCCCGAACAAGCAGCCAGCGCGGACCCGGCATCGCTGAAACTGGCGCCCGAGCCCAAGCAAAACAGCGTTCGCTATTTCACCGATTGGGCGCTGCCGCAGCTCGAAACGCTGATCGACGAGCCGACCCGGCCGCTCGAAGTCTGGACGACGCTGGATCTGGGCATGCAAAAGGCCGCTGATACCGCGATCCGCGCCAATGTGCCCGCCAATGCCCAGGGCGCGCTGATTTCGATCGACCGCGACGGTGCGGTGCGCGCGATGGTCGGTGGCAAGGATTATGTGTCGTCGATTTACAACCGCGCGACCCAGGCGGTCCGCCAGCCGGGATCATCGTTCAAGCTGTTCGTTTATCTGGCCGCGCTCGAGGCGGGGCACAAGCCCGATGATGTCGAGGTTGATGAACCGATTACCATCAATGGCTGGAGCCCGCGCAACGATTCGCGTCGCAATTCCGGCCCGGTCACGCTGCGCACGGCCTTTGCCTATTCGATCAATACGATCGCGGCGAAGCTGGGCGGCGAGGTAGGCTTTGGCACCGTGGCCGACATGGCGCGTCGGTTCGGGATCACCACGCCGGTCTCAACCTATCCGTCGATGGTATTGGGTACCTCCGACGTCCGGCTGATTGATATGACCCGCGCCTTTGCCTCGGTCGGGAGCAAGGGGGTCGCGGTAACGCCCTATGGCATCACCAAGGTGACGGCCGATGGCGAGACGATCTACGCGCATGAAGTCGATCGAAGCCACGTCCTGGTCGCTCCCTATGTCGCCGCCCAGATGACCGACCTGCTGCAGACCGCGGTCAATACGGGTACCGGCCGCGCCGCGCAGATCGGCCGGCCCGTCGCCGGTAAAACCGGCACCACCACGTCGACCAAGGATGGATGGTTTCTGGGTTTTTCGAGCGGGCTGACGACCGGGGTCTGGATGGGCCGTGACGACGCCAAGTCGATTCCCGGACTGCACGGCGGCACCGCGCCTGCGCGCGCCTTTGCGGATTTCATGAAGGTTGCGGTCGCGCGCCGGCCGGTCGAGCAGTTCGATACGCAGGTCACCCTGCCCGAAGATTTGCCCAATCTGGACGAGGAATCCTATTTCGGCGAGCCGGATAATGGCCTGTTCGTCGACCCCGATGGCAACCCGATCGAGCCCGGCGGTGGTCAAGGCGACGGGCCGGCATCGCCCTTGCCCGACCCCGGCACTGGCGACCCGTTGCCACCCCCGCCTGAAAAGCTTGACCAGGCATGGATGGACCGGGTGCTCAATCGCAACGGCGCCCCCGTTCGTGACGGACGACCCGCCGCCTCAGCGCCCGCGACCGCCGGCCGGCCCGGCGAGCAGCGCGGTCAACAACCCCGCCCAAACCAGTGAAGCGCCGCGCCTTCGCGGCGCAACCAATGGCGCGCGGGGGTCGGATCAGCTTGGTAGAGTGTCGCCACCAGCGCATGAAAGGCCGGTCCATGATTCATGTGCACACGGTGGGCGACTTCGTGCGCAACCGTTGCGCGGCGGACCCATGCCGGGGCAAGCACCAGCCGCCAGCTGTACCTGATGGCGCCGCTTGAGGAACAACTGCCCCAGCGGCCGCGCGGATCACCCACCGACACGCCCGTGACGGTGACGCCGGCCGCCGCCGCGAATTCATCGGTCTCAGCGCGCAAAATTGCCAGTGCCTGACGTTTGAGCCACGCCGCGACCCGCCGATTAACACCATCGATCGGACCGCCAACAATCAGTGCTGTTCCTGATCGGATCACGCGCCGCGGCACATCGGCCTGCCACGCGATCGTCAGCCGGGCATCATCGAATGGAATTTGTTCACCCGGTACAAAGGGTTGGGGCCGCGGCAACCGGGCCTGCTGATCTTCAATCCAGCCGCGATGCGCCTCGGCCCAGCGCAATCCCGCCGCTTCTGAGACG
This sequence comes from Sphingomonas sp., assembly GCA_019753375.1. Classification (GTDB taxonomy): domain Bacteria; phylum Pseudomonadota; class Alphaproteobacteria; order Sphingomonadales; family Sphingomonadaceae; genus Sphingomonas. Next base: position 22,020 of record JAIELC010000003.1, read on the forward strand.
CGGGGCGGCAAGGTCAGCCGCACCCGGCCACTGGCAGGATCAACCGACAGCCGCGTGCGGCGCGCGCGCGGATGACGGACGATGTCCACGCACCCCATCACAAATCACGGTCGATCAGATGATGTTCCAGATCACCCGCATCGATTTCCGATACCGTCCAGCCGCGCACCGACATGCCCGCCCGGTGCACCGCTTCACGATCGCCGCAGACCAGATGATGCCAATCGGGCAGCGGCAGGCCATCGGCGCGCAGTCGATAGGCGCAACTCTGGGGCAGCCAGTCGATCGCCGCTAGGCTCGCCGGTGTCAGTCGGACGCATTCGGGGACGAGCGCGCGCCGATGCCGGTAATCGCTGCACTGGCCGCTGCGCCGATCGAGCAAGCGGCAGGCAACATTGGTCGGCAGCAGATCGCCGGTATCTTCATCTTCAAGCTTGTGGACACAGCATTTGCCGCAGCCATCGCACAAGGCTTCCCATTGGCCGCGATCAAGCTGTTCAAGCGGCGTATCTTCCCAGAACCGCGCGCTCATCGGGCCCATTGCTTGATGTCGGCGGCGATTTGTTCGGGCGTGCCATCGTGGCGCAGCAGCGCGAGCGGCTCGCCTTTCTTGCCAAACAGATAGGCAACCCGGCTGTGGTCGACGGTGTACCCGCCCTGCGCATTGGGCGCCTGCGCCTGATAGAAAATGGCATATTCCTTTGCGACCCCGGCGATGTCGGCAGCTGAACCGGTCAGACCGACCATATGCGGGTGAAACGCCGCAACAAACTGCTTGAGCACGGCCGGTGTGTCGCGCGCAGGGTCGACGCTGATAAAGATCGGTACAACCTGCGCGGCCAGCGCCGGATCGCTCTTTTCCAGCACGCGCAGACCCTGCGCCAGATTCTGGACATCGACCGGGCACACATCGGGGCAGAAGGTATAGCCAAAATAGATGATGCGGTATTTGCCCGCAAACGCCGTATCGCGCACGCGCTGGCCATCCTGGTCGGTCAGGGTGAAGGGACCGCCGATCCGGGCATTGGCAAGGGGGGGCGGTGCGGTGGCCTTGCCGCTGGGGGAACAGGCATTCAGCAGGGTGACGCCGAACATGATCAGCAACAGATTTCGGATCGGCTCATTCATAGCACAGCCAGCCATGATCTGTTAGAACCCGGCTTGCAACCCTGGTCCGATCCAGCGTCGCTTGTGCCCGTTCTAGTTGGGGAATATTGCCGATCATGTTCATCCGATCTGTTCGTCTTGCGTTGTTCTGTGCGCTCGCGCTGCCCTTGTCAGCACCGGCAAGCGCGCAGCTTGGTCAGTCCGCCGGCTATAAGTTTCTGGAGGCTGTAAAAGACGCCAAGGGTGAAGAAGTCACCGAAGCGCTCAACAAAATCGGCTCCACCATCGTCAACACGCGTGATTTTTCCACGCGCGAAACGGCGCTGCACATCGTCGCCAAGCGCGGCGATGCGGTGTATACGCGCTTTATCCTGCAAAAGGGCGGCGATCCCAACCTGCGCGACCGCGATGGCAATTCGCCGCTGATGGTCGCGGTGACGCTGGGCAATGCCGAACTGGTGCCGATCCTGATCGACGGCAAGGCCAATGTGAACCTGGCCAATGACAGTGGCGAAACGCCGCTGATCCGCGCGGTCCAGCGCCGCAGCACCCAGATGATCCGCGATTTGCTGGCCGCAGGGGCTGATCCCGACCAGGCCGATTCAATCGCCGGCAAATCGGCGCGCGCCTATGCCAATGAAGACGTCCGCACGCCGGCACTGGCCAAGATGTTTGCCGATGTGCCCAAGCGCGAACGGCGTGGCGTGTCGGGCCCCAAGCTTTAGAGCGTTCTCAAGTCTGGTGGAAGCAGCTGACGACTCGGAAAACGCGGCAAACCAAAAGCCTGGAGCGCCGGTTTTGATTCAATCAACACCGAACGCGCTCCAGAACCGGTTTCCAAATAACCGGCGGGTGATCAGGCAACCGAATCCCACAACTGGACCACATCGGGATCGGCGGCAAAAACCAGTCGCCGCGCGGCGCGGCGCGCAAAGGCGAGCGTGATCCGTTTGCGCGACGGTGCGGCCAACGGCGTGCTGTGCGCTTCGCGGACGATCGACGCATCGTAGCGGTCAGCGACGATCAGGCCCGTGCGTTCGGGCAGAAACGCGTCGCCCGACAGCGGCGATACGTCAAACCCATGCGGCACTGCCCAGAAAAATCGATCGCAATGCGCCAGATAATCGGGCCATTTGCCGTCGCCCAGCAAATCGGCGCGCGACACCTTGATCTCGACGATGACGATCTGCCCGCGCGCATCGATCGCCATCAGATCGGCCCGGCGCCCGCCATCGAGCTGGACCTCCGCGATCGCCAGCAAATCGTGGCGCAGCAGCATCCGGGTCACCCCGCGCGCAACATCGGTGGCGGTGAGCGGTCCGGATATGCTCGAATCGGCGGCGAGGATTGATGCCATCGCCACCGATTAGAACATTAAGCGAACATATGAAAGACTGTGTTGCGCCGGATCAGCGATAAAAGACGTGGTTGCCGATCGAGGCAACCCGCGTCATCCGCCAGCCTGGCGACACGCGGCGCGCATGGAAATACAGGGCATCGTCGGCCGCACTTGACCAGCCATCGCGCAGCGCGAGCTGCGCAATCGCCGTTGCGGTCCGGAACGAAGCCGATCCGGTTGAAACGCGCGGCATCACCCCGCCGCGCACGAACGAGAACTGACCCGCCTGTGTCACGACCGAGCAAACCGATTTGGGAAACCGTCCCGATTGCGTCCGGTTCAGGATGACCTTGGCAACCGCCAGCTGGCCCGAAAGCGGTTCGCCCTTCGATTCAAAATACACTGCCTCAGCGAGGCACTTCAGATCCCCGTCAAGCTGATCGGGCATGTCCTGCGCAGCGACAGCTTCGGAAAGGCTTGCATAGGTGCTCGCATCGGCATCGCTGTCGTCGGTCGCAGCATTGGCAGCGGCAGGATCGGCGGCAGGATCAACTGCGGGATCGGTCGCGGCGGCCTCAGGCTGGGCGAGGGGGGCCGAAGACGGAATAATCCGGGTGTCGGGGACGAGCGACGGCGTTGAAACGGTCGGTCGGTTGAGATCATAGGCAAGGCCCGGCGCGCTGACGCTGGCCAGACCAAGGGTAACAAAAATCACCGCGGAAAGGGCGGTGCGGTTCATCAACGACATTGAAACAACAGTAAATGCGGTGAGCGTGCAACCGAGACGAAATCGAAGAGTTTACCTCTTTGAACCATCGGCTGGACCAACTCCCCGACTGCGTCACCGGTCGATATCGCACATCGCGCCGGCACAACGCTTTAAACGTGGTCCGCGCGCCTTATTCGGCCGGGGCGACCGGTCAACCTTAAAGAATCGTTTCAGCGGCGAAGCGTTCTGCCGACGCGATGTCCAGTTCGATTACCCAAAGATCCGGGTCGAATTGGCGACGGCGGTGCCAGAAGTCGGTGATGCTTTGCGCGTCGGCACTGTCGGCGGGGCCGATCCGGGCCAATGTCGCCGCCGCCTGACCCTGGGGTTCGCGCTGGTAAATTCCTGTAAAGACGCCTTTATCAAAGGTAACAATTAATAACGCGCCATCCTGCGCCTCGCCGCGCGCAAGCACCACCGCCATGCCGCCCGCGTCGTTCACGCGTCGCAGCAGCGCCCCGACATGGACGTCGCTGCGCAATCGATCGGTCATGAATCGCGCGACTCGCTGGCCCTGGGGTTCATCCGGTACCCGGGAAGCGAGGCGAGCGGCATGCGCGAGCGCATGAAGGTGCCGGTACCGCGCGCGACTTCCTCACCATCCGCATCGATCAGACGAGCGTCGGCGATCAATACCCGGCGCTGGCCACTGATCCAGCGGCCTTCCGCCACCACTTGTCCCTCGCGCAGCGGTCGCGTGAACAACAGGTTGAAGGCAGTCGTCAGCAGAAAGCGGTCGGTGACAAGGCTGTTGGCCGCGTAAAAGGCCGCATCGTCGAGCATCTTGAAATAGCTGGTCCCGTGGACCGCGCCGCCGGCATGATAATAACGCTGATCGACGAGGAAATGGATGCGAGCAACCCCGCCCTCGGTAATGTCGAGCCGCGATTCGAATAGCTGGTTAATCGGCGCTGCCGCATAGAGCGATTCGAGCGCCCGAAAATGCGCGGCCGCACCGGCGACTGCCGCGTCGCCCCCTGCATCTGCCGCCGCATCGCCAGCTTCAGGCAGCGTCACGCGCCTGATCCTGTGTCCACAGGGCGTAGAGCGCGTCGGGCGACCCGGCGCCGCGCAACTTGGCGATGAAGCCGCGATCGCGCAGCTGTCGCGACACCCGGGCCAGGGCCTTTAGATGCGCGGCCCCGGCATCGGTCGGCGACAACATCGCAAAGACCAGATCAACCGGCAGCCCGTCGACCGCTTCGAAATCGAGCGGCTGCGACAAGCGCGCAAAAATACCGACAACATGATCAATCCCCGCCATGCGGCCATGGGGAATGGCAATGCCGCCGCCGAATCCGGTTGATCCTATGCGTTCGCGATCGGACAAAGCCGCCGCAACATCGGCCGCGTTGACCGCATAAGCGTCGCCCAGCCGGGCGGCGAGATCGGCGAACAGGCTTTTCCGGCTCTTGGCGGTCAGGCCTTCGATCACGGTCTGAGGGAGTAGCAAATCACTGAAATCGGTCATGACCGTCCTTGGACGCACCGAACAGGTGTCTAAAAATTTCCGGGGCGGGGCGGCGCATACGCCCGATTGCGGTGGAGGGGAAGGGCTATCCGCCGCGGCCCGGCTCAACCCAGCCGATCGTCCCGTCACCTCGCCGATAGACCATGTTGTAATCGCCGGTGCCGCTATTGCGAAACATCAGCGCGGCAGTGTTGCGCAAATCGAGCATCATCACCGCGTCGGACACCGTGGCATCGGGCACGTCGACGCGGGTTTCGGCGACAATCACTGGCGCATCGGCAACTTCGTCATCATCGACGGTTTCGCTGAACAACGTATAGCGCGCGTTGTAAAATCGGCTGTCGGTATCGCCCGCCGCATCGGGCAGCGCGTCTGTGGGCACCGCATCGGCACCGTGATTGCCGTTGCGATCCTTCAATCGACGCATATAGCGGCGAAGCTGTTTTTCGATCTTTTCGGCCGCGCCGTCGAACGCGCCATGCGCTTCCATGCCATCGTTGCGGCCCTTCAGGATCAGGCCCTGCATCACATGCGCGACAATATCGCAGGTAAAGCCGTTGTCATGGGGGCCTTTGCCCAGCGTGACATGGGCGGAAATCGCGCGGGAAAAATATTTATCGGCAATCGCCTGCAGCCTGGTTCGGATGTGGAGCCGCAGGGCCTCGCCCGTTTCGACCTGATGTCCCGATACCCGGATGTCCATGGCGTTCTCTCCTCAAAAACCAAATGCCGCACGCCGATCGCTGGGCGCGGACCACCAACGTCAGCCTGATGCCGTGACCTCCCCCCATAAGGGATTGGTCAGTCCGGCCAGAAATGCCCGGTGCCGCTCAAGCTCATCGGCACTGGGGGCGAAATGGCGCGGCGGGCGCGCGACGGCCGGCGCAACCGGCTTGGCTGCGGCATCGATGTCGCTGGTCGTCTCGATGGCCAGGGTCAGCCCAATCTGACGACCGCCGGTCAGTTCGACATAAACCTGGGCAAGAAGCTGGGCGTCGAGCAACGCCCCGTGCAGCACGCGGTGGCTGCGATCGACGCCAAAGCGCGAGCACAGCGCATCCAGCGAATGCTTGGCTCCGGGAAAACGGCTGCGGGCAAGGGTCAGCGTGTCGACCATCCGGTCCATCGCAACCGTGACGCGGCCGCAGCGGCCAAGCTCACCGTTCAGAAAGCCGAAATCGAAATTGGCATTATGCGCAATCAGCGGACTGTCGGCGATAAACTCGATGAGATGCTCTGCCATGTCGGCGAATACAGGCTTGTCGGAAAGAAATATGTCCGAAAGCCCGTGAATGGCCTGGGCTTCGGCCGCCATTGGCCGTTCGGGATTGAAATAGGCGTGGAATGTCCGCCCCGTCTCCACCCGGTTGACCAGTTCGACACACCCGATTTCAACCAGCCGATCGCCATTCGAAAAACTAAGGCCGGTGGTTTCGGTGTCGAAAACAATCTCTCGCATTTGCCCGACTATCCACCCACTTGCGCCAACAGGCAAGCAATCACCGCATCAACCTGCTCGCGGGTTTCCTCAATCGATACACCGGTATCGATGATGAACCCCGCGCGGGCGCGTTTTTCATGATCGGGGGTTTGGCGCGCCAGGATGCTGGCCAGCCGTTCATCGCTTTGGCCCGCCCGCGCCAGCACGCGCGCGCGCTGAACGTGATGCGGGGCAGAAACAACCGCGATGGCGTCGACATGCGCATCGCCGCCAGTTTCGAAAAGCAATGGCACGTCAAACACAACCATTGGCGCGGCGGCATGATCCGCCAGAAAATCGGCGCGCGCCCGCGCCACGGCCGGATGCACAATCGCCTCCAGCCGCTGAATCGCCTGATCGTCGCCGAACACCGCGGCGCCCAGCCGTGGGCGATCAACGCCGTCCGCGCCGGTTGTCCCGGGAAACGCGGCTTCGATATCCGCCAACAGCGCGCCACCCGGACCTTGCAGCCTGTGCACGACGGCATCGGCGTCGAAAACGGGGATGCCGGCATCGGCAAACATCGCCGCCACAGTGGATTTTCCCATGCCGATCGATCCGGTCAGGCCCAGCTTGATCATGTCGTCAGCAACACGCGCAGTGCATCGTCGCGGTCCCGCGGGGGTTCGGCACCAAAAAACAGCTCGAACGCCAGGGCCGCCTGCCCAATCAGCATATCGAGCCCGTCAACCGTATCGAGACCGCGCTGGTGCGCTTGCGCCAGCAAGGCGGTTTCCAGCGGCGCATAGACGACATCATAAACGATCGCGTCGTCGGGGAGCGGTGCCAGATCGATATCGAGCGCGGGCTGGCCCGTCATGCCAAGCGCGCTGCTGTTGACGAGCAGCGCCACTGGCGGCAGCGGCGCACCCAATGGTTTGACCTCTCCCTTCAGGCCAAACATCGACAGCAAAGCCGCGGCCTTTAATGGCGTGCGATTATACAGCGTTACCGGACCGACCCCCAGCCGGGCCAGTGCGAACAAGACCGCGCGCGCTGCGCCGCCCGCGCCGATAACGGCAACGGGCCTGCCGTCCAGGTCAATGCCGGCAATCGGCGCGGCAAAGCCGGCCGCGTCGGTATTGGTACCGATCAACGACCCATCGGGCTGGCGGAGCACCGTATTCATCGCGCCGATCGTCCCGCGCACATTGCCCGGATCATCAACCTGCGCCATCACCGAAACCTTGTGCGGGATGGTGACATTGCATCCCCGCCAAGTCGCTTCGTCGCGGCGCGCCACGATATAGGCCGGCAGTTCCTCAACAGCGACGCGGTGGGTGCGGTAGCTGCCGTCGATGCCGAGTTGATCGAGCCAAAACCCGTGAATAATCGGGGACTTGGAATGGGCAATCGGGTCGCCGATCACCTCGGCAAAAGGTGACGTCATGACGGCAAGGCCCCTCTGATCCGCAGGAAATCAAGCACCGGCAGCAACGGCATCCCCATCACGGTGAACTGGCTTCCCTCAATCCGGTGAAACAGCTGCACACCGGGTCCTTCGACGCGGTAACATCCCACACAGCCCGCAATCGCCGGCCATTCCAGGTCAAGATAGCGCTCGATAAAGGCATCCGACAACATGCGGACGTGCATCCGCGCCACATCGACGTGGCGCCAGATCGGCACGCCATCAAGCGCGATCACGGCGGCACTGATCAGATCATGGCGTGCCCCCGACATCATCCGCAAATGGGTCGCCGCATCCGCGCGGTCCAACGGTTTGTCGAGCAGCCTGCCATCGCCAAGCGCAACGACCGAATCGCCGCCGAGCACCAGCGCGCCGGGCCGCTCGCGCGATATCTTGACCGCTTTCAGCTCCGCAAGCGCGTCGGCAATGTCGCGCGGCGCCGCATTGTCGGCGAGCATCGCGTCTTTAACCGCACGCTCATCGACCCTTGCGGCCACTGCGTCGTGCGCCACCCCGGCCGCGTTGAGCATGGCGCGTCGCGATGCGCTGGTCGAGGCAAGCACCACGCTCATATCGTCGACTTGCGTTCGCTGACGAGGGCGATGATCGCCGCGGCGGTTTCCTCAATCGACCGGCGCGTCACATCGATCACCGGCCAGCCATTGTCGGCAAACATCCGGCGCGCAAAGGTGACTTCGCGTGTTACCGCCTCCTGATTGACATAGGCGGTTTCGGGCGCCTGATTGAGCGATAACAGGCGGTTGCGCCGCACCTGGATCAACCGATCGGCGCTGGTGGTCAAGCCAACCACCAGGGGATGCTTTAGCGAATAGAGCGCCGACGGCGGCGGCGATTCGATCACGATCGGGATGTTCGCGGTCTTGAATCCCCGGTTGGCGAGATAGATCGACGTCGGTGTCTTGGACGAGCGTGAAACACCGGCAAGAATGATATCGGCTTCTTCCCAATCCTCTGCACCAATCCCGTCGTCATGCGCAATCGTGAACTGGATCGCTTCGACCCGCTGGAAATAAGCGGCGTCGAGCACATGCTGGCGTCCGGGGCGCGCCTTGGCCTGCTGGCCGAGGAGTCCCGACAGCGCGTCGGTGACCGAATCGAGCGGAGCGACCGCCGGCAGGCCAAGGGCGCGGCATTGTGCTTCAAGCGTGCGCCGGGTCGCCTGATTGACCAATGTAAACAGCACCAGTCCCGGATTTTGCGCGATTTCCTGAAGGATGCGTTCCAGATGCGCTTCGCTGCGCACCATCGGCCAGAAATGCCGGATGGTTTCAACATCATCATATTGGGCGAGCGCGGCCTTGGCGATGTTATCGAGCGTTTCGCCCGTCGAATCGGACAATAAATGGACGTGCAGCCGGGTCATGCGCATGGATCTGTGGACAACATGCGGAAAAGGGCTAGCGCAACCTGCCGTTTCGGCCAAGCGCGCGATTGCCGTGGATAAGACAGGGCGCTATCCACAGCTGCGTGAACATGGGATTGATCGACCCACAGTCTGTGGAAAACGGGGACGACCAATACCGACTCATCGCACATCCACGGGGGATTGAGGGTCAAGCTGTTGGCAAGTTGGGCAGCAAAAACTTAGCCCGGCAATCCACCCACCAACAACATCAACAACCCTTATAGATTCTTTTATTAGTATATTGGGGAAGGGCCGACAGGCATGACTGCAAAGCCGCTACTGGCGACACTGAAGGGCAAGAAGCAAGCCGTCGCGCCGATCTGGCTGATGCGGCAAGCGGGCCGGTATTTGCCCGAATATCGTGCGCTTAGGGCAGAAAAAGGCGGGTTTCTCGATCTGGTCAATGATAGCGATGCGGCCGCTGAGGTCACGCTCCAGCCGATCCGGCGGTTTGGCTTTGACGGCGCCATTTTGTTTTCGGATATTTTGATGGTCCCGTCGGCAATGGGGCAGTTTTTGACCTTTGGTGTCGGCGAAGGGCCGCAGCTCTCCCCGCCGTTGGTTGATCATGCGCTGGCTGATCTTGTCCATGTGCCGGAGCGGCTCGATCCGGTATACGCAACGGTCCGCAAGGTAAAAGCCGCGTTGGACCCGGGCGTGACGTTTCTGGGCTTTGCCGGCAGTCCGTGGACCGTGGCAACCTATATGGTCGCCGGGCATGGCAGCCGCGATCAGGTTGAAACGCGCCGGTTCGCCGATAAGGATCCGGTGGCATTCGGCGCGATTATCGACGCGATATCGACCATGACCGTCGAGTATCTTGCCAAACAGATCGACGCCGGGGTTGAGGCGGTGCAGTTGTTCGACAGCTGGGCGGGCAGCTTGTCGCCGCAGCAGTTTGAAACCTGGGTGATTGCCCCGACCGCCCGGATCGTCCGCGAGCTGAAGGCGCGCCATCCCGATACCCCGATTATTGGTTTCCCCAAGGGCGCGGGTGGCAAGCTGGTGGCCTATGCGCAGCAAACAGGCGTCGATGCGATCGGTCTGGACGAGACGGTTGATCCGGCCTGGGCGCATGCCAGCCTGCCGCCTGGGATGCCCGTACAGGGCAATCTTGATCCGCTGGCGGTTATTGCCGGTGGCGCGGCGCTGGATGCCGCTATCGATCGGATTCTGGCGGCATTTGCCGATCGACCGCATGTCTTCAATCTCGGGCACGGCATTCAGCAGGATACGCCGTTGGCAAATGTCGAACAGGTTTTGACGCGGGTCAGGGGGCGTTGATGGTTGGTTTCCTGGGCGCCGCCTATGTGTGGGTAAAGGCCGCGCATCTGGTATTTGTGATTTTCTGGATGGCGGGGCTGTTCATGCTGCCGCGCTATCTGGTGTATCATCAGGAAGCCTTGGCCGGTTCAGAGGAAGAGGCGCGCTGGGTTGAGCGGGAACACAAGATTCGCTCCATCATCCTCACGCCGGCGATGATCATTGTCTGGGCGTTGGGCCTGATGTTGGCGGCGAATATCGGCATGTTTTCGGGCGTCTCCGGATTGGGCTGGTTGCACGCCAAATTCGCGATCGTTGTCCTGTTGACGGGCTATCATGGCTGGGCAGTCAGCTATTCAAAGCGCCTTGCGACGGGTGTCCGGCGTCTCAGCGGTAAGCAGTTGCGGCTTTTGAATGAAATTCCGGGGTTAGCCGCCGCGCTGATCGTTGTGCTGGTGGTCGTTCAGCCGTTTTAAGCCGCCGCCTTGCTTGACTTGATGGCGCCGGGCACCTACTTCTTTGCCAACACCGACTGCGGCGTCCTGCCGCAGGGTTCCTTCCTATAGCTTCGTCGCGTATCCTTAACCGCAGATCGACGCTCAATCCCCAGCCCCACGCTGCCAGTACCGGACCACCCCCATGCATCTTGCCGACCTGAAAAAGAAAAAACCCGCCGAACTGGTCGAAATGGCTGAAGAGCTCGGCATTGAGAGCGCGTCGACGCTGCGCAAGCAGGATCTGATGTTCGCGATCCTGAAAATTCAGGCCGAAAATGGCGAACAGATAATGGGGCTGGGCACGATCGAAGTGCTCCCCGACGGCTTTGGTTTTCTCCGCAGCCCAGAGGCCAATTATCTGGCGGGCCCGGATGATATTTACATTTCGCCCAACCAGGTGCGCAAATTCGGGCTGCGCACGGGGGATACCGTGGAAGGCGAAATTCGCGGGCCCAAAGATGGCGAGCGCTATTTTGCGCTCGTCAAGCTGACGTCGGTCAATTTCGATGATCCCGATGCGGTCCGCCACCGCGTCAATTTCGACAATCTGACACCGCTTTACCCCGACGAAAAGCTGACGCTCGATCCGCATGATCCGACGATCAAGGATAAATCGGCCCGCGTCATCGACATCGTCAGCCCGCAGGGCAAAGGCCAGCGCGCGCTGATCGTCGCGCCGCCCCGCGTTGGTAAAACGGTGCTGTTGCAAAACATCGCCAAGGCGATCACCGACAACCACCCCGAGGTTTTCCTGATCGTGCTGCTGATCGACGAACGCCCCGAAGAAGTCACCGACATGCAGCGCAGCGTGAAGGGCGAAGTGATTTCTTCCACCTTTGACGAACCCGCGCAGCGCCACGTCCAGGTCGCCGAAATGGTGATCGAAAAGGCGAAAAGACTGGTTGAACACAAAAAGGACGTGGTGATCCTGCTCGATTCCATCACCCGCCTTGGCCGTGCCTATAACACCGTTGTGCCCAGCTCGGGCAAGGTGCTGACCGGCGGGGTCGATGCCAACGCGTTGCAGCGGCCAAAACGCTTTTTTGGTGCAGCGCGCAATATCGAGGAAGGCGGATCGCTGTCGATCATCGCCACCGCGCTGATCGACACCGGCAGCCGCATGGACGAAGTGATTTTTGAAGAATTCAAGGGCACCGGCAATTCCGAAATCGTGCTCGATCGCAAGGTCGCCGACAAGCGCATCTTCCCGGCACTGGATGTCGGTAAATCGGGTACCCGCAAGGAAGAATTGCTCGTTGACAAGGGCAAGCTGTCGAAAATGTGGGTGCTGCGCCGCATCCTGATGCAGATGGGCACGATCGACGCGATGGAATTCCTGCTCGACAAGATGAAGGATTCGAAGACCAACGAAGACTTTTTCGATAGCATGAACCAGTAACCGGATGCGGCGCCGCGACGGACCGCAGGGTGCGGCCAAGCGATGCCATATCCGCCCCCGGCTGCCTTTAGGCGGCGATCAAGCCCCCTGCTAGGCGACCTGTCATGATTGACTTTGCCGATGTCTTCACGCCAGCAGGGCTTGCCGCGCTTGGCCAGGTTATCCTGATCGATCTGATGCTGGCGGGGGACAATGTCATGGTGCTCGGCACGCTTGCCGCCGGCCTGCCGGCCGATCAGCGGCGACGTGTTCTGGCGATTGGCGTGGCGATTGCGCTGACGTGCCTGATCGGCTTTGCGCTGGTCGCCACCACCTTGCTCAAGGTTGTCGGATTGCTGTTCGCCGGCGGCCTGTTGCTGCTGTGGGTGGCATGGAAGGTGTTTCGGGAGCTCCACCCCCCCGGGCCTGCACCCGCGATCGATGACCCGGCCACACCCGAAATCGAGGGAATCCCGCAGACCAAGAGCTTTGGCCGCGCCGTGGTGCAGGTCGCGGTGGCCGATTTGTCGATGAGCCTCGACAATGTCCTGGCGGTTGCCGGGGCGGCGCGCGATCACCCCACGGTCCTGTTTTTTGGTCTGGCGCTTTCGGTAACGTTGATGGCGGTTGCCGCAAATTTCATTGCGCGGCTGATCGGCCGCTATCACTGGGTTGCCTATCTGGGGCTGGTCGCCATCATGTATGTCGCAGGATCAATGATTTACCACGGGCTTATCGATCCCGATGTCGGGGTCATGTCGATGATGCCCGCCTGATCGGGCCAGCCAGCAGCAGGGGTGCGCCGCCCTATGACGAGGGATGAATTGCGGAGGAAATGCGCGTGTGCTGCCGGTCGCTGGCGGGCGTTCCTTCAGCGGCGGATGTGCTGTTCGTGGTCTAACAGCCATTTTTTGGTAACGGGTCCATCACCGCCCGAATAGGCGCCGAGGGCACCGCCCGCCGCCAGCACGCGGTGGCAGGGAATGATGATGGGAAAGGGATTGCGCGCGCAGGCCTGACCAACGGCCCGGGCACCCGACCCGATGGTTCGGGCAAGCGCGCCGTAGCTCATCGTTTCCCCATAGCCGATCGCGGCAATCGCCGCCCGGAGCGCCTGGCCGCGCGGCGTGGCGGCGGGCAAAAGCGGCAGGTCAAAGTCGGTCTGCTGACCGGACATCCACGCGTGAAGCTGGTCAGCAGCGGATCGCAACAGCCGCGACACCGGCGGCTTGGCGGGGCCAAACTGGCCGATC
>JAIELC010000142.1 GCA_019753375.1 Sphingomonas sp.
AGCGGAGCCAGGTAGCAGAACCAACGCTGCTCTCTGATTGGCAAGAAACGCGAGAATTTCACCGCTAGTAGCTTCTTCACGAGGCGAGACGGCACAGACCTTCATGATATTCCCTTTCGGCATCCCCGGTTCGCGCAAGAGCTGGCTCGCCGCCGGGCCGGAATTGATGATGCCACCGCCGGTGTACAGCACGGGGCGTTCGGCGGCGGCCAGCATCTCAACCGCCGTCTCGATCAGCGACTGTTCAGCCTTTATCTGGGGGCGATAGGTTTTGTGCTTGATCGGGCCTGGCTTGGTATAGCGCGCGGTCGCGACCTGAACGTCTTTGGGAATATCCACGACAACCGGGCCGGGGCGCCCCGATGTGGCAATGTAAAAGGCCTCATGGATGGTATCTCCCAGTCGCGCCGGGTCTTTTACCAGGTAATTATGCTTGGTGCAGTGGCGCGTGATACCGACGGTATCAGCTTCCTGAAAAGCATCGGTCCCGATCAGGTGGGTTGCAACCTGGCCGGTAATGACCACCATCGGGATTGAATCCATCAAGGCATCAGTGATGCCCGTCACAGCGTTGGTTGCACCGGGTCCGGATGTGACCAGAACGACGCCGGGCTTCCCCGTCGATCGGGCATAGCCTTCCGCTGCATGAGTGGCTGCCTGTTCATGGCGGACCAGGATATGTTTGATCCTGCCCGATCGGAACAGCGCGTCATAGATCGGCAGCACCGCACCGCCGGGATAGCCGAACACGATGTCCACACCGAGATCGCACAGCGCCTCGACCAGGATATCGGCTCCACTCTTCTCGACCATCATTTCTTTCCTTTGCGGCTGCGCCATAGCACCGTCGGAGCGGCGCTGCTAATCGTAAGAATCAAACACGTCAATGACTATGTACGTAGTTTTATTTCAAATAGATTGATAAGAGCGTTTGAATCAATCGCATTCGTGCGTATCCAGTCTGAAGGGGGCTGGTTGCGGAACCAGGTATATTGGCGCTTCGCATATTGCCGCGTCGCCATCCGGGCGCGCGCCAATGCTTCAGTCTCTGTCAAATCTCCGGCAATCCAGGTCGAAATTTCGGCAACGCCGATTGCACGCCGCACGGGCGCGTTGGCCGGAATGTCGTTGCGGTTAAGCAACGCTGCGACCTCAGCACGGGCCTCACCCGCAAACATTGCAGCAAGCCGAGCGTCAATTCGCTGCGTGAGCCAGGCGCGATCGGGTAACAACACCAGCGCGTTGAGGCGGATCTGATCGTTGATCCCCCCGATGCGATCGCTTTGCCACTCACTGATCGGGCGTCGCGTCGACAGGATCACTTCCAGCGCCCGCGCAACACGGCTGGTATCGCTCGCCCGCAGCCGGCCGGCTGCTTCTGGATCAACGTCGGCCAATGCCCGGTGGGCATCATCGACCGGCAGCGATCGAACCATTGCCCGGATGTCAGGATCGATGTCGGGAATAGGGGCGATGCCATCCAGCAATGTTCGCAAATAGAGACCCGTACCGCCGACCAGTATCGGCAACCGACCGGCCGCAAGAGTATCAAAAATTGCTGCGCGGGCATCGGCAGCCCAGGCAGCCGCAGAATGCGAGTCAGCGCCGTCAATCTGCCCAAAGAGCCGGTGCGGTACACGCGCTTCGTCGTTCGCCGTCGGCCGCGCGGTAAGTACGCGCAGATCGCGATAGACCTGCGACGCGTCGGCATTGATAATCGTACCATGCCACCTTTCAGCAAGATCCATCGCCAGTCCGGACTTGCCGCTGGCAGTCGGGCCCGCGATAAGCGCGACTAACGGTCGATCAGGGGATTTGTGCGTGTTCATTGCGACACTGATAGCAGCCGATGGCTTGAATGCAGGTCAAATATCGGAAGGGCGCGACCGACTGGACGCCGCTGGTTGCGCGTCAATTGCAGCCGACTGGATTGATGCGGGTGTTGCCGCGGATATCTTGTTCGGTACGTCTTCAGAGGCCGCGCGCACCGCGCTGGAAGGCGTATTTCCCGGGGTGGACATTGCGGTGCAATCGGCGATCACCCGGCCAAAATCATTGCTGATTGCCGATATGGATTCGACGATGATCACGGTTGAATGCATTGACGAGCTTGCTGATTATGCCGGCATTAAGCCGCAGATCGCCGAAATTACCGAGCGGGCAATGCGCGGTGAGCTTGATTTTGCCAAGGCACTGGCGGCCCGGGTTGCGCTCCTCAAGGGCCTGGACGAGAATGTGATCGAGCGCTGCCTGGCAGAGCGGGTAAAGATCATGCCCGGGGCGGTTGCCTTGGTACGGACAATGCGCGCACGGGGCGCGCGGACTATATTGGTATCGGGCGGATTCACCCGATTTGCCGATCCGGTGGCGGCCAGGATCGGGTTCGAGCGCGCCATTGCCAACCGTTTGGCCATCGCCGACGGCAAGCTCGAGGGAACGGTTCATCAGCCCATCGTCGATTCCGCTACCAAGGAACACACCTTGTCGGACGCGATCAATTCGTTGCCGGTAGCGCGTGAAGCCACGCTTGCCGTCGGCGATGGCGCCAATGACCTGGCGATGATCCAGCGAGCGGGGTTGGGCGTGGCCTTTCATGCCAAACCTGTCGTAGCTGCTGCGGCCGATGTACGGATCGACCATAATGACCTGACCGCCTTGCTCTATGCACAGGGCATTGCCCGCCGCGACTGGGTGCTGGACGACTGAATATTGGTGCCTTTTGATATCGAACGGCGGCGCACTGGGGGCAGTGGACTAGATTGACACCCAGGAAGCGATCACCCTCCTGTGTTCTGGAAAACTAGTATCGGCCTAGGGAGCGATCGGCACGCACGGGGTGGTCGGAGATTTAGCCTTTATGTCTGCGCATACGCGCTCCACGTCGCTGGCATGTATCGGCCCAATCTGAAGCCGGGTCAGTGACGCTACCTTGAGATAACTGGGCTGGAGCAAAGCCAGTGATCCGACGCGCGCATGAAGGGTTTGCCACAGCGCTGTTGCGTTGGCGGCCTGCTTGAAAGCGCCAACCTGAATTCGCCATCCGCCGCCCTTGGCGGCAGGCGCGCTGGGTGCAGATGCCGTGGGTCGCTCAGACCGTGCTGGCGCAGAGACAAGGGCAGGGGGGGCTTTCCCGGGCGGCACCACGGGTGGCGAGCGATGGGTGTCACTATCGCGTTCCAATTCTCGGGCGAGCGATATGCCCCGCTGGCGCACCTCGGCGGATATGTACTGATCCATCTCGGCCAATGTCTCGGATCCCTGAGCCAGGCCAGCCGCTGACGATCTGAGGACGAGCGCATAGGCCCGCACCCAGTCTTTTTTGATGATGTCCCCGTTAAAAAGCATCGTGCCGAGGACGAGCTGCGCGCGAGGCTCGCCGCGCGCGGCCGATTTCTCAAGCCACGGCACGGCATCTAACCGTTTGCCATTTTGAAACAGCGCCAGCGCGTAATTGTCCTGCGCCTGAAGATGACCCTGAACGGCGGCCTGACGATACCATTCTTCGGCCTGGACCGGATCGGCGACGACGCCGCGACCAAGCTTATATGCCTGACCCATGTCGAATTGCGCATCCGGGTCGCCGGCAAGCGCTTCAGGTCGCCATTCGGCCACGGCACGTTGATAGTCGCCCCGGCCCCAGGCATCGACTCCGGTTTTGACGTCCGCTGCGACAGGTGCTGACATCAATCCGGTGGCAATGATGGTCACGCCGCACGATCTGGCAACATTGAACCGCTTGGTCATGATGAGCTCCCGGGGGCATCGCTGCTGCGGGCATCGCCCTGCCAGATCGCCATAGTTCGATTTGGCAAAGATTGCGTAAAACACTTGTGTTGAACTTGTTGGTCAATCCGCACCGACGTTAACCAGTTATTATCCCCAATCGTGGCAGATCGTCGTTCGACAAGGATTTTTTGCAGGGGATACAATGCGAGTTCTCGCGATGGCATCGCAGAAGGGTGGCTCCGGAAAGACCACTTTGTCGGGGCATCTGGCTGTGCAGGCGCAACGCGCCGGGGCTGGCCCGGTTGTACTGATCGATATCGACCCGCAAGGATCGTTGTCCGACTGGTGGAACGAGCGCGAGGATGAATTTCCTGCATTTGCGCAAACGACAGTTGCGCGGCTTGCCGCGGATCTGGAAGTTTTGCGGCAGCAGGGTTTCCGTCTTGCGGTCATCGACACGCCACCTGCGATCACGATGGCGATTCAAAGCGTCATCGCCGTGGCGGAACTGATCGTGATACCGACCCGGCCCAGCCCACACGATCTGCGCGCCGTTGGCGCGACGGTTGATTTGTGCGACCGGGCGTCCAAGCCGCTGATTTTCGTGGTCAACGGTGCAACGCCAAAGGCAAAAATTACCTCGGAGGCCGCTGTCGCATTGTCGCAGCACGGCACCGTGGCGCCGGTAACAATTCATCATCGCACAGATTTTGCCGCATCGATGATTGATGGTCGTACGGTGATGGAAGTCGACCCGAATGGCCGTTCGGCACAGGAAGTGGTGTCGCTCTGGTCGTATATTTCTGATCGGCTGGAAAAGAATTTCCGCCGCACCGTCTTCAGTGCCCCCACGGCAACAGTCGCCCCAGGATTTGCCCCACAACGGCAAATGGGTGGCTTTGGCCGTCGCGTCGTAAGCTGAGGGGGCCGGTACCATGATGGGTCAACCCAAGCCATTCGCCTCCTTGTCGTCGGGGCTGCTGGCCCGCAAGGGACAGGCGCGCCCTGCCATGCGTCCACAGGGATTTGCAGGTTTTGGCACGATTGCCGAAGCGATTGACGATCTCGGCTGGAACGACATGGGCGTCAGCGAACAGTCCGAGCCTGCGCAGGTGCTGCCAATCGTGCCGACCATGCGCGCCGATGCGGACCAGATTGATCGTCCACCCGTGCTGCGGGCGCGTGAAGTTCTGCAGGACGAATTCACGCCCATGGGCGACGACATGGATTATGACGATCCGGTTGAAGCCGAGCTGGATGATCCTGCGCCGGTCCTGGAGCAGATCCAGCAGGCAAAAAGGCGCAAGGCGAACGATGCAGACATGCGCGTCAGCCTTGCTGCGGCGATCAAGGCCCCATCCAAAGCCAAGGCGGCTTTTACGCTCCGGTTGGATGGCGATCGCCACTTGCGGCTGCGGCTCGCCAGCGCGCTACGACACCAGTCTGCGCAGATGTTGGTGACGGCGGCGTTGGACGCTTTCCTGCGAGCCATTCCAGAACTTGACGAAATGGCGGCCCGACTGGGCAGCCACGGGACAGATATCGCTGAAATCGAGGGCTAAATCCATGACGAGCCGTAGCGCACTGACGTTGAGCATTTCCGCATTATTGGCCGGGGGCACCCTGGTCGGATGTGCGGCTCAGCCCGGTGGGCTTGCCTCGGCAAGCGAAGCATCCAGTGGCCGGGCTGTCGACCTGGCAGCGCAAGCTGCGGCCAATGCCAAGAGCGCCATGTTGAAGCACAAGGGTGCCGCAGCCGTTGTGGCTGCAGAAGCAGCTGTTGGATGGGCCCCACAAGACGCTGGATATCGCGCCCTTTTGGGTCAAAGCTATATCAGCGCCGGACGTTTTCTTTCCGCGCGCGATGCCTATGCCGATGCCTTGACCCTCGCACCGCGCAATCCGCAAATTGCCCTGAATCTGGCACTGGCGCAGACGGCATCGGGCGATTGGGACTCTGCACGCAAGACACTCGATGCGCACGCCGATATCATACCGGCGGCTGATCGTGGCCTGGCGCTTGCGCTTGCCGGTGATCCGGGTAGCGCGGTTCAGATCCTGACGGAGGCGGCACGCGCACCGGGTGCAGATGCGAAGACCCGGCAAAATCTTGCCCTCAGCCTTGCGCTTGCTGGCCGCTGGCCGGAAGCCAAGGCCGTTGCTTCCCTCGACCTTGGGCCTGATCAGGTCGATCATCGTATCGAGGAATGGGCGGCGTTCGCCTATCCCAAGTCGCAGGCGCAGCAGGTAGCATCGCTGCTTGGTGTCTCGCCGGTAGAAGATCATGGGCAGCCCGTCGCGCTAGCCCTTGTGGGTCATATGCCAAACAGCATCGCCGCCGAATCGGTAGTACAGACGGCGGCGGCAGAGACGCAGGTTGCCTTAACTCCAACAGTTGAAGTCGTGGCATCGACGGGCGCCGAATCGCGCCGCGATACCGCACCGGCTGAACTGACGGTGGTTGCGGCCACACCCGTTGCTGACGCGCGGCCCGCCATTGCGTTCGCCAAGCCACAGGAAGTGGCCCAGACAGATCCCATCAAGCCAGTGAAGTTCTCGAAACCCGCTGCAAACGTGGCGCCGGCTGCCAAAATGGCTGTGGTTCGTAAAACAAGCGCGCCGATGATTACCAAGGGCAACTTCTACGTTCAGCTCGGCGCCTATCAGAACGCCGCGGTCGCGCGCGATGGCTGGGCCCGGGCGACCCGCCGTTTTGCTGCAATTGCCAATCATCAGCCGCAAGGCATGCCGATCACGGCGAATGGCGTGAACTATTACCGTCTTTCGGTGGGTGGTTTTGCAAAGAGCAATGCCGCTGCGCTGTGCCAGGCCTACCGCGTTCATGGCGGGGCATGTTTTGTCCGGCCTGGTCAGGGCGATCAAATCGCGCGCTGGGTGCAAGGCGCGCCGCAACTCGCGATGCGCTGAACCGCGTTGCACGGTCTGAGATATGCTCAGCCGTGCTCAAACCAGGGTAATGCCACCTTTGAACAAATGATGGACTCGTCCCTGAACCGGCATACCGTCGAACGGTGTGTTGCCGGCTCGAGCGACCATCGCTTCACCGACAAGTTGCCAAGGCGTTTCGGGGTTGAACGCAACCAAATCGGCAGCCGCGCCGAGCCGGAGCACGCCGCTCTCGATCCCCAGCAGCTTGGCCGGGTTCTCGGCGACCAGGGTAAATAACCGCGCCAGGGTAAGGTGGCCGTCGCGGACCAACCCAAGCCCGAGTGCCAACAGGGTTTCTGCCCCTGACATCCCTGGCGTTGAATCTGCGAAGGGCAGGCGCTTTTCCTCTGGGCCGCGCGGATCATGCCCCGACGACAGCACATCAATGGTTCCGTCCGCAAGGGCGCGGATAGCCGCCTGACGGTCGGTCTCAGCGCGCAACGGGGGTGATAAATGCGCAAATGTCCGAAAATCGGTCATCGCGATGTCCGACAGCAACAAATGCGCCGGCGTTATGCCACATGTGACGGCAACGCCGCGGCGCTTTGCCGCGCGGATCAACTCAAATCCCGCAGCGGTGGTTATCTGACGAAAATGAAGGCGGGCGCCGGTTTCTTCGGCAAGGGCGATGTCCCGTGCGACCGCCAGTGCCTCGGCTAGTGCGGGCGCCGCCGCCAGACCAAGTCGCGTGGCCGTTTCTCCCTCTGTCGCCACAGCGTTGCCGACCAGTCCGGCATCCTCTGCATGGCTGATAACCACCTGATCCAGATCGCGGGCATAGGCCAGCACGCGGCGCATCACTCCCGAATTGGCGATCCAGCGTCGCCCTGTACCCACTGCGCGGGCGCCAGCTTCGCGGTTTATCGCCATTTCGGCTAGGTCGTTGCCCGCAAGCGCCTTTGTTGCGGCCGAAATTGGGTGGATCCACAATTTAGGTCGACCAATCAACGCAGAACGCTGGACAATCCCCGGATCGTCCAATACCGGCGACTGATCAGGCATCAACCCCACACGGACGATGCCGCCGGCGTGGCAAGCAGCAACGTCGATGGCAAACACGCCGAGATCGACGAGCGCCGGCGCAAGCTTCAATCCCGCCAGGTCGATAACGCGGATATCCGATGGCATATCGATCGTACCGATCGCCGCTATCGTTCCGTTGCGGACGAGCAACGAACCCGGGCGCTCGCCATCCGGCATCACCAAGGCGCCGTTCGTAAAGCCAAGCGGCGGGGGCGGTAGCTTGTCGGTCACGCCCAACCCTCGACACCGCGAGCGCGCCGGGTAAGCACATCAAGGCATGCCATGCGGACCGCGACCCCCATTTCAACCTGTTCAGTAATCGCGGATCGGTCGGGATGATCGGCCACCGCCGAACTGATTTCAACGCCTCGGTTCATCGGGCCTGGATGCATCACGAGAGCGTCCGGGCGCGCGCGCGCCAATCGGTCCATGGTCAAACCGTAGCGCATATGGAATTCGCGCGGTGAAGGGATAAAACCACTGGCCATCCGTTCATTCTGCAGGCGCAGCATCATCACGACATCGGCGCCTTCAAGGGCGTCATCGAAATCGCTGAAGGGCGTTACCCCCATGCGTTCAATCGCGGCCGGCATGAGTGTGGATGGCGCGCAAACGCGCACCTCGGCCGCCAGGGCCGTTAGTGCCAGTATATTGGAGCGGGCGACGCGGCTGTGCAGGATATCACCGCAGATCACGACCCTTTGACCGGCAACGGTGCCCCGCCGCCGACGGATGGTCAGGGCATCGAGCAGGGCCTGGGTCGGGTGTTCATGCTGTCCATCGCCAGCATTGAGGACCGGGCAATCGACCTTGTCGGCGATCAATTGCACCGCGCCTGAACTCATGTGCCGGATGACGATCACGTCCGCGCGCATCGCGTTGAGCGTCATCGCGGTATCGATCAGCGTCTCTCCCTTTTTGACGCTCGATTGCGCGGCATGCATGTTTACAACGTCGGCGCCCAGCCGTTTTCCGGCAATCTCGAAGCTCAACAATGTCCGCGTCGAATTCTCAAAGAACGCGTTGATCTGGGTCAGGCCATCCAGCCGTTTGTCGCTTTTTGCATGGCCGCGATTGGCGTCGACCCACTGCTCCGCTTCGTCCAGCAGAAAGGTGATTTCATGGGGTTGCAGGCCCGCGATACCGGTCAGGTGCCGATGCGGAAAAACAGCACCGCCCGGAATGAGCGTGGCAGGGCGATGATCCGAAGGTGACATTAAAACGCTCGCCTAGCCGCGCTACGCGCGTGGCGCAAGTGATTGGCCGTGGATAGGGCTGTTCAGCATATGACGGAAGGAGACCTTATTAAGGGTTTTCAGGCAACACATCATCACGCTAAGCCGTTGCGCCGGAGAGTGTTGAACAATGATGACGCGTGAATTGCTTTCGAAGGAGCATCGCGAGATTGATGCTCTGGCACGTGAACTGCTTGGCATTGTTGCTCGGACACAACGCCCGGAGCAAGGATTGGCGTCGCTACGCTGGCGATTGAACCACATATTGATGGTCCATCTGGTCAAGGAAGATCAGCTGCTCTACCCCGCCCTGCGCAAGTCTAACAATCCCGATATCGCGGCGATCGCAATCAAGTTTTCAACCGAAATGGGCGGGATAGCCAAACAGTTCATCGAGTATATGCAGGTCTGGAACGAGGCATCGATCAAGGTAGATTGGCCGGGATTTTGTAACGATACGAGGAGCTTGCTGACAGCTTTACGAGAGCGTGTGCGCCGGGAAGAACGCGATCTTTATCCCCGGCTTACCGAATCCTTGGAGGCTGCCGCGCGTCGGGATGCTGCTGCCTAGGCATTGACCAGCGCATCGATCGCCGCTTGAAGTATATGCGCAGCGGCGAGATTGTCGACGCGTTCTGCGCGTTTTGCCCGGGACAAATCCTGCTCGATCATCACGCGTTCGACGGCAACCGTTGACCAGCGTTCGTCCCACAGCAGGATAGGCAATCGCAGATCCGCCAGATTCCGGGCGAAGGCGCGGGTCGATTGGGTCCTTGGCGAATCGGTCCCGTCCATACTGAGTGGCAGACCGATCACTATGCCGACCACCGCCTGGGCAGTTATTATTCGGGTCAGCGCCGTTTTATCGGCCGTAAATTTTGTACGGCGAATCAGTTCCGCGGGGCTGGCGAAACTCCAACCTGCATCGCACAGCGCGGTCCCGATTGTCTTGGTGCCAACGTCCATGCCGATTAATCGCCCGCCATTGGGCAAGGCCGCGCGGAATTGGGCTTGGTCGGTCGAGATCATTTCAGCCCGAACGCCGCCGCGCGCCGCGCCGCATCGGCACGGATGTTTGACCAGAACAGGCTGTAATCGAAAACGTGAAAATTATTGCCTGGAAGAATATAGCTGGTGAAGCCCGGCGGTGGGGGACCAATCAGCAGAAATCCGCGCCCTGAGCAGCGGGCAGAAACAAGCCCCGGCTGATTGGTCGCAGTCTTTAGATCAGCGGATGGGACAAGTGTCCCGCGATTGGCAGCGGCCGGTGCCGTCGATCCGGGCGTGCCGGTGATCGGATTGGTACAGATCATTGGGGTCCCCTTGCGCGGTTGCCCGTTGAAACCGATGGTTGAGTCAAAAACATCGGTGATCATTGTCGTGTCGGCAGGGTCGGCGAAGCTCTGCCACGACAAAATGCAACCAGCCTGGTCCTGGCGCTCGCATTCGGGCAGGCCCATCAACGGTAAATCTGTGCGCCGCGAAATTGGCCATCCGACGACGTAGGCCGCGATGATCCGCTTGGCGATTGGTTTGCCGGCGACGCGTTCGCGCAGCAACCGAGCGAGGTGGAGCGATCCCTGGCTGTGGCCGACCAGGATGATCGGCATGTCCGGACCGATTTCGTGCTGAAACTCGTCAAACGCGGCGGAGACATCGCGATAGGCTAGGTTGAGGGCTTTTTCCGAATCCAGGCGGTTCGTCAGAAATGCTCCAAAAGTGGCCTGGCGATAGCGCGGCGCCCAAATCTTCCCAATGCCGTTAAACGCCGTCGCCTGACCGCGCAGAAAGACCGTGGCAAGTTCATTGGCGGCCGCATCGTTCAGGGGGGCATTCCAGGCCGCGCGATTGATGTACGAGGTCGGGTGAATATAAAATACCGCAACCTTATCCTGCTTCGTCGGGGCTTCGCCGGGCGGCACCCATCGTCCCGGATTATCGGGTTGATCCGGGCGCGCCAGCCACATCGCCGGGTCACGATATCGGTCGGCCTGCACATCGGGCAATGCGGCATAGTTCGATGAAGGGATCAGCGCGGTGCGCATGATCTGCAGCGGAAAGAGCCGATAAATGACCAGCGCAGCAATCGTCAGCACGATCAGAAAGGCAATCAGATAGAGAAATTTGCGAGCCAAAGCGGCGCACTCCTTGCGCGAATTCTATTGGGCTGACCGCAACGGGGACGGCGCCAGGACAACCTTGGTCCTGCATGATCGGACGATGCTAGGCAATCTGGGATTATAGACCAATTGGTGTTTGGCGTTGCACGCGCGCCCCTGGCGATGCTAGCCGCGCGTTTATGGCAGTAGATATTTCCACCGTTAAGAAGATTGCGAGCCTGGCCCGCATCGCAATCACCGAGGAAGACGCAGCGCGCATAGCGCCCGAGCTCGACAATATCATGGGCTGGATCGAGCAACTTGGTGAGGTTGACACGACCGATGTCGCGCCAATGACCGCGGTTATCGCCAATACGCTGCGGTTGCGCGACGATGTCGTCACCGATGGCAACGTCCGGGACGCCGTTTTGAGCAATGCCCCGCAAGCCGAACATGGGTTCTTTGCGGTGCCAAAGGTGATCGAATAATGGCTGACCTAACCGATCTGGGGATCGCCGCGATCCGTGATGGCGTCCGCACTGGTGCGTTTTCTGCGCTGGAAGTCGCCGATGCGTTTGTCGCGAAAGTGAGCCGGGCCAAGGCGTTGAACGCGTTTCTGGTCGAAACCCCCGACCATGCGATCGCGGCGGCGAAAGATGCCGACGCCGTCCGTGCTGCGGGCGAACCGCTGAAGCCGCTGGCGGGCGTGCCGATTGGCATGAAAGATCTTTTCTGCACCAAGGGCGTTCCTGCCACCGCCGCCAGCCTGATCCTTGAGGGCTTCACGCCGCCCTATGAATCGACGGTATCGGGAAATTTGTTTGCGGCTGGTGCGGGGATGCTCGGCAAGCTCAACATGGACCAGTTTGCCATGGGCTCGTCGAACGAGACATCGGCGTTCGGGAATGTGATTTCACCGTGGCGTCGCCGCGACGGCGGCAATGCCCCGCTCGCGCCGGGAGGATCGTCGGGCGGCAGTTCGGCGGCGGTTGCCGCGCGGTTGTGCCCGGGCGCGACCGGGACGGACACTGGCGGATCGATCCGCCAGCCTGCGGCGTTTGTGGGCATCAGCGGGATCAAGCCGACCTATGGCCGGTGTTCGCGCTGGGGCGTCATCGCGTTTGCCTCATCGCTCGATCAGGCCGGGCCGATGGCACGCGATGTGCGCGATTGCGCGATTTTGCTTGAGAACATGGTCGGCTTCGATCCCAGGGATGCGACGTCGCTCGAGCTTCCGGTGCCCAAATGGGAAGCTGGCCTGAAATCGAGCATGGTCGGCAAACGCGTTGGTATCCCCAAGGAGTACCGCGTCGACAACATGCCGACTGAGATCGATGCGCTCTGGCAACAGGGGATCGACTGGCTGAAGGATGCGGGCGCCGAGATCGTCGAGGTGTCGCTGCCCCACACCAAATATGCGCTGCCGGCCTATTATATTATCGCTCCGGCCGAGGCGTCGTCGAACCTCGCCCGCTATGACGGCGTGCGGTACGGGCTGCGCGATCTGCCCGACGGTGCCAATCTGCAGGACATGTATGCAGCGACGCGCGCGGCCGGCTTTGGTAATGAGGTAAAGCGCCGGATCATGATCGGCACCTATGTGCTGTCAGCGGGCTTTTACGACGCTTATTTTACCCAGGCATCAAAGGTCCGCACGCTGATTGCCCGCGATTTTGACCGAGCGTTTGAACAATGCGACGTGTTGCTGACGCCTACCGCGCCAAGCGCTGCCTTTGCGCTGGGTGAAAAATCTGCCGATCCGATTGCAATGTATCTGAACGACGTCTTCACCGTGCCGTCGTCGCTTGCGGGCCTTCCTGCGATGAGCGTGCCGGGCGGGCTCGACGGGCAGGGACTGCCGCTGGGGCTACAGATCATTGGCAAGGCACTGGACGAGCAGGGCGTGCTCAACGCGTGTCTGGCATTGGAAGAGCGTGCGGGATTTGTCGCCCGACCAGAGGCTTGGTGGTAAGATCATGGAAGATGCAAACTCAGACGAGCTTTCGGCGTTTGTTTCTAGTACCTTAAAGGCAATTGCGACGGGTGTAGTCGAAGCTCAACCGATAAAAATGCGCTCTGCGCATGATACCGGGGTATCGGGGTATACCGCGCCCAGGGAAATTGAATTCGATATTGCGGTTTCAGCCAAACGAACCGGCTCTGGCGGTGGAGGCCTGAAGGTGACCGTTTTTGGTATCGGGGCGAATGCAGAGGGCACCATTGCCAGTGAGGCATCAACTGTTAGCCGGATCAGATTTTCCGTACCTACTCAGTACAAACGCTTGAAGGAAGATAACGTGCTCCCAGTGAAACCAGCTAAAGGTTGGGGCGATGACTGATTACCGCATCAAAGGCGAAACAGGCGAATGGGAGGTCGTGGTCGGCCTGGAAGTCCATGCGCAGGTGACATCGAACGCCAAGCTCTTTTCAGGCGCCGCAACTGCGTTCGGGGCGGAGCCCAATACGCAGGTAAGTCTGGTTGATGCCGCGATGCCCGGGATGCTGCCGGTGCCGAACCGCGAATGCATCCGCCAGGCGGTGCGGACCGGCATGGCGATCGAGGCGCAGATCAACAAATGGTCGCGTTTTGACCGCAAGAACTACTTCTATGCCGATCTGCCGCAGGGCTATCAGATCAGCCAGCTCTATCACCCGATCGTAGGGGAGGGGGCGATCACGATCTCGCTGGATGACAGGAACCCCGATGCCGCGACCAAGCGGATTGGTGTTGAGCGCATCCATGTCGAGCAGGATGCGGGCAAACTGATGCATGATCAGCATCCCACGCGGTCCTATGTCGATCTCAACCGGTCGGGCGTGGCGTTGATGGAAATTGTGTCCAAACCAGACATGGCGTCGCCGCAGGAAGCCGGTGCCTACCTGTCCAAGCTACGGTCAATTCTCCGCTATGTCGGCTCGTGCGATGGCAATATGGACCAGGGATCGATGCGCGCTGACGTGAATGTCAGCGTGCGCAAGGTCGGCGATACAAATCTTGGCACCCGAACCGAGACCAAGAACGTCAACTCGGTCCGTTTCGTCATGGCGGTGGTCGAGCAGGAGGCCAGGCGCCAGATCGACGTGCTCGAGAGCGGCGGACGGATCGTGCAGGAAACGCGGCTCTATGATCCCGACCGCAACGAAACGCGGTCGATGCGGTCGAAAGAAGACGCGCATGATTACCGCTACTTCCCTGATCCGGATTTGCTGCCGTTGGTGCTGGAGGATGACTTCCTGGCTGACTGTCGCGCGAGCTTGCCCGAATTGCCGGATGCAAAGCGCAAGCGCTATGAAGCGCTGGGCATCACGCCCTATGCTGCGGCAGTTCTGACGGCGGAGGTGGAAGCGGCGCGCTGGTTCGACGCCTTGCTGGACGCCGGAGCCCCCCCCGTCGCGGCGGCCAACTGGGTAACATCTGAACTGTTCGGGGCGCTCAACCGGTTGGGCAGGGACATCGCCAGCTCGCCGGTCAGCCCGGAACAGGCCGCTGAATTGCTGACCCTCATCGGCGACGGAACCTTGTCGAATACGCTGGCCAAGCAGGTATTCGACGTGATGCTGGAAACCGGTCAGGCGGCTGGCGTCATCGTCGAGGAACGCGGGCTGAAGCAAACCAGCGATACCGATGCGATCGAAAAGGTAATCGCCGACGTCATCGCGGCCAATCCTTCACAGCTGGAGCAGTATCGCGGCGGAAAGGAAGCCCTGTTCGGCTTTTTCGTCGGTCAGACGATGAAGGCGATGGCAGGCAAAGCCAACCCGATCGTCGTCAACAAGCTGCTGAAGGCAGCGCTGGGGTAGGGCTTGCCACCAACTCTTTAATATCGCACAAAACAATCGTGAATCGGGTCGTTTGTTCGGGGGTGGTATGATTGCCAGACTGGTAATTGCGCTTGTTGCGTCGCTGATGGTTTACGGGTCAGCCGTCCAGGCACAAGAACGTTATGCCGTCCGCGAGGGATTCAAGATTTCTGCGGCGAAGCCCGTCCAAATTGTCGTATTTCGACCGGATGTGAATGTCGGGACGTTGACCACGGGTGGGCTGAATGAGCCCAATGCCGACTGGACTGCCGCTTCACGCGATCTCATCGCGACGCAGTTGAAAGCCAATGACAAGATTGAAGGCGCGACGGTCAAATTCGTCGAAGACCTTGAAGGGGACGATTCAAGCTATTTAGCAGAGTATCGCAACCTGTTCCGCGCGGTCGCTCAGTCGATTCAAATCCACAAATTATTTGTCGGACAAAGGCTGCCAACCAAGAAGAAGGATTTTGACTGGACCCTGGGAGAAGGGACTCAGCGAATAGCAACGGCCACCGGCGCCGATTACGCCCTGTTTATGTACACATTCGACTCGTACGGATCCGCAGGTCGCAAAACCGCGCAGATTTTTGGGGCGCTTTTGGGTGTTGTGGTTATTCCCGGCATCCATATCGGCTATGCTGGCCTCGTCGATCTTAAAACGGGCGATGTAGTCTGGTTTAACGCGGATCCGCAGATGGGCGGAGACGTTCGGACGTCAGAGGGAGCAACCAAGCGCGTCGGACAGTTGCTCAACGGCTTGCCCGGTCGCGTTGAGCCAACCACGGTTCCCCCGGCTACAAAATGAAGCGGAAGTTTTTCGGTGTGGCGCTGGCGTTGGCTGGCTTGGCCAATGGCCAAATGGTTGCCGCAACGGTGCAATCATCCGAGCCGATCCTCGCGACCGAGGCAGGCGCTGCTTATGAGCCGCAAGATTCTGATGAGCGCGGTCTTTGGATGCAGGTGGATGAGGAGGAGCGCAGGATAAAGACATCGAACTTCTTGGTTCGCGACGCTGCGCTGAATGCCTATGTCCGAGATGTGTTTTGCCGGACAGTCGGCCCGGAGTGTGCGTCGATCCGTATTTATATTTTGCGAACGCCATACTTTAACGCGTCCATGGCCCCTAATGGCATGATGCAAATCTGGTCTGGTTTGTTTCTGCGCCTGCATGATGAGGCGCAGCTCGCGGCGATCCTGGGGCACGAATATGTGCATTTTAAAAATCAGCACAGTCTGAAGCTCTTTCGTGCCGCCAGATCAAAGAGCGGTAGCGCTACCTTCATGTCAATGTTCGGGTTGCTTGGATCGCTCATCGCATTGGGTCAGCTGGCGAGTGTGTTCGAGTTTTCCCGTGATATGGAGTCGGAGGCAGATCGTCAGTCGCTTCAGTTGATGGCCCATGGCGGCTATCAACCTGAATCGGCTGCCAGAATTTGGCAGCAGCTGCGTGCGGAACAGGACGCGACGGCTGCGGCCCGTCAAACGAAGAGTCGGAAAGACAAGAATGGGGGTATCTTCGCAACACACCCCCCAACTGCCGAGCGACTTGCGGCGCTAAAAGCGCTGGCTGCATCTACGCCTGCTGATCCGTCACGCATTATTGGTCGCGAGCGTTACCGAGCGGCGCTCGCCAGCGCATGGCCATCGCTGATCGACGATCAGATCAAGATGAACGATCTTGGCGCAACCGAATTTTTGATCAATCAGCTGGCCGAGGAGGGATGGACGGCCGGACTGAGCTATGCGCGGGGGGAAATGTTACGTGCTCGCGGACGCCCCGAGGATTTGGCGGCGGCCGAACTTAGCTATCGTGCGGCCATCGCCGATCCTGTGGCGCCGCCTGAGGCTTGGCGCGGTTTGGGTCTGACGCTGCTCCGGTCGAGCAAAGCCGATGAAGGCAAGGTCCAGTTGAAGGCATATCTTGACCGGAAGCCCGACGCCTCCGATCGGGCAATAATCGCGATGATGGCGGGAGCATGATATTGAGGAAAAAGGCTATTTTGGGTTTGGTGGTCATTGCGGCTTTCGGTTCTCCGGCGCTTGCGGGCTATAAGCTGATGCGCGCGGGGCAATCTGTCATCGTGGCCAAATCGACGCTGCAGGTCACCCCTGCGACCGACTGGAACCGACTGGGCGCGCGTCCCGGGCGTAATGCCGAAAGCTGGACGCTCGACGGGCTCAGTCTGAACGATCTGACCTTTTACGGCGGCATTTCCGACGGGGAGACCCTGTTTCGCGATGCCAACAAGAAGACAAAGCCGTTGCCACGGTTTTCGTCAAAGATGTTGATTCCTGACATCGCACTGTTGTTTGAAAGTTCTTACCGCGTTTCGAACGGCACTTCATTGATGATGATCGACTCAATAGAGCCAACGTCCTTCGCCGGGAATGCAGGATTCCGATTTGCCTATAGCTTCGTCATTCAGAATGAAGAAGTCCGGCGTAAGGGCGAGGCCCGCGGCGCCGTTATCGGCGGCAAGCTGTATATGGCGACGTTCGAAGCACCCGTTATTCATTATTACGATGCCGGGATCAGTCAGTTCCGCAAGGTCGCAGACAGCGCAACGCTGGTTGCCTTGGGCACGAGATAAGATCAAAAGCAGGGTTCTACAGGGGCTGTGAGGCAAGAATGCTGTCGAGCCGCTTGCCCCGGACCCTTTCCCTGCTATAGACGCCGCCGACCGGCGGTGTCCTTGCGGGCGTGGCGGAACTGGTAGACGCAGCAGGTTTAGGTCCTGCCATCGCAAGATGTGGGGGTTCGAGTCCCTTCGCCCGCACCAGTCTCGTCGCGCTGGATGGATATCCGCGATCCCGAATTTTCCGAGATAAGGCACAGAGCAAAGACTATGCAGACTGTCGAGACGTTGAACGAGGGGCTGAAGCGCGCCTACACGCTGAAAATCACGGCCAAGGACATCGACGCGCGCGTTGACGTGGAGCTGAAGCGCGTTGCCCCTCAGATCAAGATGCCGGGGTTCCGCCCCGGCAAGGTGCCCGCCAATCTTGTGCGCAAGATGCACGGTCCTGCACTGACGCAGGATGCGCTCAACAGTTCCATTCAGGACGGCATCCAAAAGCTGATCAGCGATCATAAGCTGCGTCCCGCCATGCAGCCATCGGTCGCGCTGGATGATGGCTATGAAATTGGCAGCGACGCCAAAGTGACGGTTGAGCTGGAAGTTCTGCCAGACGTGCCGACCCCTGCCATCGAAAACATCACGCTCGAACGCTTGTCGGTCAAGGCTGACGATGCGGCGGTAGAAGCGCAGCTCAAGCGGTTCGCTGACCAGCAAAAGCGTTTTGACGACGCCAAGAAGGGCCACAAGGCCGCAACTGGCGATCTGGTCGTCATGGATTTCGTCGGCAAGGTCGATGGTGTCGCTTTTGATGGCGGCACCGGCGAGGATATGTCGGTTGAAATCGGCACTGGCCGCTTGATTCCAGGATTTGAAGATCAGTTGGTCGGCGTCAAGGTGGGCGACGAAACGCAGATCAATGTCACCTTCCCTGACGATTATGCCGCAGCCGAATTGAAGGGCAAAGCCGCAACCTTTGATCTGACCATCAAGGCGGTGAAGATCGCCGGCGAGAGCAAGATTGACGATGAGCTCGCCAAGTCGCTGGGTCTCGAAAGCCTGGAACAGCTCTCTGGCCTGCTGCGCGGACAGATCGAGCAGGAACTCAATGGCCTCACGCGCACGCACATGAAGCGCAAGCTGCTCGATCAGCTGGCTGCCGGCCATGACTTCCCGGTACCGCCATCAATGGTTGCGGCCGAGTTTGAGCAAATCTGGGCGCAGTTGCAGCATGAAGCCACGCATGAGGAAGATCCCGAGGCCGCGCTGAAGGAAATGGAAGCCGAGCGTGATGATTATCTTGCCATTGCCGAGCGGCGCGTTCGCCTGGGCTTGCTGTTGTCGGAAATCGGCCAGGCCAACGGCGTTGAAGTAACGCAGCAGGAAATGAACCGGCTGATTGCGCAGGCTGCCCAGCAATATGGGCCGGAAGATCGCAATCGCTTTATCGAATATGTTCGTAACGAGCCGATGGCGGCTGCACAGCTGCGCGCGCCGCTCTATGAGGACAAGGTGGTCGACTGGCTGTTTGAACGCGCAAAGATCACCGATCGCGACGTAACCCGCGAGGAACTGGAAGCCGCGATCGAGAGCGAAGACGGTTTTGCCACGGGCACGCACCATCACGATCACGACAATCATAAGCCGAAGGCGAAAAAGGCTGCTGCTCCCAAAAAGTCCAAGGCTGAGCCAAAGACGGCGGCAGAACCCGCCGCATCGGCATCCGAGGATGCCAAGCCCGCGAAAAAGACGGCAGCCAAGGCGCCAAAGGCTGAGGCAGCTCCGTCAACCGACGAGGCCGCGAAGCCAGTCAAGAAGCCGGCCGCCAAAAAAGCGCCTGCCAAGAAGGCTGACGACTGATTAACCCTCTTGTGGCATCACCGTTCGGGCAGCGATGACGAGGTCGGCTCCAGGGTCGGTCGGTTCGCTGCCTGAACGGGCCGATAGTGGGAATGATCGATTGACCGACGCCGACACATTGCCGCGTATCGCGGTCTTGCTTCCCTGCTATAACGAAGAAGCTGCGATCGCGCAGACGATTGCGGGGTTTCGGGCCGTGCTTCCTGACGCCATATTGTACGTCTACGACAATAATAGCAGCGACCGCACCGTGGAGCTCGCTCGCGCAGCGGGCGCGGTGGTGCGAAGCGAGCGTATTCAGGGCAAGGGTGCTGTCGTTCGGCGGATGTTCGCTGATGTCGATGCCGACATCTATGTTATGGCCGATGGTGATGCGACGTATGACGCCGCGTCTGTCCCCGCCATGGTTGCGCGCCTGCTCGATGATCAGCTCGACATGATCGTTGGCTCACGGATTACCCAGTCTGACGGAGCCTATCGGCGTGGCCACCAATTTGGCAACGCGCTGCTTACCGGCATGTTGGCGCGGCTATTCGGTCGCAGTTTTACCGATATTCTGTCGGGCTACCGCGTATTTTCGCGCCGCTTTGTCAAAAGTTTCCCTGTCCTGTCGGCCGGGTTCGAGATCGAGACAGAGATTAGTGTGCACGCGCTGGAACTGAAAATGCCGGTGGGGGAGGTGGAGACTCCCTATTTCGCCCGCCCCGAGGGTTCGATTTCAAAGCTCAACACTTACGGCGATGGTTTCCGGATCTTGCGGACAATCTTTACCCTGTACCGCATTGAACGGCCTGTGCTGTTTTTTGGGGTGATTGCCGCGCTATTGGCCGCCATCGGTGGTGCATTGTCAGTACCATTGGCCATTACCTATGCGAAAACGGGTCTGGTGCCCCGGCTGCCGACCGCCGTGCTGGTAACTGGCTTGATGATCCTCGCGGCGCTGAACCTGTTTACAGGACTGATTCTGGATACAGTAGTGCGGGGGCGGCGCGAAGTCAGGCGGCTGGCCTATCTCGCTTATCCCGCCCCCGGGGGTAGGGCCTAGAATTTTACGTCGCTGATCCGATTGATCACGGTGCCAAGGATGCCATAATCCTTGGCCTCGTCGGTCGACATCCAGTAATCGCGCTCAATATCGTCGCGGACACGTTCGATTGGCTGCCCGGTGGTCTTGGCGATGACCTGGGCCAGGCGCTCGCGCATCCTGACGATTTCCTTGGCCTGGATGGCGATATCGCCCGCGCGGCCCATGGCACCGCCCGATGGTTGGTGGATCAGGAAGCGCGTGTTGGGCAGGCAGAACCGCCGTTCCTTGGGAGCGCCAAGGAAGATATGAGTGCCGGCGCTTGCAACCCAGCCAGTGCCGATAACGGCGACAGGCGATTCGATAAAGGTGATCAAATCATGGATTGTATCGCCTGATTCGACGTGGCCGCCGGGCGAATTGACGAAAATTTTGATCGGTTCGTGGCTGACATGGTCGAGATACAGCAACTGAGCAGAGACGGTCTGGGCAAGCTTCTGGTCGATGCCGCCAAAGATCAGGACGGTGCGCGCCTCGAGAAACTTGGCCATCATCGGGCCCATGGATGCTTGGCGGTCGCCGCCCTCTTCTTCATCTTCGTCGTCCAGGCGGGGAAAGCGGAAGTCGCGGTCGAGCATGGGAAAGCCTTTGTTTGGGTTGATGCGGCGGAGGTAGACATCCCGGGCTATGCGCGCAAGCCGAGCATCGGGAGAGATCTTCTGGGCGCTCTTCAACCAAGCAGGGACTTGCGCCCCGATGCCGGACACCAGATATAGACTTTGCAACGCAAAAAGGATTTTACCGAATGCATCCGGTTTACGACGCGCTGATCCCGATGGTGATCGAACAATCCAATCGTGGTGAGCGCAGCTTTGATATTTATTCGCGGTTGCTGCGCGAGCGGATTATTTTTGTGACCGGACAGGTCGAAGACCACATGGCGTCGGTCATTACCGCGCAGCTGTTGTTCCTCGAATCGGAAAACCCGAAAAAAGACGTGTACATGTACATTAATTCGCCCGGCGGCGTGGTGACGGCAGGCATGGCGATCCACGATACGATGCAATATATTCGTCCGCGCGTCGGCACAGTGTGCATCGGTCAGGCCGCGTCGATGGGAAGTTTCCTGCTGGCGGCCGGTGAGCCGGGGATGCGCGTGGCCCTTACCAATGCGCGCATCATGGTGCACCAGCCATCGGGCGGAGCGCAGGGCCAGGCCAGCGATATTGAAATTCAGGCACGCGAAATCCTGCGTATCCGGCACCGGATGAACGAACTGTACGCCCAATATACCGGCCAGCCGCTGGATGTGATTGAAAATGCGATGGAGCGGGACAAATTCCTGTCTTCGCATGAGGCCAAGGCGTTTGGTCTGATTGATGAGGTGTTCGACAAGCGTCCGGCAGTTGCCGACGATTCTGCGGCGGCATTGCCTGCTGCATAAACGCAAATTTTTGCGATTGTCGGATTGAGTGAGGGCGGTCTAATATGATCGCTTGTAAAAGTGCGTGCGCGCGCGAAGGATGGAATGAATGACCAAATTGAGCGGCGGCGATTCGAAGAGCACGCTCTATTGCTCTTTCTGCGGAAAATCGCAGCATGAGGTTCGCAAGCTGATTGCTGGCCCCACGGTGTTCATCTGTGACGAGTGCGTAGAGCTTTGCAACGACATCATCCGCGAAGAAACCAAATCAGCCCTGGTATCCAAGAAGGATGGCGGGGTGCCGACCCCGCAGGAAATTTGCGACGTTCTCGATGATTATGTGATCGGGCAGAAGCGCGCGAAGCGGGTGCTGTCAGTTGCGGTGCATAATCACTACAAACGTCTGAACCACGGTCAAAAGGGCGCGGATGTCGAGCTCGCGAAGTCTAACATCCTGCTCGTCGGCCCCACGGGGTGCGGCAAAACACTGCTTGCGCAGACCTTGGCGCGCATCCTCGACGTTCCCTTCACGATGGCCGATGCAACCACGCTGACAGAAGCAGGATATGTCGGCGAGGACGTTGAGAATATTATTCTCAAGCTGCTGCAGGCATCGGACTATAATGTCGAACGCGCGCAGCGCGGCATCGTCTACATCGATGAGATCGACAAGATCAGCCGCAAAGCGGAAAATCCATCGATCACGCGCGACGTTTCGGGCGAGGGCGTCCAGCAGGCGTTGTTGAAGCTGATGGAAGGCACGACGGCGTCGGTGCCCCCCCAGGGTGGCCGCAAGCATCCCCAGCAGGAATTCTTGCAAGTCGACACCACCAACATCCTTTTCATCTGCGGTGGTGCGTTCAGCGGTCTGGAAAAGATCATCGGCGATCGTCTGCAGGGCAAGTCGATCGGGTTCGGCGCCTATGTGGCGGCGCCCGAGGAACGTCGCACGGGTGAGACGCTAAAATCGGTGGAGCCCGAGGATTTGCTGAAGTTCGGGTTGATCCCGGAATTTGTCGGCCGTTTGCCCGTCATCGCGACGCTCGAGGATCTCGACGTTGACGCGCTGGTTACCATTTTGACCGAACCCAAAAATGCGCTGGTCAAACAGTATCAAAAACTCTTCGACATGGAGAGCGTACAGCTGGATTTCACCAGTGATGCCCTTGTTACCGTTGCGAAGAAGGCGATTGATCGCAAGACCGGAGCGCGCGGCTTGAGGTCGATTCTGGAGGGTATTCTGCTCGACACGATGTTTGACCTGCCGGGCATGGACGGTGTCGATGAAGTGATGATCGACAAGGACGTGATCGAGGGTCGCAAGGAGCCGATCCGGGTCTACGCGAAAAAGGAAAAAGCCGGCGACGCTGCCTGAGCGCGTTGATCGCTGATGAGCCCTGCTGCGTCGCCCTTAGTGCAGGTTGGCTCGATTGATCGCGACCGGGTCGCAAACCTTCTCGCGCATGCTTTTGTCGACGATCCGGCGATGGCATTTATTTTCCCCGATCCTGTGGTCCGCGCGCGTAAATTACCCCGGCTTTTCCGGCTGCTGTTCGATACCGATGCAGCGCATGGCGTCCGCCTGATGACGACAGGCGGCGAGGCGGCAACTTTATGGCGCGGTCCGGGCTATGCCAGTACTGGTTATGGCGAGATGGTACGTTCGGCATTGCCGATGATCGGTGCGTTCGGCACCGCGCTTGGCCGGGCGCTGGCGGTGTCGGCATCTATCAGCGCGCACTTGCCGCTCGGCAGCTATTGGTATCTCCACATTGCCGGATGCGATCCCGCCTACCAGGGCAGGGGATTTGGTGGTGCGGCGATCAAAGGCGGGTTGGACCGGTTGGCTGCGGGACGCTTGCCCGCTTATCTGGAGACCGCAACCGAATCTAATGTCGGTCTCTACCAGCGTTATGGTTTTACCGTCACGGCAGATTGGCTGGTGTCCGGTGGCGGGCCCAGATTTTGGTCGATGTGGCGGCCAGCTTAGAAAACGCCGGGACAAATCGCTTAACGCGCGCGGCATAGGCTGCATAGGCGTCTCCAAATTCCGCCGCGAGCAGGCGTTCCTCGTGTTGAACGCGGAACCAGGTGCCCAGTGCATAGATCGGCAGTGCGACAATGAGGGTCGCAATATGGCCATAGGCTATCGCCATGGCGACCATAAATAACGCCAGCGCTACATAGATGGGGTTGCGCACATAGGCGAAGGGGCCGTCGGTTATCAACGTCGCGTCTTCGCGGGTTCGGGCGACAAGGCTCCAGTTTTTACCCATGGTCTGCGCTGACCATCGAAAAAGCGCCGCTGCGCTCGCCATCAATGCCAACACGACGATGGCGGCGGCGATGGATTGCGGTGACAGGGGCGCCAGCCCAATGCGAATGGCCCCTAATCCAGTGGAGCCTATTCCCAGTCCCTGGACGATTATCCAGATGATCGATGCATTGGCCCGTCGCCCGCCGGCATCAGGCTTTGGACTCCGCAGCCTTGCCATCG
This sequence comes from Sphingomonas sp., assembly GCA_019753375.1. Classification (GTDB taxonomy): domain Bacteria; phylum Pseudomonadota; class Alphaproteobacteria; order Sphingomonadales; family Sphingomonadaceae; genus Sphingomonas. Next base: position 24,217 of record JAIELC010000142.1, read on the forward strand.
CGAGCGCATAGCCAAACAACGCAAAGCCGATGGTGAGCGCAACGAGTCCAGGCAGACCCACGGGGTCGGAAGGCAACCAAGCCATTGATCTATCCGTTCATTGATCCGATAGTGTTATATTAGTATAATACACAAGGTCAATTGGTATTCGGCTTCGACTTTTGCCATGCCTGATAATTCTCAACCGCCATTGATCGTTTCAGCACCGCTGCGTCGGGATCAAGAACAACATGAGCGCCCTCGGGGACCATAACCGTGGCGCGGCCGTCGGGCATGCCGATCAGGCGCTTCTCGCCATCGACAGCAATCGTGACCGGCATCGGAAACGGCGTTGAAAGGCTGGTTTTCCATTGGAGGTGCAGCGCTTGCGCATCGCGCATACTCAGCAGTTCGGGGAGCGCCGATTGCCGTAGGTACACATCAAAAAACCAGCGAAAATCCTTGCCCGTTTCCTGATTGACCAACGTTTCAAATTCCGTGCTCGAGCCGTAGCGGGGGGCAAAATTACCTGGAACAGGATCGGGACGTCCGTACACTTCTCGCCTGACGATATTGAAAAATGCCGTGTCGCCGATCAGCCCGCGGAGCGTATGGAGCATCCACGCGCCCTTATAATAAATGTCTGTGGCCGGTCCCCCCTTCGATTCCTCGTAGACGTCTTCTTCGCTGCGCTGTTTGCCGGAAATCAGTGGTGCGCGATTGACGATCTTGTTCCGCTGATCGTCCAGCATCGTTGCATATCGGGCATCGCCTTCACGCCACCGCCCGTAAAGCGGCTGCATATATTCTCCGAATCCCTCGTGAAGCCAATAATCATCCCAGTTGGCAGCGGTCAGCTGATTGCCGAACCACTCATGCGCGAATTCGTGCTGGAACAGCCAGTCAAAGCCTTCGGGGGCTTTTTTATAGCCATTGCCATAAGCGTTGATGGTTTGATGTTCCATGCCCAGATGGGGCGTTTCAACGACCCCAACTTTTTCATCGCCAAATGGGTAGGGGCCAATGGTGCTTTCGAAAAAATCAAGCGTGGGAGCGAATTCGGCGAACAGCGCCTTCGCTTTCACCTCTTCGCCGGTCAAGTACCAGTAAAACATCGGTATAGTATTACCGAACCGGCTTTTATACTGGCCCTCGATCACTTCATAAGGCCCGATATTGAGCGCGATGGCATAAGTGTTGGGGTGTTTTATCCGCCAGTTCCAGGTGGTGCGGCCGTCGGCCAACTGGTCAACGCCGACAAGCACACCATTTGAGGGAGCTTTCAGCCCTATCGGTACGGTAATGTGAAGCGTGACTTGCCCCGGTTCGCCCGTAGGGAAGTCGAGACACGGCCACAGCAGGTCACAGCCATAGCCTTCCGACGTGCTTGCGATCCATGGGCGACCATCGGGTGTTCTGGCCCAGACCATGCCGTCATCCCATGGCGCTCGGACAGCGACATGGGGGGTGCCTCCATAGGTTAGCCGGGCGGTCAAATGATCACCCGCGCGGGCCGGCTTGGGAAGTGTAATGGCCAAGCGTCCATCGGGATTGGACCAGCGACCGGCCGAAAGTACCGTATCGTTGATCGAAACCGCGGTGACCGGCAGATTGCGATCAAGATCGATCAGAAGGACAGTGATCGGCGCCGTTGTGGTGAAATCAAGAATCGCGGTGGCGGCGATTGCCTGCTTGTCAGGAAAGATTTCCATCGCGAGGTCCGCACTGTCGAACCGCAGGGCGGCCTGCCTCGGATCGACTGGACCACCCGACCGCTGGGTCTGTTCCGATATCGCAGGAAGCCCCTTTTCGGGCGGGGCCGCACCGATCAGCAACAATGTTGCTACGCTAATTAGCGCAAGTCGATTGATGCGACGGTAATGGTCACCATATAAGGACGGATTGGAGTCCCGAACGGGCTCCCTTGGAGCATTCATGAACCAGTCCTACCCTGTTCTGCCTTTGCGCGACATTGTCGTCTTCCCGCACATGATCGTGCCGCTCTTCGTCGGTCGCGACAAGTCCGTTGCCGCCCTTGAGGCAGCAATGGGTGCCGATAAGGAAATATTCCTGGTCGCCCAGCTCGACCCTGCGCAGGATGATCCCGATCGGGACGATTTGTACGACATCGGCGTCACCGCGACGGTGCTGCAGCTGTTGAAGCTGCCCGACGGCACTGTACGCGTTCTGGTAGAAGGTAAACGGCGCGCTAAACTATCCTCAATCGGGGAGTCCAAGGCTGGATTCCTCGCCGCCGAAGTCGATTTCGTTGAAGTCGATGAACAGGCTCCGCCCATAAGCGGCGCGGAGGAATCGGGACCATCCCCCAGCCGCGAAATTGCGGCGCTGATGCGGTCGGTGGTCGACCAGTTTGAAAATTACGCAAAGCTCAATCGCAAGCTTCCCGCGGAAACTGCCGTGCAGCTGGGTGAGATCGACGATCCATCGCGATTGGCCGATGCCGTCGCGTCAAATATTCAGGTAAAGGTTGCCGACAAGCAATCGCTTTTGGTTGAACTTGACCCTGCCCGCCGGCTCGAAATGGTCTTCGCGTTCATGGAAGGCGAACTGGGCGTTCTGCAGGTCGAAAAGAAGATCCGCAGCCGCGTAAAGCGGCAAATGGAAAAAACGCAGCGTGAATATTACCTCAATGAGCAGCTGAAGGCGATTCAGCGGGAATTGGGTAATGAGGGCGAAGACGGCGACGGCGACGAAATTGCCGAGCTGACCCACAAAATTGCCACGCTCAAGCTGTCCAAAGAAGCGCGCGCCAAGGCGCAGAGCGAATTGAAGAAGCTTAAGTCGATGGCACCGATGTCGGCAGAAGCGACGGTGGTTCGCAATTATCTCGACGTGCTGCTTGGTATGCCGTGGGGCAAAAAATCGAAGCTCAAGAAGGACATTGCCGCAGCTCAGGCGGTCCTCGATCAGGATCACTACGCGCTGGAAAAGGTCAAGGATCGGATCGTCGAATATCTCGCAGTCCAGGCCCGCACCAACAAGCTGAAAGGGCCGATCCTTTGTCTCGTGGGTCCTCCTGGCGTCGGTAAGACCTCACTCGGCAAGTCCATAGCCAAGGCAACCGGCCGCGAATTTGTGCGCCAGTCATTAGGCGGCGTGCGGGACGAGGCAGAGATTAGGGGGCACCGGCGCACTTACATTGGGTCATTACCGGGCAAAATCGTCTCAAATCTTCGCAAGGCGGGAACATCAAACCCGCTCTTCCTGCTCGATGAGATCGACAAGCTTGGCCAGGATTTCCGCGGCGATCCGGCATCTGCCCTGCTCGAAGTGCTCGACCCAGAACAGAACAACAAGTTTCAGGATCATTATCTCGAGATCGATATTGATCTGTCAGACATCATGTTTGTCACGACAGCAAACACCCTCAATTTGCCCCAGCCGCTCCTCGACCGGATGGAGATCATCCGGCTTGAAGGCTATACCGAGGATGAAAAGGTCGAAATTGCTGAACGACACCTGCTTGAAAAACAGATCGAGGCCCATGGGCTGAAAAAGGGTGAGTTCGAGCTTACCAATGCGGGGCTTCGCGACCTGATCCGCTATTACACGAGAGAGGCGGGCGTCCGCACGCTGGAGCGTGAAATCGCGAAGCTGGCGCGCAAAGCATTGCGGCGCATTCTGGAGGGGAAGACCACGAGCGTTATCGTGACTCCCGACAATCTTCATGAATTCGCCGGCGTCCGGAAATTCCGTTTTGGCGTATCTGAAGAAGAGCATCAGATCGGCGCGGTTACCGGATTGGCGTGGACCGAAGTGGGTGGCGAATTGTTGACCATCGAATCGGTTACGGTTGCCGGCAAAGGGCTTGTCCGGACCACCGGAAAGCTTGGGGATGTGATGAAAGAGTCGGTCGAAGCGGCCATGAGCTTCGTGAAGGCGCGTGCCCCTAGCTACGGGATCAAGCCCAGCCTCTTCGCCCGGAAGGACATCCATATCCATCTGCCGGAGGGCGCTGTGCCAAAGGATGGGCCTTCGGCGGGCATTGGCATCGTCACCTCGATTGTTTCTACGCTAACCGGGGTTCCGGTTCGTCGCGACATTGCCATGACCGGCGAAGTGACATTGCGGGGTCGTGTCTTGCCGATTGGTGGTCTCAAGGAAAAACTGCTCGCCGCGATGCGCGGTGGCATCAAGACCGTGCTGATCCCTCAGGAAAATGAAAAGGACCTGGTAGAAATACCCGCCAACATCCGCGAAGGCCTAACAATTGTCCCCGTGCAGCATGTTGATGAGGTCTTGCGGCTGGCCTTGATGGAACCGCTGACAGCGGTTGACTGGAGCGACGCTGACGAGCTTGCCGCGTTGCCTCCGGTGGGTGTCGCACCCGCCGGCGAGGTTCATCACTAACGCTTTAAATAGCACGATGTCTGGGTTTTTGATCGAATTGTGACGGATTTGTTTTGACAGCCAACCGCCGAACGGCATTACTGCGCAGCCGGCTTTTGCCGCGACTCATTTGAAATACACCACAAAACGGGGGTTCTAAGGGATGAACAAGCAGGAATTGATCGGGGCGGTGGCGGATGCTTCTGGCCTCGGCAAGGGTGATGCGAGCAAAGCCGTGGAAGCAGTGTTCGATGCGATCACCGGTGCGCTGACCAAGGGCGACGAAGTACGCCTGGTTGGTTTTGGCACCTTTTCGGTCAGCAAGCGCAAGGCATCGACCGGGCGTAATCCACGAACCGGCGAGCCAATGACGATCAAGGCGTCGTCGCAGCCGAAGTTCAAGGCTGGCAAAGGCCTGAAGGATTCGGTCAACTGATCCTGTGACCTTGGGCAGGGGAGGACTGGACAACAGTCCGCTCCGTGCTAAAGGCAAATCTTCAAAGAGGGCGGCGGGCTTCCGTCGCCCTCTTCGGTTCCCGAAGGTTCGGGCGCGTAGCTCAGCGGTAGAGCACACCCTTCACACGGGTGGGGTCACAGGTTCAATCCCTGTCGCGCCCACCATGGCGGTCATGGACTATTGACTGCTTGGCTTTGCCGGAGCCAGCGCCGGCGCACGCGTGCGGGGCAGGGCATATCGATCCCGTACGCATCCCGTCGTTACGGTTGTCCATCTGGCTAGCTTGCGCGTCGATACGTTGCGCGCTTAGCTTGGGATATGAAATTGATTTTGATTAATGCGCCGCGTTCTAGCGGTGCAATGCTGGCCGCGGCCCTGATGGGGTTGTCGCTATTTGCGTCTTCGCAAGGAGCGGCAGATACGCCGCCGCCGCCAGCGCCCCAGGCAATCCTGCTGCAACCGGCGGCGGTTTTCGATGGCGTCGATGGCGTGGTTCACAAGGGCTGGAAGGTCCTCGTCATCGGTGATCACATTGCTGAAGTTGGGCCTAACCCTGCGGCACCTGCCAACGCAACAACGCTCGAGCTGCCGGGAACAACTCTGTTGCCTGGGTTGATCGACGCGCATGTCCATCTGTTCCTGCATCCCTATGACGAAGCGAGCTGGAATGATCAGGTGCTCAAGGAGCCTCTTGCGTTGCGGACTGCGCGAGCGACGGTTGCGGCCAGGGCAACCCTGATGGCGGGCTTTACGACGGTGCGCGATTTGGGGACGGAGGGTGCGGGCTATGCGGACGTCGGTTTAAAGGCTGCGATCAATCAGGGGATCATCCCGGGACCACGAATGGTTGTGGCGACGCGCGCTCTGGTCGCGACCGGTGCGTATGGACCAAAGGGGTTCGATCCCGGCTTTGATGTGCCGCAGGGTGCCGAAGAGGCTGATGGTCCCGCCCTGGTTGCTGCAGCGAGGCGCCAGATCGGAAGGGGGGCAGACGTCGTCAAGTTGTATGCCGACTATCGGTGGGGAGCGGGGGAGGACAGTCGACCGACTTTTTCGATCGAGGAGATGCGCGCGGTCGTCGATGCAGCGCATGCGGCCGGGCGGCTAGTGGCTGCCCATGCAAGCACCGATGAGGGGATCAGGCGCGCGGTGCTGGCCGGTGTCGATACGATCGAGCATGGCAACGAAGCCAGCGCTGCCACATTCGCGCTAATGAAAGCGCATGGGACGGTCTATTGTCCTACCCTAGCCGCGAGTGATGCGATTGAGCGCTATCGCGGCTGGAGCGGCGGGCTTCCTGAACCGGCCAGCATTGTCGCCAAGCGCGCGAGTTTCGCCGCGGCGCTGCGATCAGGCGTATCGATCTGCGTTGGTGGCGACACCGGCGTGTTTGTGCATGGGCGGAATGCCCGCGAACTGGAGTTGATGGTCGCCTGGGGCATGGCGCCCCGCGAGGCTTTGCTGGCGGCGACCTCGGGGAATGCGCGGGCGATCGGGATGAGCGGCAAGATCGGCGCGATCAAGCCCGGCCAGCTCGCGGATCTGGTCGCGGTGCGCGGCGATCCATTGCACGATATTACGGTGCTTTATGCGCCGGCAATGGTCATGAAAAACGGCGACATTGTCCGGCCAGTGACCGACCGCTGACCGCGACTGCCGGGCGAGGCGCAACGCCGCCCGGCCAATCGCCGTCAGGAAATCAGAACTTGACAGTCAACGAAAGGCTGCCGGTCGTTCCGCGATTATAGAGATTGTAGAAAATCTCGTTGCCGCCCGCCGACTGCGATTCCCGGTACCGGGTGCCAGTGATATTGCGCACTTCAAACTTCAATTCGCTGTTGACGTTGAACATCTTGACGCCCTGCCGTGCGACAAAATCGAGCTGGAAACCGGGATATTCGAAAATGTCAGGCAAGTTCAGACTGGCCGATCGCCGCGTCAACCGCTTGCTGGCATAGCTGATCAAGAACGTCTGCTGCGACAAATGGTTCTTGTCGTCGAGCCCGAGTTCAAGATTGACGATATGGTCCGATTGCCCGGTCAGCGGCACCCCGTCGCGGAACAGCTGGCTTGCCAACGTGATACCGGGCGAAATCGATAGGGCACCCGGATCGTTCGGGCCAACATGCACCGTCGATTTGGTATAGGTATAGTTGGCAATCACTACGGCACGCCGCGATGAGAACAGTGGCGAGTCCCCGAAAACACCTTCAAGACCGAAATATTTCTGCAGATCGAGTTCGGCACCATAGAGATCGGCCGACGGCGCATTCGCGTAGCTGTCGTTAAGCGTGGCGCTGGTCACGACCTCGATCGGGCGGTTGATGTGCTTGTAAAAGCCCGCCACCGAAATGCGCTGTTCGCGGGCGTAGAACCATTCCCAGCGGGCTTCAGCGTTGTAGAGCTGGCTGTCGACCAGGCGCGCATTGCCCACGAACGACCGGTTGCTTTCCGGATCATAATAAGGCTGAACGATCAGTTCGCGGAACTGCGGGCGGGAGACGGTTTTAGACCCGCTTATCCGCACCTGCATTTCGTTGCTGATCCGGTACGTTGCGGTGATCCCGGGCAGCCAATAATCGCGGACAAGCGATGTGGTGTCGAGTGACGCCAGCGGGGTATTGAATACCTGGACCACATTGACGGTTTCGAAGCCGTGTTCAAACCGGACACCGAGATCAATGTTCAGTTTGCTGGTTGGATCCCAAACAACTCTGCCATAAGCGGCATTGATGCGCAGCCGAGCTCCGAACGCAGGGGTGCCGGTGTTTTCAAACAATTCGATACCAAAGGCGTTGATAACCGATGGCGACAGCAAATAATCGGGTCGCAAAAGTCCCACGCCGCTCGCAATGGCGTCGATGGCTGACGGAGGAATGATAACGCCCTGCTCGGCCAATCGGGCATCGATATTGGTCCGACGGAAAAGGAATTCGCGGCGTTCCGAGCGGCGATAGCTGTCCTGCCAGGCATAGCCCGCCGATGCTGTCAGATTGGGCGAAAATTTGTACGATAAGTCGGCACCCACCGAGAAGAGATTCTCGTTCAGCGTCGAATAGGCTGTCGTCGCAGAGCCGCGATTGCCGTTTAGGAGGTTGATGAACTGATTGCCGAAGGGCGATGTGTCGTTGGCGCGAAAATACTCGAACCGCAGCTCTGACGGGGCATTGCGCTTGGTATTGGCATAGCCGCCGCGCACATCAAGGCTGATTTTGTCGCCAAACTTGAACTCGCCGGTCAGCTGGCTATCAATCAACTGGCGCTGGAACCAGGCGGTATTCTGGCGGAGAAGCGTCGCCGTTGGCGACGTTTCGAAGTTCGTCCCGATGGCATAACGTGCCTGCTTTAGCGTGTCGCGGACGTACAAATTGGTCCATCGGATCTTATTGCGGCCAAAATCAAGGCTCGCGCCGATCAGGCCGTT
>JAIELC010000152.1 GCA_019753375.1 Sphingomonas sp.
GTTGAGCGACCATGTCTATCAGGGTTATGGTAAGGAATCGCTTCGCTATGCGATGTTGACGGTGGAGCTTCTGACTCCCTGGGCATTGTTCCATTACTGGCGGGCCGGGGCCGCGCTAAAGCGTCAGCACGCGGTTATCGAATAACCCGAAGCACAAAGTCGAGGCGTAAAAGGCGACGGCGCGGTCACGCGGCATTGTGCTTGCCCATTTGCGCATGTCGAAGGCGGCGTTCTGCAGCGCCATCAGCGCCTGCGAAGCAATCAACGGGTCGACTGGCCGGATCGACCCCTCGGCAATGCCATCACTCAGCAGACCCGCGTAGCGCCGTGCGATCAGATTGGATCGGTCGACAAGCGCGCTGCGTACCGATCGCGGCAGGCCACTTAGCGCCGTTGTCCGCATCAGCGGTCCCCGTTCGGAGAACTGGATTTCGAGCAGGGTCCCGATGACGCTCGACAAGCGGTCCCAATAGGTGCCGTCTTCATCTTCGGCGCGGCGCAGCGCATCAGCAATACTGTCAAGGCTGCGCTTGTAACAGGCTAGCACCAGATCGTCCTTGGCGTCCAAATGATGATAAAAGCTGCCCTTGGTCACATTCAGTTCGGACGCGATTTTTTGCACCGATGCGCCGCGATAGCCGAGTTCGTTGATCAGCCGGGTCGCGGCCAGAAAAAACGCCTCGCGTCCTGGCTCTTCCTCGTCGTGATCCAGGTCGATCCGGTCGGGTGCCCAGGGGGAATTTCCGGCGGCAATTCCGCCGGAAAATATATCCATCAGCCGTGCTTCGACCCGGGGATATTGGTCAATTTCATAGCGGCCAAGCCAGACAGGCAGCCAGAACGTATTTTCGAGCAAAACGTGCGCGCGCGCGCCGAACAAATCGGTTTCCGCCCGACTGCTGCCACTGCCCCATAAGGATCGGGTTTTGCGAAATACCTCGCGCCACCCGGTCATCAATTTGCTGCGTACCGGGTCTTCCATGGCGCGCAGATCAGACAGCACCGCAAACGCCGTCGCCTCGCGCCGATGGATGCGGGCCAGCCGATCCATATTGATGGCCAGATAGCGTGCGACGCGGCGCTCGGGAGTGGGCTGTTTCAGTGCGTCATCAAGCATCGCCTGCAACTGATCGAGCGTGTATTCAAAGCATGCTGCCGCCAGGTCTTCCTTGCGCTTGAAGTAGTAGGTCACGCTGGTGGTATTCAGGCCGACGCGCTGGGCGATATCGGCAAAGGTCATGCCTTTGGCGCTATGTTCGTTGATGGCCTGGGCCGCTGCGGCAAGGATCGCATCGCGCTTGGCACGAAAACGTTTGGTGCTGCCGTCCCCCGCCAGATCACCCCCGATATCGACTGCCTCAACTAGCCCCATCGCGGAAGCTTATCAGCATCTTTTCGAAGGAACAGTCCTTTTCGTCGTATGGTCAAAATTCGCCAATACGTTGCGTCGCGGCCCCGTTCAAACCGCGTTCTGACGCTTTACCGAATGTGCGGTACGGTCTAAGCGAGTCTCCGATCAAAGACTATTGGAGGATGCACGATGGATTTCACGCTGAGCGAACGCGAGACGTATTTCCGCGACCGCGTGAAGGATTTCATTGATCGTGAAATCCGCCCCCGCAATGACGAATATCACGCACAAGAGCATGAAGGCGAACGCTGGAAAGTCATCCCGGTAATCGAAGAGGTGAAGGTGAAGGCCAAGGCCGCCGGGCTATGGAATTTCTTCATGCCACCGCAGTCGGGCCGTAGCCATGTCGATGACAGTTTCGAGTTTGAAGGCACGCAGCTGACCAATCTCGAATATGCGTTGTGCGCCGAGGAAATGGGCAAGATCGGCTGGGCCAGCGAGTGCTTCAACTGTTCGGCCCCCGATACCGGCAACATGGAAGTATTCCACCGTTACGGCACGCGCGACCAGAAGGATCGCTGGCTGAAGCCGTTGATGCACGGCGAGATCCGGTCGGCATTCCTGATGACGGAACCGGCGGTTGCGAGTTCGGATGCCACCAACATCCAGACCAGCATGGTTCGGGATGGCGATTATTACATCGTCAATGGCCGCAAATGGTGGTCATCGGGCGTCGGCGATCCACGCTGCAAGGTGGCGATCCTGATGGGCAAGACCAATCCCGATAGCCAGCGCCATACCCAGCAATCGATGATGATCCTCGACATGGATACGCCGGGGGTGAAGATCGAGCGGATGCTGAGCGTGTATGGCTATGACCACGCGCCGCATGGACATGGCGAAGTGGTGCTGGAAAATGTCCGCGTGCCTGCCGAGAATATTTTGCTGGGCGAGGGCCGGGGTTTTGAAATCGCGCAGGGCCGGCTGGGACCGGGGCGTATCCACCACTGCATGCGGACGATTGGCGTTGCCGAGACCGGTATTGAGGCCATGGCCAAGCGCCTGCTGACCCGCGTGGCGTTTGGCAAGCGCATCGCCGATCATTCGGTGTGGGAACAGCGCATCGCCAAGGCGCGCATCGACATCGAAATGACGCGCCTATTGTGCCTGAAGGCCGCCGATATGATGGACAAGGCCGGCAACAAGGCCGCGCAGCAGGAAATCGCGATGATCAAGGTTGCGGCTCCCAATATGGCGCTCTCGATCCTTGATGATGCCATTCAGGCGCATGGTGGTGGTGGCGTCAGCCAGGATTTCCATTTGGCGCACGCCTGGGCAGCAATGCGTACCCTGCGCTTCGCTGACGGTCCGGACGAAGTCCATAACCGTGCCATCGCGCGCAATGAGTTTGGTAAATATGCCGAGCTGCCCGAAGCAGTTGCGGCAAAGGCGGCGACCGGGCGCTAGGGCCAGCGCCAATATCCGTCGCCCCGGCGAAAGGCCGGGGTCCACTTCTCCACTGGCGCTTCCGGCGCAGTGGGCCCCGGTGGTTACCGGGGTGGCGAAAGAAAGAACGTTGAAAGCAGCCGTCCTATTTGAACCAAAGACCGCGCTGTCGATCGAAGACATCCAGATCGACAAGCCCGGCCCGCGCGAAGTGCTGATCCGCACGGTGGCGTGCGGCGTGTGCCGTTCTGATCTGCACTTTGTCGACGGGGCATTCCCGCACGTGATGCCCACCGTGCCGGGGCATGAAGCCGCAGGGGTGGTTGAAGCGGTGGGCAGCGATGTCGCGCATTTGAAGGCCGGCGATCATGTCATTACTTTTTTCACAGTCTTTTGTGGCAGCTGTGAAATGTGCATCACCGGGCGACCGTCGCTGTGCGTCGATCCGTCGACGCGCCGCGCCAAAGATGCGTCGCCGCGGATCAGCCTGAAAGACGGGACACCGCTGGCGCCGTTCCTCAACCTTTCCGCCTTTGCGGAATTGATGCTGGTCCACGAAAATGCCTGTGTCGCGATCGACAAGGAAATGCCGCTTGACCGGGCGGCCTTGCTGGGCTGCGCGGTGATTACCGGCGCGGGTTCCATCTTCAACGACAGCCGGCTGCGGCCGGGCGAAACGGTTGCCGTCATCGGCGCGGGCGGGATTGGCCTTGCCGCGATCAACGCCGCGAAAATAGCGGGCGCCGGGCAGATCATTGCGATTGATCCGGTCGCGGACAAGCGGGCGCTGGCGCAAAAGCTGGGCGCGACCGATGTGCTCGATGCAACCGATCCTGATCTTGCCAAGAAGGTGATCGGCATGACCGGGGGCGGCGTGCATTATGCGATCGAAGCCGTTGGGAGGCCAAATACAGCCGAACTTGCCTGGACGATCCTGCGGCGTGGCGGCACCGCCACCATCCTGGGTATGATCGCCCCCGGCAACGAAGTGAAGATTCCGGGACCAACCTTTCTGACAGGTAAAAAGCTGCAGGGGTCGCTGCTGGGTTCCACCCGGTTTCCAATTGATATGCCAAGGCTGGTTAAGCTCTATCTTGACGGCAAGCTGGATCTCGACACGATGGTTGCGGAACGGATTACGTTGAATGGCGTCAATGATGCGCTCCAGAAATTGCGGACCGGAGACAGCGTCCGATCGGTAATCGAGTTCGCCTGATGACCGCTGCTACACCCAATGCCGACGTGACGATGGTCGGCACGCTGCCGGTCCCCGCCGACGACCCCATTGATGCGGCCAGGGTGGGCGAATGGATGGCCACCAACGTCGCCGGCGTGTCCGGTCCGGTGTCGCTCAGCAAGTTCAAGGGTGGGCAATCCAATCCGACTTATCGGGTCGACGCTGGTGACAAAGCCTATGTGCTGCGCCGCCAGCCCTTCGGCAAGCTGTTGCCCTCTGCGCATGCGGTCGACCGCGAGTATCGGCTGATCGCGGGGCTGCATCCCACTGGCTTCCCGGTGCCGACCCCCTATGGGTTGTGCGTTGATCCCGACGTCATCGGATCGATGTTCTACATCATGGAACTGGTTGAAGGCCGCAGCTTGTGGGACGGATCGCTTCCGGACAAGACTCCCGCTGAGCGCACCGCGATCTACAATGCGATGTGCGATACGCTGGCGCAGCTCCACAACACCGACCATGTCGCCGCCGGGCTGGGCGATTATGGCAAGCCCGGCAATTATTTTGAGCGTCAGGTGGCACGCTGGACCAAGCAGTACCGCGCGTCCGAGACCGAGCATATGCCGGACGTGGAAGCGTTGATCGACTGGTTGCCCCGGACGCTGCCCGAACAGACCAAAATATCGGTGGTCCATGGCGACTACCGCATCGACAACATGATTTTCCACGCCAGCGAGGCACGCGTCATCGCGGTGCTCGATTGGGAACTGTCAACGCTTGGCGATCCGCTGGCGGATTTCAGCTATTTCCTGATGAACTGGGTAACCGAGCCCGAGGGGCGATCCGGCGTGATGGGGCTGGCTGGTCCGGAAACGGGCATCCCAACGATCGAGGACATGGTCGCTCGGTATTGCGCAGCAACCGGGCGTGACGGCATGCCGCAGCTCGACTGGTATTTCAGCTACAATCTGTTCCGCCTGACCGGCATCGTCCAGGGCATCAAAAAGCGCATCGTCGATGGCACAGCATCGAGCGCTCAGGCGGCCAAGACCGCCGAGCGAGTTGGGGGGCTGGCGGCGGCGGCGTGGCATTTCGCGCAAAGAGCGGGGGCAGGATCCTGATTTCCGCGCTGTTCGCCCTGCGCAACGTCAAGCGACGGGCGGCGCGGTCCCTTCAGGGGCCAGGGCTCGCTCGCCACGAGCGGTTTCGATGAAGGAAACAAGATGAGCCAATTCGATCTCACCGGCAAAGTCGCCATCATCACCGGCTCCTCGCGCGGGATTGGCAAAGCCAGCGCTTTCGAACTCGCGGAACATGGCGCCAGGGTCGTCATTTCGAGCCGCAAGCAGGATGCCTGTGACGAGGTCGCTGCCGAGATCAACGGCAAATATGGCGATGGCACCGCGATCGCTGTCGCGGCCAATATCTCCGACAAGGCGGGTCTGCAGAAGCTGGTCGATGAAGCACGCAAGACATTTGGCAAGATCGATATTCTGGTCTGCAACGCGGCGTCTAACCCTTATTATGGTCCGCAAGAGGGAATTGCCGATGAGCAGTTCCGCAAGATTCTCGACAATAACATCGTCTCCAACCACTGGCTGATCAGCATGACCGCCCCTGAAATGCGCGATCGGGGTGATGGGAGTATCATCATCATTTCATCGATCGGCGGAATCCGCGGCACACCGATCATCGGTGCCTATGCGATCTCCAAGGCGGCGGACATGCAGCTGGCGCGCAATCTTGCGCATGAATTTGGGCCATTCGGGGTGCGCGTCAATTGTATTGCGCCCGGGCTTATCCGCACCGATTTCGCGCGGGCCCTGTGGGAAAATGAGGCGGCGGTAAAGGCGCGCAACGCAACCACGCCGCTCCGCCGGATTGGTGAGCCCGAGGAGATTGCCGGCGCGGTGGTGTTCCTGGCGAGCCAGGCGAGCGCCTTCATGACCGGTCAGACCATCGTCATCGATGGCGGCGTGACCATCTGACGTCGCCGACAATGGTCGCGTTCGCTGCGAACGAGCCGCGATTGGGCTCGACATCGCTCGACACGGACGAAGCAGGAAGAGGATATTGAAATGACGCGGTTTACAGGCAAATCGATCATCGTGACGGGCGCCGCTTCGGGCATTGGTCGCGCCGCTGCCAAACAATTCGCAGCCGAAGGCGGCCAGGTGATCTGCGCCGACTGGAGCGAGGCGGTCGATGCGACGGTGAAAGCGATCCGCGATGCGGGCGGGACCGCTGAAGCCATCCGGATCGATGCGGGCAAGGAAGAGGATGTGGTGCGCACCGTCGCGCTTGCGGTCGATAAGTTCGGCGGCCTCGACGTGATGTTCGCCAATGCGGGCATTTCGGGCGGCATGGCCAACATCTTTGACACCGATGTCGCGCTCATCACCGAAGTGCTGCGCGTCAATCTGGTCGGGCCATATCTGGCGATCAAGCATGCCGCGCCTGAAATCGCGACGCGGGGCGGCGGTGCAATTGTGCTGACGGCCAGTGTTGCCGGTATTCGATCGGGCGCGGGATCGCCCGCCTACTCGGCGTCAAAGGCCGGGGTCATCAATCTTGCAATGACATCGGCGCAGCAATTGTCGGGATCAAATATCCGCGTCAACGCGATTTGCCCGGGCCTCACCGAAACCGGCATGACCAAACCGACGTTCGACTATGCCCGCGACGCCGGTAAAATGGAAAAGGTCGGCCGTCTGAATCCGCTGCGCCGCGCGGCGCAGCCCGAGGAACTGGCCAGCGTTGCAGTGTTCCTCGCCTCGGGCGACGCCAGCTATGTCAACGGCCAGGCTATTGCCGTCGATGGCGGGCTATCGTCGAGCCATCCTGTAACGCGACAGGAATATGGCAAGACGGCGGTGTAGCCGTCAGGCGGCCAACGCTTTTTTGAAAAAGGCGATGACCTCATCCGCCGCCTGACGCGTGGGCTCGTTGGGGGCATCGATCAGATCGCCGGTGAAAACGCTGTGGGGCGGGCGACCGGCCTTGGCGAGTGGGCTATCGGGATTACCGCTCGCGTCGGGCAGTTCGACGCCGGTAAAGGCTGGGCCGAAGACGGTGCGCAGGGTTTCGAATTTCTCCGGTTTGGACAATGGGTCACCCGCAAAGCGATAGCCGCGGATTTGCAAGCCTTCCTGCTCGGTCCGCGCTTTGACGCAGGCGAAGTCCGCTGGCGAAAGGTCGATCGCGCCGGGTTTGTTTACGGGCATGCCGGGCTGCGACAGCGCGGGGGCGAGCACCACTGGGTCGACCGCCATCGACAGGGCGAAGCCGCCCGTCAGGCACATGCCGATCGCGCCCACACCCGGCCCGCCGCAGTCGGCATGCGCCTGGCGCGCGAGCGGTTTCAGCCAGTCGACGATCGGGCTGGATCGGTTGGCGCGGAACAGGGTGAATTCGCGGCTGACGCACAGGTGCAACAACCGGCTGCGCTTGATAATTTCGGGATTGGTGGCGTCGGGCGTGCCGAGCAGGATCGGCGCATAGACCCGCATGCCCGCATCCGCGATCCAGCGACAGAAGCGGGCGAGCGCGGGCGTAAAGCCATAGACTTCGTGGATAACGATGACCGCCGGACCGGTGTCGCCAAGCAGCAGCACCGGCTTGGTTTTGCCGTTGAAGGTGAAATCGCGGCGGGCAAAGTCACTGACATCGGTCGATGGCATTCGCGTCCTCCCACGATGATGTTCTATCAAGTCGCAGCGACAAATCCATCTGACCTGCGTCAGATCACCTCATCAAAAGTGAACATGAACGGCCTTCCCGATACCGGGCTGCCATAGCCATATTGGAATGGTTGCCGGGTCCGCCCATCGGGCGCCAGGAAGGGCCATTCTTCGGGCGACAACGGATCGTTGGGATTACCCCGCGATGGATCATAGCGGCCATCATAATGTTCAATGAACATGCCATAATCATGCGTAACCTTGCCGTTGTAATCGAGCACGGTGATCACATTTGCCCAGAGCGCGTAGTTTTTGCCGCGGCCGCCATAACCCGCAGCGTTGCCACCGATCGCCACGAATACTGGATCAATCAGTCGCTTGTCGTTCAGGGTCGCGATCTGATCGCCCTTATAACTAAAGATTTGAATCAGCCTTGTCCCACGGCTGACAACGAACAAATCGTCTGTCCGCGCCGCCCCGGCGATTGGCGTAGCTATCTGGGTGGGGTTGGCTCCGGCTTGCCATTGTCGGACGGGATTTGTTGGCATCGTTGCCGATTTGGTCGGGTCCATGATCGACGAGACGTCATATTGACGCACGGTGCCGTCCATCGACGCGATCGTGACTAGTTTTGACAGCGCGTTCCAGTCGTTATTGTCCCAGCCTGACAGGGTGTTGGTCCCGGATCTACGTTGACGGGCATAGATAGCCGTGGGCTGGGCAATCGATAGAACGCCGAGGACCGTTGGTCGCTGTTCGGGTCTAGAAGCAAAAGTATAGGGCCATTGATTGTCGCCAGAACCCTGGTTGGTATTGGCGGTCTGGTCCCAATTTGCCTGCGTCGTCAGATACATTCGCCGGTAATAATCGACCAGCGGACGCAGATCGACGATTGCGACCTTATTCTCCGCGCGCGATCCGACCACGGCATAACCCGCGCTTGCAAGAAGCCGCCAGTAAACATCCATGCCCAGAAATACATCAGGGCCAAGCAGGCTGCGCGCATTCCAGGCATCACGACCGGCCTGGGTATTGAGGTCGTTGCCGCGCCATGATTCAAATCCTCGGAATTTCATGGTGCCGGTGTTGAGCGAAATCGACAAACTGCTTGGCGCCTGCATGGGCAGGTCGATAAATCCAAGCAGCTTTAGGCCTCGGATGGTCGGCCAGCTTTGCACACCCCAGCCATAACGCCCCGTATCACCTGGGCCGATATTGGCGGGGTCGTCTGGCCCAACCGCGATCACGCCCAACTGGCCCTTGCGCTGACTGGTGTCCCAAACGGTCACGAAGAGGAATTCGTTCATCGCAGAAAGTGCAAGGGCGGTCGGCACCTTGCCGGCGGGCAGTCTGATCGTTGTTTCACAACTCGTTCCGCTCGCAAAGCCATTGCAATAGGCATCATTGCCGGTACCGGCGGCGGCGATGACACCGTTCTGGAGCGCAAGAAACCCCGTAATCGAGTTTTGAATCTCACCGCGGGCGGTGGCAACGGCTGGTAGAGGAAGATCAGGATATTGCTGCAGCAGGCGGCTGACCGTCGGCGTTGTCGGCGCGGACACATTGTTTCGGTTCCACCAATCGCCATAGATTCCGGTGCGCATGCGCATGCACAGGGCAATCTTATCAATAATCCGATTGCCGTTTGCATCGAGCTTGAAACTTTTGTCGCTATTGCGGACATATTTCACCGACTGCGCACCGTCGAAATTGCGCATATTGGAAACGCCTGCCCGCTGGTCGACAGGGGCATTGGCGTCGGGAACGTAAAGCATCTGCCCGGATTCGATCCATCCGCCACCTTCATCCTGAAGGGCGGCTTCCTGCGCATCACTCGTTGGCAGTCCATCCGACAAGCGGCACGTTTCATTGGCGTAGCTCAGGTCGGTCCCGCCCTTCCACAGGCCATCGGGATCTGGCTGGGGAACCGTTGGCCGATTGTCGGCTGCTGTGCCCGGGTTCAAGTCCGCATAGCTAGGCCCAAGCCGGTAATCGACAATCTCCGCCTTGTTATAGTTTGCAGCGATATAGTCATATTGGCTGTTATTGATGGTGCCGTCGTTGTTCAGCAATCGATCACGCCAACCGGCCTGGGTTTGTCCCGACATTTGCGTCGGTGTCGGCGTCGGGCTTGGCGTTGGCGTGCTGCCGGTAATGCTGGAAATGATACTGGTGATCACATTGCCGTTACCGCTTGCTCCTCCGCACCCGGAAAGCAATGCCGTGGCGCCGAGGGCTGCGGCCATCGTGCTACCACGTCCAAACCGCCAAATGTCCATGTCGCTTCTCCCTGAATTCTCAGGGGTAAGAACACATGAAATTGGTAAATGGCTCGGCGGAAGACTTGGTAAAATTCGAGGAACCAGTATTGTAGCAACCGCTTCATGTGCGCAATCGTCCAGCGATCGCTACATGGTCCAGTCCGACGCTATTCGCGGACCCGGATAAGGCCTTCTTGCGTACAGCTCGCCACCAGGCGCCCGTCGCGCGCGAAGATCTTGCCGCGGTTGAAACCGCGCGCATGGCCGGCCCATGGGCTGTCGCAAACGTACAGCAGCCACTCATCGGCCCGAAACGGCTCGTGGAGCCAAACGGTATGATCGAGGCTTGCGGACTGGAGTTTATGCGTCATCCAGTTGACGCCGTGCGGCAACGTTGCCGTACCCAGCAACGACATATCAGAGGCGTAGGAAAGCACCGCACGGTGGAGCGCGGGATCATCTGGCAAGGGCGCGACGACGCGAAACCAGTTGGCCTGCCATGGATCCTGCTTTTCGGGCTGGAACCAGTTGCGCGGACTGACCGGGCGACTTTCGACCATGCGGGGCCGGGTAAAGTTGGCGCGAAATCGTTCGGGCATCTTGTCCACGGCCGCCAACCTTATCTCAAGGTCGCTTTTCAAATCTTCGGGCGGCGGTACATCGGGCATGGCATCCTGATGCGCCAGCCCGTCTTCGGGCAACTGGAGCGAGCAGGTCATGCTCAGGATCGGCACGCCCTTTTGTGTCGCAATCACCCGGCGCGTCGAAAAGCTCTTGCCGTCAAAATCGCGCACGACGCGGTAGATGATCGGATGATCTTCGTTTCCGGGTCGCATGAAATAGGCGTGGAGCGAATGCGCTTGTTTGGGATCATCGGTTGATCGCTGCGCCGCTTGCAGCGCCTGCGCAATTACTTGCCCGCCAAAGACGCGGCCAAAACCATCGTCACCGCGCTTGCCGCGATAGAGATCGGTGTCGAGTTCTTCGACGTCGAGCAGCTCAACCAGCTTTTGCGCAAGCTGGGCGGGCGTTGGGTGATCTGTCATCATGTGGCCCTGTTCATGCTCCTGCGGTGGGAGGAGGCCATAGAGGTCCCCGCTGTTGCGAAGACGCCTATGCTTGATTCAATATCCCGCTGCCCGCGCCAACTGGTCAGCGTGGAAGTTGGCGTCACCGAACATCTCGGCCAGCACGCGCCCACGCTTCATGTAGAAGCCGATATCATATTCATCGGTCATGCCGATGCCGCCGTGCATCTGCACGCCTTCCTGGACGGCGAGCGTGGCCGCAAGCGCGGTCATTGCCTTGGCAACCGATACGGCTTCGTCAGCACCCGGTGCGCCGGTATCGAGCATCTGTTGCGCTTTCAGAACGGCGGCGCGCGCGACTTCCATTTCCGAATAGAGATGCGCGGCCCGGTGCTGAAGTGCCTGAAAACTGCCGATCCGGACGCCAAACTGTTTGCGTTCCTTCAGGTAACTGACGGTCATGTCCATGGCGCCCGATCCGACGCCCAGCAGTTCCGCCGACGCGCCCGCCCGGCCGGCGCGGAGCAGGCGGCCAAGGGGGTCGCTGCCAGCATCGACCTCGCCAATGACGGCATCGGCATCAACCTCCACGCCGTCAAACGTCAGGCGTGCGGCAAGCGATGAATCGGCGAGCCGTTCGGCCTCAGCGGCCAGGCCAACCGCGCCCTTGTCGACCGCAAACAGCGTAATCCCGTTGCCATCATCGGCGGCGCCGGCGGTCCGCGCCGCCACGATGATCACATCGGCGACGTGGCCGTGCGTTACGAATTGTTTGGTGCCCGACAGTTTGAAGCCATTGCCCGCGCGCTCCGCCTTCATCGCGATCGTTGTCCGGTGCTTGGCGCCTTCATCAATCGCCAGCGCGGCCACGGTGTCACCGGCGATGATGCCCGGGAACCAGCGGGCGGCATGCGGCGTGCCTTTCAAGGCTTCAACCGCCGCCACCGCTGTGGAGAGAAAGGGGGAGGGGGACAGGTTACGGCCAATTTCTTCGAGCACCACGCCCGCTTCGACATGCCCCAGCCCAAGCCCGCCATCGGCTTCACCGATCAGGATTCCGTTAAAACCCATTTCGGCAAATTGCTTCCACAGATCGCGGGAGAAACCGGCCTCGTCTCGCGCATCGCGCAGCGCCCGCATGTGTTTGACAGGGGCAGCATCGGCGACGAAATCCTTCGCCGTGTCGCGCAGCATGGTTTGTTCTTCGGTCAGGTAGAGTGGCATTGGGTTATATTTCCTGTGTTCCTGTGAAGGCGGGAACCGCGCATTTCGGGCGCTGCGCTCGATAACTCTGGGCTCCCGCCTGCGCAGGAACCTGCACGGTCATGCCCCCGGCAGCTCCAAAATCCGCTTGGCGACGATATTCAGCTGAACCTCGCTGGTGCCGCCCTCGATCGAATTGGCTTTGGTACGCAGCCAGGCACGGGGCCCCGCGCCGCCGTTCGACCGCGCGCTTTCCCATTCCAGCGCATCCGATCCGCCCGCCGACATCATCAGTTCATGGCGGCTCTTGTTCAGTTCGGTGCCGTAATATTTCATCATGCTCGGCTGCGCGGGATGCGCCTTGCCGGCCTTCAGCTCGTCGATAAAGCGTTCGGACATCATTGCGAACGCCTTGGCGCGGACCTCAAACAGCGCAATCGATGCGCGCAGCAACGGATCGGCCAGCCGGCCTTCATGGTCAAGGCCAACGGTCGCGATCGCGCCTTCGACCAGCGGATTGCCGCTGACCGAGCCAAGCCCCATGCCGCTGATCATCTCCCGCTCATGGCCCAGCAGATATTTGGCAACGTCCCAACCCTTGTTGAGCTCGCCTACCAGATTGGCCTTGGGGACTTTGACATTGTCGAAGAAGGTTTCGCAAAACGGCGAATAGCCGCTGATCAGCAGGATCGGCTTGGTCGACACACCCGGTGAGGCCATGTCGAACAGCACGAACGAAATACCGTTATGCTTATCCGCCTTGTTGGTGCGTACCAGGCAAAAGATCCAGTCGGCCTTGTCGGCATAGCTGGTCCAGACCTTTTGCCCGTTGATCAGGAAATGGTCGCCCATATCCTCGGCCGAGGTTGCAAGGCTGGCGAGATCGGAGCCCGCATTGGGTTCCGAATAACCCTGGCACCAGCGGATTTCGCCACGCGCAATCTTGGTCAGATGCTCAAGTTTCTGTTCTTCGGTACCGTATTTGAGCAAGGCCGGCCCAAGCATGGAAATGCCGAAACTGTTGAGCGGATTGCGGCACTTCATGGCCGCCATTTCTTCACGCAGAATTTTGGTTTCCGCGGCCGAAAGCCCGCCGCCGCCGTAGGCTTTCGGCCAGTCGGGCACGGTCCAGCCGCGGCTGGCCATGGCATCCATCCATGCCTTTTGCCCGGGTTGAAAATCGGGGTTGCGACCGCCCCAATTGGCATCCTTGTCGCTGCGCACCGGCTCACGCATTTCGGGTGGGCAATTTGCCTCCAGCCAGGCGCGGGTTTCGGTACGGAATTGGTCTAGATCGGTCATCATCGTGCTCCGGTTCGCCCGCTCCCGTTCGCGGGAGAGGGGCGGGAGAGGGAAGGGTAAAAGTTGGGACGGATCATTTGAACCGGCTGCCGCTCTCAGCGTTGCTTTTCAGCAATTCGGCAACCTTGAACCCATGCTTTTCCAGGCCTTCAACGATCTTCTTGGCACCTTCGGTGTCCGCCCAGAACATCGGGCCGCCGCGATAGACCGGCCAGCCATAGCCATAGATCCACACGACATCGATATCCGACGCCCGCTGCGCCATCTTTTCTTCAAGGATCAACGCACCTTCGTTGACCATCGTGTAGAGCGTGCGCTCGATGATTTCCTGGTCGGAAATCTCGCGCTTGGGCAGGTTCGATTTTGACCGGAAATCCTCGATTATTTCGGCAACGCGCGGCGAGGGTGAGGGGTTCCGCTTTTCATCATAATCATAAAAGCCCGCCGACTTTTTCTGACCCCAGCGCCCCTCGGCCGCCAGCGCATCGCGGATGCTCTCGATCCGGGTCGGATCACGGTGCCAGCCAATGTCGACGCCGGCGAGATCGCTCATCTGGAACGGGCCCATCGGCATGCCGAATTCAACATGGACACGGTCAATCTGTTCGGGTGTTGCGCCTTCCATCAGCAGCTTGTTCGCTTCCACCTGACGCGGCATCAGCATCCGGTTGCCGATAAAGCCGTGGCAAACACCAGCGACTACCGCGACTTTTCTGATCTTCTTGGCAAGAGCCATCACCGTCGCCAGCACATCGTCAGCAGTTTTGGCACCACGCACGACTTCCAGCAGCTTCATGACATTGGCGGGCGAGAAGAAGTGCATGCCCAGCACATCCTGCGGACGGCTGGTTGACGCGGCAATCTCATCGACGTTCAGATAGCTGGTATTGGAAGCAAGGATCGCGCCGGGTTTGGCGATCGCATCAAGCTTGCCGAACAGCTCCTTTTTCACGTCCATATTTTCATAGACGGCTTCGATAATCAGGTCGCAATCGGCCAGGTCATTCAGGCTTAGTGTCGGGGTCAGCGCGCCCATCGCCGCCTCGACCTGTTCGGGCTTCAGGCGCCCTTTCGCCGCCGACGCCTCATAATTCTTGCGGATGACGCCGGTGCCGCGATCAAGCGCGTCCTGCTGCATCTCGACGATCGTGACAGGAATGCCCGCGCTCAGGAAGTTCATCGAAATGCCGCCGCCCATGGTGCCTGCGCCGATGACGCCGACCTTCCTGATCGGGCGCTGCTCAATCTTTGGATCAATGCCGTCGATCTTTGCCGCCTGACGTTCGGCGAAAAATATGTGGCGCTGGGCAGCCGACTGGGTGCCGAGCATCAGCTTCATGAATTCCTGTCGTTCAAACGCAATGCCCTCTGCAAAGGTCGATCCGTCGGTCGCCTTTTCGACGCAGGCAATATTGGCGGCAGGCGCGTCAAAGCCGCGGAAACGTTTGGCATTCTCCTTCCTGAACGCCGCGACAGCGTCAGGATCGGCCTTGGCAGTTTTCTCGCTGGCGCGCGGCAGAGGACGGACCGCGGCAACCTCGCGCGCAAAAGCAATGGCGTCGGCCTCCAGGCTGCCGTCGCCGGCAATGCGGTCGATCAGGCCGGCGGCGAGGGCAACCTTGGCGGGGATGGGATCGCCAATCGCGGTCATCTTCAGTGCCAGCGGCACGCCCGCCACGCGCGGAATACGCTGCGTCCCGCCCGCGCCTGGCAACAGCCCCAGTTTCACTTCGGGAGTGCCGATCACTGCCGCAGGATCGGCGATGCGGTAATGACAGGCCAGCGTCACTTCGCACCCGCCGCCCAGCGCAGTGCCGTGAAATGCCGCGATAACCGGTTTGTCGGCCGACTCGATCATGTCGAGCAGCGTGGGCAGACCGGGTTCCTGCATTGGCTTGCCAAATTCGGTGATATCGGCCCCGGCGAAAAAGGTTTTGCCATCACAGCGGATCACCAGCGCCTTGATTGCCGGATCGGCCAGCCCGTCCTTCACGCCGGCATCGAGCCCCTGCCGTACGGCGGCACCCAGTGCGTTGACCGGTGGGCTATCAGAAATGATGACCAGAACATCATCATGGCGTTCGGTGCGGATCGGGGACGTCATTTTTTTCTCCAGTATCGAAAAACCGTTGGCGACAAACAAGGTCGGAGCACCGCGCGAATGGCTCGCAACCCAACGCGTTGCTTCGCCTGGGACGCGCGGTGCGGGTACATCAGGTGAGTGCCGAATAGATCAGGGTCTTCAGTTCACGGCGAATGGGATAGCTGCTTGATGGGCGCAATTGCGTCATGAACACCATGTGGATGCGTTCGACAGGGTCCACGAAGAACGCCGTGGAGAACATGCCTCCCCAATAAAACTCGCCTTCGCTGCCCGGCATCATCGATCGGGCAACGTCGATATTAATGGCAAATCCCAATCCAAACCCGGTCCCCGCATTGGCGGCTTCGCTGAACAGTGACTTGGACATGCTGGCAAGGTCGCCGTTGCCGGGCAAATGGTTGCGCGTCATCAGATCGAGCGTCTTACGCCCCACGATCCGTGCGCCATCAAGCGTGCCACCATTCAGCAACATGCTGCAAAAACGGTGATAATCAAGGCTGGTCGAAACCAGCCCACCACCGCCAGAGACCAAGGCCGGCTTGCGGCTCCACGCGCTTGCCGCGCCCCGATCCATCATCACTGGTTTTCCGCCTGGCACGAAATCATAACAGTCGGTCAGCCGGTCGACCTTGTCTTCGGGGACCTGAAAAAAAGTGTCGTGCATCTGGAGCGGCGCGAAGATGCGCCTTGCAAAAAAGTCTTCCAGCGGCACCCCGGCTACCCGCTGGACAACTGCGCCCAGTACATCGGTCGCCACGGAATAATTCCACGCCGTGCCCGGTGAGAATTCGAGCGGAATGTTGCCCAGCGCCGCAACAAAGCCGTCGAGATCAAGGTTGCCGTGCCAGTTTTCAATTCTGCCTTCGCGGTAGGCGGCATCGATGTTGGAACGGTTCTGGAACCCATAGGTTAAACCGGACGTATGGCGCAGCAGATCGACCATGCGCATCGGTTCATCGGTTGATTTGGTCAGGAACGGCACGCCCGCGCCGCCGCCATTATACACGCCCAATCCCTTGAATTCCGGGAGCACATGGTGAACCGGCGTGTCGACGGCGACCTTGCCCTCTTCGACCAGCATCATGAAGGCAATCGAGGTGACAGGCTTGGTCATGCTGGCGATACGGAACAGGCTGGTTTCATCAACCGGCTTGCCGCCACCGGGCGAGTCGCTGGCACGCGCCATGCCCTGGCTGGCAAAGTGAACGATTTCGCCTTCGCGGGCGATCAATATCTGGGTGTGGGGCAATTTGCCCGAATCGACATAGCGTTCCTTCAGCAGCGCATCGATGCGCGCCAGGCGCAGGGCATCAAAACCCAGTGATTCCGGTCTGGCGGTGGTCATGCGAGTCTCCATACCCCTGCTTCGAAGCGCGACTCTCCTATTGCCTTGAGCGGCGGACGAATCAACACTAACCTTCGTTCAACGGGCCACAATGACAAACCCGAAATTCAAGAGTTGGAGAGAGTACCGTGTCCGACGCCGATTTGAGCGAGCCCCTGATTGCGCTTGATCCGTCCTGGCCCAGGATGTCGATCGCCGAGGCCGATGCGATGCTGACGGCGCCCGGGCAGCGGCTGGAAATGGAAACCGTCGCCATCCGCGGCGTCCCGACAAGGGTCTGGAAGCACGCACCGCCCAGCCTTGCGGTGTTGACCCGGCTTGCGCGCGGTCATGGCGACCGTATTTTTACCATCCATGAGGATGAGCGCGTCACTTATGAGGCGCATTTCCGCGCGGTTGCCACGCTGGCCACCCGGCTGGTCGAAATGGGGATCAAAAAGGGCGATCGGGTGGCGTTGGCCATGCGCAACCTGCCCGAGTGGCCGGTGATCTTTTTTGCTGGCGTATCAATCGGCGCGATCGTTGTCCCGCTTAATGCCTGGTGGACCGGCGCAGAACTGGAATATGGACTCTCCGATTCAGGCACCCGGGTGTTGTTCGTCGATGATGAGCGTCACGCGCGGCTGGCCGATCATTATGCGAGCTTGCCGGGCATCGAGCGGATTTTTGTCACCCGCGCCAATGCGCCGCTTGCCGGCAGGTTCGGGTCGTTGGAAGGGCTGATCGGGACCCCGCACGATTATGCCGCGCTGCCCGATGTTCCGCTGCCACTGGTTGATCTTGCGCCCGAGGACGACGCAACGATTTTTTATACCAGTGGCACAACGGGCAATCCAAAGGGGGCGCTTGGCACCCACCGCAATCTGATTACCAACATTTTTTCGAGCATCAACACGGCCGCAAGGTCGATCCTGCGGCGCGGCGACGCTATCCCCGATCCTCAGCCGCGAACGATCCTCGCGGTGATCCCGCTGTTTCATGTCACTGCATGCAGCGCCAGCATGATGGGGTCGGTTGCTGCCGGCAGCACCATTATCTTCATGCGCAAATGGGATCCCGTGAAGGCAATGGAGATCATCGAGCGGGAAAGGGTTCACGTGACCGGTGGCGTTCCCACGATTGCCTGGCAATTGCTCGAACATCCCGATCGCCACAAATACGATCTGTCGTCGCTGGAGGCGATTGCTTATGGCGGCGCGCCGTCCGCGCCAGAACTTGTGAAGCGCATCCATGAAGAGTTTGGCGCGCTACCGGGGAATGGCTGGGGGATGACCGAAACCATGGCGACGGTTTCCGGCCATTCGGCGGAGGATTATCTTAACCGCCCGACCAGTGCGGGGCCCCCGGTCGCAACCGCCGATCTGAAGATCATGGCTGAGGACGGCGTGACCGAATTGCCGATCGGCGAGGTTGGCGAATTATGGGCGCGCGGGCCGATGGTCGTGAAGGAATATTGGCGCAAGCCAGAAGCGACCGCCGCCACGTTTATCGACGGATGGGTGCGGACCGGCGATCTGGCGCGGCTCGACGACGAAGGATTTGTCTACATCGTCGACCGTGCCAAGGACATGATCATCCGGGGCGGAGAGAATATCTATTCAAGCGAGGTCGAAAATGTCCTCTACGCGCATCCCGCTGTCACCGATTGCGCGCTGATTGGTCTGCCACACCGGACCCTCGGAGAGGAACCTGCCGCCGTTGTTCATCTCGCGCCCGGGACCGAGGCAACCGAAGCCGAATTGCAGGCCTGGGTCAAACGGCATCTGGCTGCCTTCAAAACGCCGGTCGCCATTCGTTTTGTGCACGACACATTGCCCCGCAATGCCAATGGCAAGATCCTCAAAAAGGACCTGAAAGTGTTGTTTGCGGATCGCGCCGACGCGGCATAACGGATCAAAAGCGGCGGGTCAGGCGGCTACCGACGCCCGTTGCGGCAGGGTCATGCGCACAACGACGATGCTTGCGATCAGCACGGGAACCAGCAGAATACTGCCTTCCGGCCCGACCGTGCCGCCCGAAAGCAGCGGGTTGCCGACCGCATGGCTGTTTAAAAGGCGACCCTGCGCCGACAGACCTGAGTCCGAAACGCCGTACAGAAAGGATTGGGCCCAATCCCAGCTGGCGTGAAAGCCAATTGCCCACCACAGCGATCCGGTCCGCCACAATGAATAGGCAAATAAAATTCCTGCCATCGCGACCGAAATAAGGCCAAGTGCGGTTTCGCCGCTATTGCCCAGATGGCCACCGGCAAACAGGCCGACGGACAGCACCAGCGCGGCGCCCCAAAAGCCGATGGCAGGCGCGGACTGGTTTCCTGGCGCAATTGCCCGGCTGATCCCGGCAATGCCGCGCGCCAGCGTGAACTGCAGATAGCCGCGAAAGACAAATTCTTCGAACAGGCCGACCAGCACAAAGGCGAGCAGCCATTTCAGGCCTGACCAAACCGCCGGGCCGCCCGTGACCGCAAAGCCATCAATCGCAAGGCTGCCCGTGGCAACCAGCAGGCCGATCAGAATCGATAGCATGACGAGGCCCCAGGCAAAGCCGATTGCCGCATCGGCCAGGGGCCGTTGGCCTCCCAGTCCATAGTGCGAAAATGACCGCCGCTCGATCACGCGCATCACCAGCGCGGCGAGCATCAGGCATAGGAACTGGACGCCTTCGGTCACGATCGTCGCGTCAGCGGTAATCGTCTTGGGTGCATTGGTTAGCCACGACCGAATCAATGTCAACGAAGCTACGGTCCCGACAACGACCAGCGTGATAAACAGCAAAATGCTCCACCCCGCGCGCAGGCCATCCTGGCCAATAAAGACCCACCCCAATCGTGACTTAGCGAGGCGCGTATCGGGAGTGGGGAGGGCGTTTTTGGGCGCCATCGCATCGTCGGTCATTCAACGTCTTTCAGTGTTACTATGCTAATACACTAGATGGATCGGTCGCGTGCGTCAAACGCCACGCGGCAAACTACCTATCACGGGCTATGGTCCCCTAGCAGGCAAGCATTGGGCTGCTCCAGACCGGCCATGCACCCCAACAGCTGTATCGCCACGATTGGCGCACCCCGATATAACCCCTGTTGGTCGTTAAATTACTGGCGTTTTTACCAAAATCCTTACCTGACAAGGGCACAAGCTGTCGTTAAAAACAACAGTGTTATGGGAGTAGCGTTGATGAAGCGTCAGCGGTTTGCGTATGCGTTGAGTGTCCTTGCCCTATTGTCGGGTTGTGGCGGCGGCGGCGGGGGCAGTAATGGCACCTCGGTGATTTCCTCAGGGCCCACGCCATCGGCCACGCCGACGCCAAGTCCTTCGCCAACTCCGGCAAGCTGCTCGCTCCGCAGTCGCCAGGATTGGGCGCTCGCGACGTTGCAGGAGTGGTATCTGTTTCCCGAAACGCTGCCGACCAACGTCAATCCTGCCTCATTTTCGACCGTGGGCGATTACATCGACGCATTGACTGCCACTGCCCGGTCGCAAAACCGGGACCGGTTCTTTACGTATCTGGCATCGATCGCCGATGAAAATGCGTTTTTAAATTCGGGGTCGAGCGCTGGGTTCGGCGTCCGGCTAACGCTCGATCAGTCTGGCACCCGATTGTTTGTCGCCGAAGCTTTCGAGGGCGCACCAGCGCTGGCGGCGGGAATCGACCGCGGTACTGAGATCCTTGCGATCGGCACGACCTCGTCGAACCTGCAAACCGTGGCATCGCTTGCGGCGATCGGCGGCAATGCCATCAACGACGCATTGGGTCCAAGTACTGCGGGCACGACGCGTTTCCTGCAGATCCGCGATAGCGCGGGCACCCGGACCATATCTGTCACCAAGTCGGACTTTTCGCTGACGCCCGTATCGTCGCGCTACGGCGCGCAGATTATCAATGATGGTGGCCGTCAGGTGGGGTATCTCAACCTGCGCACCTTCATCTCGACCGCCGACCCCGCATTGCGCACCGCGTTTGCCAATTTCCGGGCGCAGGGGATCACCAATATTATTGTTGATCTTCGCTATAATGGTGGCGGACTGGTGTCGACCGCCGAATTGCTGGGCGACCTGTTGGGTGCCAACCGCACAAGTTCGGAGGTGTTCAGCTTCACGGCTTTTCGTCCTGAGAAATCATCGAACAATTCGACAAAATTCTTCTCCGCGCAAAGCCAGTCGATCGCCCCGACTCGCATCGCGTTCATCGGTACCAGGGGAACGGCCTCGGCCAGCGAACTGACCATCAACGCGTTCACGCCTTATCTGCACAGCAATTCAGCGCTGATCGGTACCAATACTTTTGGCAAGCCGGTTGGCCAGATCGCCATTGACCGTGCCGCTTGCGATGATCGGTTGCGCGTGGTCGCGTTCGCAACGCAAAATGCATCGCGGCAGGGGGATTATTACAACGGACTTGCCGGTTTTGTAGAAGCTAGCTGTCAGGCGTCGGACGATCTGGCGCGCCCATTAGGTGATCCGATGGAAGCTTCAACGCGGCAGGCGCTCAATTTCCTGGCCGGCCAAAGCTGCACGGCAATTGCCGGTAGCGGGCAGACAAGCCAGTCGCTCAGCACGGCCCGCCGGACGTTGTTGACGCCTGATCATCCGGCTCCTGCCCAGCGAGAGGTGCCCGGTTTCTATTGATGGGCAGCGGCAATGACGCTGGCGACGGCGCTTTTCCAGCCTGACAGGCGCGCGGCACGGGCAGCGCCTTCAATCGATGGCTCGAAGCGCTCGATGGCGCCGCGCATCGTGCTGGCATCCTGCAAGTCGGCGAAATGGCCGCAGCCGACCCCTGCCAGCATTGCTGCACCCAGCGCCGTCGTTTCAGCGAATTGCGGTCTTTCTACGCCGATGCCCAGGATGTCGGCCATATCCTGCGCCATCCAGTTATTGGCGACCATGCCGCCGTCGATCCGTAGCGTCGCCCAGTCGACTCCATCGGCAGCGAAGGCGCTTTTCAGGTCATGCGCCTGATGCGCCATCGCCTCGAGTGCGGCGCGGACGATGTGCGCGCGCGTCGTTGCAAAGCTCATGCCTGTCAGCGATCCGCGCGCTTCCGGTTCCCACCACGGCGCGCCAAGACCCGATAGAGCCGGGACCAGATAGACTCCGCCCGAATCGCCAACGCTGCGCGCCAGCGCCTCTGTTTCTGCTGCCGTGCCGATCAGTCCGACCGAATCGCGCAGCCATTTGATCAGGCTGCCGGCGACGAATACCGATCCTTCCAGCGCATAGGCGCGGCGGCCGTTCAACTGCCAGGCGACGGTGGACAGTAACCGGTTGTGCGATACCGGTGGGATTAGCCCCGCTTGTGTCAGGATGAACGCGCCGGTGCCAAAGGTCGCCTTTGTCTCGCCGGGATTCAGGCAAGACTGACCAATCGTCGCAGCCTGCTGATCGCCCGCAAGCCCGCAAATGGGAATGGAGCCGCCAAAGATCGTCGTCACACCGAACTGGCCGGCACAGTCGACGATTTCGGGCAGGGCATGCCGCGGCGCGCCGAACAGATCGATCAGGCCGTCATCCCAATGCCCGCTGCCGATCGCCATCAGCGCGGTTCGGCTGGCATTGGTTGCATCGGTGATGTGAACGCCGCCCCGATTGTCGTGCGCGGTAAGCTTCCAGACCAGCCAGCTTTCGATCGTCCCCACTGCGAGCCGGTCGCCCGCTTCCTTCAGCTGCGGCCAGTGCCGCATCGCCCAGCCGATCTTTGATCCTGAAAAATACGGATCAAGCAGCAAGCCTGTCTTTGCCTGGACGCTCGCTTCATGACCCGCCTCCTTAAGGGCGCGGCAGTCTGCCGCAGTCCGGCGATCTTGCCACACAATCGCGGGCGCCAGTGGTTCGCCGGTGGTCTTGTCCCAGAACACGATCGTTTCGCGCTGATTGGTAATGCCGATCGCGGCGATTCGGCCGGGTCCGCCGGCTGCGGCGATGACATGGCGCGTGACCTGGACGGTGCGGTCCCAGATTTCTGCAGCATCATGCTCGACCAAACCGGCTGCCGGGTAATGCTGGGTCAATTCAAGCTGATGCGAAGCAACGCAGTTGCCGTCAGGGCTGAACAGCATCGCGCGGGTGGAGGTTGTACCCTCATCGATTACCAGAAACAGATCGCTCATGCCGTCACGCTAGCCGGGATTACAAGCGAACGGAATGCGGCTAGAAGAAAGTCGATACAAGTCTGAGGAAAGTAACGGTGGAAGAAACCGGCGGGCTAATGGCGAATACCGACGTGGGCGAAGCGCCGCGGCGCGACGGCGATTCCGGGGAGCCCCCTCGGCGGCGCGCGACCGATGGCGCCTTTGGTATGGCGATGCCCGACGGTACCGGGGAAGAACAGGCGCGGATTGCCCTGCGCCGCGATCGTCTGCTGGCCGCGCTAACGTTGATCGCGGGACTCGGTCTGGTGCTGGCGTTCCCCTTTGCATTGAAAGCGGGCGCAGAATTCTTCCTTCCTGTCACGGCGGCTTTGGTGATTGCAGTGGCGCTGGTGCCGGTGCTTGAATGGCTTGAACGACACCGGCTGCCTGCGCCGTTGGCGGCGCTCACCTGCGTGCTGCTGTTCCTGCTTGTCGCCAATATCGCGCTGGCCGCGATTGTCGTGCCCGCGATTGAATTCTTCCGGCAGCTTCCCGAGCGGATCGGCCGGATCAAGATGAACATCCAGCCTTTGGTCGATTTATATCTGTCGCTACAGAAATATGTCGATAAAACAGCGATGAAGCTGGCGATCGGATCGGCTAAGCATGCCGCCAGCAACGCACAGGCAACGCCGGTACCCCCGGCATCGCTGGTCGAATTGATCGCAACTGCGGCGCCGACCATCATCATTCAGATCTTTTTCGGGTCGCTGGTAGTCTTCTTTTTTCTGTCGGGCTGGACGCGATTGCGGCGGCGCACGATCACCAGTCGCACCAGCTTTGACGGCGCGATGGCAACGGCGCGGGTGATTCAGGATGTGGTGGACGATACCTCGTCCTATCTGGGCACAATCACGCTGATCAACGTGTCGCTGGGGCTGGTCATTGCCGGGTGTCTGGCGCTGATGGGTATGCCTTATCCGCTCATGTGGGGTGGTATCGTCGCGCTGCTGAATTACGTACCCTATTTCGGACCGATCGTGGCGGCATTGCTGCTGGCGCTGGGCGGGCTGATGACCTTTGCCGATGTCTGGGTAGCGCTGACGCCGGCCATCATCATGATCGCCTCGCACATGCTCGAAGCGAATGCGATCACCCCGTTCGTCGTCGGTCACCGACTAACCATCAATCCAATCATGATCCTGATTTCGCTGAGTTTCTGGAGTTGGGTGTGGGGAACGGCGGGGGCGTTGCTGGCGGTACCCTTGCTGATCATTATCCAAACGGTGGTGCGGGCCGCGGGCAAGCCGGATATCGCCGGATTTCTGTTCGAGCATGGCACGCTCGACCATCAGGAGCGGCGCGAAGAGCGCGAACGACGGCGCCGTTCCGATTTGGTGTGAATGCGCTGCCCGATGGCGCCAGTGACTGGCGCACCCTGCTGGTGGCGGCGTCGCGCAGATGGGCGGTTGACACCCCGCGACGGCTCTACTAGGTGCCGCGCTCTCGCGAAGATACGCGGGTGTAGCTCAGTTGGTTAGAGCGCCGGCCTGTCACGCCGGAGGTCGCGGGTTCGAGCCCCGTCACTCGCGCCATTTCTCAGGCACTTAGCTTGCCCGTCGAGGCCAAAGCAGCCGAAACTCGCCCTGCCCGGGGGGTCTTATCAGGGGGCTTTTGGAGCCACCAACCCCTGATATCGTCCTGTTTTCAGGAATTGGATGCACCTCAAACTGGCCTTGGCGCGTTGAGGGATCGCGTCGCGCTATTCTGTTGCCCCGCCCGGCAAATCGAGAGATAACCGTCCTTGGAGCCGCCACGCACGGTTTCCGGGGTGTAGCAACCCTGAGTGATCGGTTGGTGCTGACCGTTTCAGCATCTCACTTCTTGACCCTTATGGTCGGGGAGCCTGCGACGTATGTCCAAGGCTTCCAGCCCAAAGGTCGCAGGAGCCGTATCACTCGGTTTGCTAACTCCCCGATCACCAGGATCAGAAGTGGAGCTATGCGGGGGCGCACCGCACCGGCTTCGCGGGGAGACAGCCGATGCCACGGGGCACGCGCCATATCGAGACCGGCACACTTGGCTGGGACGCGAGCAACCGCCTGCACGTCCTGCATATACCCGGCGGCGGCCATTGGTATCTCGCCATGCCGGGCCGGACCGCACGGCTCATTGGTCATGAGGTGACTGTTGAGGGCATCCGCTTGGGTTTCAACATGCTCGACGTCAGCCGCGTGCTCGCCGTGGATGGTGTGACCCGCAGGCCAGGATGGGGGGCAATGCTCGCCCGCTTGCTCGGGGCGGCAATCTAGTCGCCCGGCTCGGTATCGGAGACGTCCATGCGCCCTTTGAGCGGTCGCCGGTATCGCTTCACGGCGGCTTCGGTCAGTGGAACTTTGGTCTTGCTCGGTCAGGGCCCCCAAATCTCAGGGGTCTTTCTGGGGCCTGTTTGTCCGGTTTTGACCGGTCCAATCAAACCGCCCCCGTTCCCTTTTTTCGCTCGTTCGAGCAGAAAGAACAAAAATCAGCCGCTAATCGGAGGTCCAGGTTTTCGTCCGGTCGCTTGGTTTCGTCATGAATTGCGGCCTGTCACGCCGGAGGTCGCGGGTTCGAGCCCCGTCACTCGCGCCATTTCCCGGTTTCCATCCACCGCAGAAGTGGCTTCAGCGGCATAATCCAGATCACCCCGGTCAACGCGTAAAAGGCGAACTGCGCCAGTGTTGGCCATTCGGCGATGGTAGCTGACAGCCCGACGATCAGACCCGCCCAGACCGTGATCAATGCCAGAATCAGAAACATGCCGGCTGGCTTGCGCCAACTTGGGGTCATAGTGCGGCAATCCAATCCTGTTCGGTGATTACGGCATGTAATGCCACGTCCCACGGGTCGGTGGGAACCTGACCAACATGCTGCATCGACCAGGCAACCCCGATTCGTCGGGCCGTGGGGTGCAGTGCAAAAAAGCGATCATAATAGCCAGCACCCTGGCCAAGCCGGTTGAGCCCGCTGTCAAACGCCATCAGCGGGGTCAGGATGATATCGGGCGCCACTTCTGGTGCATCGGCGCGCGGCTGGCGGAGCCCGAACGGTCCGGCCTCAAGAGGGGCGCCCGGCGCCCAGGCCAATAGCCGCATTGGGGCATGGCGATGGGTTACATGGGGTAGGGCGATCGCGCAGCCCCGGCCGATTGCAGCATCGATCAGCGGCATTGCATCGGCTTCGCTGCCCATCGGCAGATAGGCCGCGACGATTTTGCCGGCTGACATATCTGCCAGCAAACCGGGCCGTGCCGACATAGCCGGCCGGACCCGCGCCACAAATTGATCGCGGAAGTGCCGCATCGTTGCGCGCATAGCTGCTTTGTCAGTCACGCAATTTGCCCTCTGGGCTTCATAAACCTGTGGGCTTCAACAAGATGTGGCGGGACCACCATGGCCGTTTGCTAGAATATCCTCTGACGCCAGTAACGTCAGGTGGGGACCATGTTCTTGGACCAGGGTCCAAAAAGGGACAGCCCCCTAGGATGATGTATCGCCTCAGGGATGTTCATGTAGCTCGTACCGGGCAGTACCCGCCACTTAACAATCTAGGGCTTCGGGATCGCTTGCTCAAGGGCCAAGGCAATTGCGTCAAGCCGATCGGCCACGCTGGCGAGTAAAGGCTCGTCGCGAGAGCGCGCCACGCCCGGCGTGCGTTCAATTTCATCGAGGGTGTCCGCAAGCATCAACGCGACGAACAGCATTGACCGCTCGGTATTCAAGCCGCCCGATGCCTGGACGGCAGCCGACCAGCGTTGCTGCACCATCGCGCCGGTACGGCGCACTTGGTCTTCAGACCCATCCCGACAGGCAATCCGGTGCTGGCGCCCGCCAATATCCAGAATAACTTCTGCCATCAGGCCGATCTCGACTCGGCCAGGACGCCATCGATGACGGCCACCGCTGACGTCATGCTGTTGCGCAGCGCGCGGTGGCGCCGGTCAAGGGTCACTGTTGCGATCGAAAGCTGCTTGGTGGCCGCTTCAATGCGTTGCAGTGCGCTTTCAATCCGCTCAGCCGAGGATGGGGCGGGGTTATCTGCCATCGCGACGGGATAGCACGGCCATGCCTGTCGGCAAGACCGTTTCGACGCCAAGTGTTGACGACGGCGTCCCCGGTCCGCAAAGACCCGGCCGATTAATCGACTCGCCGAAAGCCAGCCTTGGGGGCCGGCATTACGGCCGCCGGAAGGACAAGTATGGCTACGACATCCGCCGATCTCGCCAATGCCATTCGCGCTTTGTCGATGGATGCGGTGGAAGCAGCCAATTCGGGCCACCCGGGGATGCCGATGGGCATGGCGGATGTCGCGACCCAGCTATTTGCCCACCACCTGAAATTCGATCCGACCGACCCCAAATGGCCCGACCGTGACCGGTTTGTCCTTTCGGCCGGGCATGGGTCGATGCTGATCTATTCGCTCTTGTATCTGACGGGCTATGCGCGCCCGACGATCGATGACATCCGGAACTTTCGCCAGTTGGGCAGCCCCTGTGCGGGGCATCCGGAGAATTTTGAGCTCGATGGTATCGAATGCACGACTGGTCCGCTGGGACAGGGTCTGGCAATGGCGGTGGGCATGGCACTGGCCGAGCGGCATCTTAACGCAACCTTTGGCGATAATCTGGTCGATCACAAAACCTGGGTCATCGCCGGGGATGGCTGCCTGATGGAAGGTATCAACCATGAGGCCATTGGGCTTGCCGGACATCTGAAGCTTGGCCGTCTGAATGTGCTGTGGGACGACAACAAAATTACAATCGACGGGGCGACGTCCTTGTCGACCAGCGAAGACGTTCCGGCGCGTTATGCGGCCACGGGCTGGCACGTTACCAGCTGCGACGGCCATGATCCTGATGACATTAATCGCGCGCTGAGCGAAGCGTCGCTCGACCCGCGTCCCTCGCTGGTCCAATGCCGGACCATCATCGGCAAGGGCGCGCCCAACAAGCAGGGCACGTCAAAGACGCATGGCAGCCCGTTGGGCGCTGACGAAGTGGCGGCTGCGCGAACGACGTTGGGCTGGACCGATCCGCCCTTTGTGGTGCCTGCCGACATTCTGGCGGCGTGGCGCGCGATTGGCGCCAGGGGCGCCCAGGCGCGCGCCGACTGGCAGGCGCGGCATGCCGCCGCCGATGCGGATGCCACGGCTCAATTTGACCGCCGCTTGGCGGGGACGCTGCCACCGTTATGGGATGGGTTGAAGGCGCATCGCGACGCGCTGATCGCCACCCCGCAAGATGTGGCCACGCGCAAATCATCTGAACTTGCGCTTGCGGCCGTCGCGGCGCAGCTGCCCGAATTGGTGGGCGGTTCTGCCGATCTGACCGGATCAAACCTGACAAAAGTTGGCGGTCAGACTGGTTTTTCGGCAGACAGTCATGCGGGCCGGTATGTTTATTACGGCATCCGCGAGTTTGCGATGGCTGCGGCGATGAACGGAATGGCGCTGCACGGGGGCGTTATTCCCTATGGCGGGACTTTTCTGATCTTTGCCGACTACGCCCGCGGCGCGATCCGGTTGTCGGCCCTGCAACGGGCGCGCACCATATATGTGATGACGCATGATTCGATCGGGGTTGGCGAAGACGGTCCCACGCATCAGCCCATTGAGCATTTGATGAGCTTTCGCGTCATCCCCGATCTGGATGTCTATCGCCCGTGCGACGCCGTCGAGGCGGCGGAATGCTGGGCGCTGGCGATCGAAAAGGCCGATGGGCCGTCGTTGCTCGCTTTATCTCGTCAAAACGTCCCGCAATTGCGTGATAAGGTTGATGAAAATCTGTCCGCCAAAGGCGCCTATCGGTTGCGTGCCGCACAGGCCAGCCGGAGCGTTGTGCTGGTCGCGACCGGAACCGAGGTGTCGCTGGCGGTCGATGTCGCGTCGGCACTGGAGGCACAGGGGATCGGTGCCGATGTCGTGTCGATGCCGTCGACCGATGTGTTTGATCGCCAGCCAGCGGCATACCGCGCCGCCGTGCTGCCCGCCGATGCACTGATTGTATCGATTGAAGCGGGGACAAGGTTCGGGTGGGAACGCTATACCGGTCTTGATGGGCTGCGTTTTGGTATTGACGGTTTCGGCGCGTCGGCACCGGGTGACGCCCTATACCGGCATTTTGGCCTGACAGTCGATGCAATCACCCCTAAGATCGTCGAAAAATTAAAGGTTTAACGGAGTTTATTGACATGACAGTGAAGGTGGCGATCAACGGCTTTGGGCGCATTGGCCGGCTTGTTGCGCGCGCAATGCTGGAGCGCGGCGATACTGGGCTGGACCTTGTCGCCATCAACGATCTGGCCGACGCGAAATCCAATGCCTGGCTGTTCAGCCGCGACTCGGTGCATGGCCGATATCCGGGCGAGGTAGCGGCTGAGGGCAATGATCTGGTCGTCAACGGCAAGCGCATTCGCGTCACCGCCGAACGCGATCCCGCCAATTTGCCGCACAAGGAACTGGGCATTGATCTGGTGCTGGAGTGCACAGGCTTCTTTACCGACCGAGAAAGCTGCCAGAAGCATCTGGATGCCGGCGCAAAGAAGGTCCTGATTTCGGCCCCCGGCAAGGGCGTTGACCTGACGGTGGTATTTGGCGTCAACGACGACAAGCTGACTGCTGATCACATGATCGTGTCGAACGCATCGTGCACCACCAATTGCCTGGCACCGGTCGCCAAGGTGCTGAACGATGCGATCGGTATCGAGCGCGGCTTGATGACAACGGTCCACGCGTACACCAACGATCAGAAGATACTCGATCAGATCCACCCCGATCCGCGCCGTGCGCGCGCCGCCGCCATGTCGATGATCCCGACCACCACGGGTGCTGCTCGCGCGGTGGGCGAAGTGCTGCCCGAACTGAAGGGAAAGCTGGACGGATCGGCAATCCGCGTGCCGGTGCCCGATGTCAGCCTGATCGACCTGACCTTTACGCCAAAGCGTGAAACGACGCGCGATGAAGTCAACGCCGTGCTGAAGGCAGCATCGGAAAATGGCCCGTTGAAGGGTATCCTCGCCTTTTCCGATGAACCGCTGGTATCGATTGATCTGATGCATGATCAGGCGTCGTCGACGATCGACAGCCTTGAAACTGCGGTGCTGGAAGGCAAGCTGGTCCGGGTCGTCAGCTGGTACGACAATGAATGGGGCTTTTCGAACCGGATGGTCGATACCGCCGGCGCGATGGCGGCATTTCTTTAGCCGCCATGGCCGCTACCGGGCAGGGCGTGGTTGCGGGCATCGCGCGTCACGCCCGCCCGCGTGCGCCGATGGAGGAAATTGATCGCGCGTCGATGTCCCCTGACCTGGGCATCGCGGGTGATTGCAAGGGGCGTTTCAAGCCCGGCGGCCGAAACCGCCGGCAGGTCACGCTGATCGAACGCAGCGATTGGAACGCGGCGATGGCAGAGCTCGGTGCCAGCCATCGCTGGTCCGCACGACGTGCCAATATCCTGGTCGATAACCTTGATCTGCCGCAGAAAGAAGGCACCGTTTTGCGGATCGGCGACGTCCGCCTGATGGT
>JAIELC010000133.1 GCA_019753375.1 Sphingomonas sp.
GCCGCCCGGACACGCCGGCGCGTGCTGGCTGAAACCGTTTACGACGCGCAGATCGGCTATGATTTCAGCAAGGGCGCCCTCAACGGCTTGTCGGTCTATCTGCAGGGCCAGAATCTGGCAGATACCCCGCTGCGGACCACCGGCGGTACCGATCCACGATCCATCATCGACTATCAGACCTATGGACGTCGCTTCCTGGCGGGCTTCACCTACAAGTTCTGACCGTTATGATTGGGCAACCCCGTTCGGCATCGATTGCCGGACGGGGGGCTCAACAACGAAGAGTTGATCATGGCTGAAGCGCCTATCCGCGAGATTGTTATTATCGGCGGCGGCACGGCCGGCTGGATGGCGGCAGCAACGCTTGCCCGTTTTGTCGGCCCGGCAGCGCGCGTGACGCTGGTCGAGTCCGACGAAATTGGGACGGTCGGTGTCGGCGAAGCGACCATCCCCCAGATCCAGCTGTTCAATGCAGGCCTGGGCCTCGATGAGGACGATTTCGTCCGTGCAACCAATGCCACCTTCAAACTCGGCATTGAATTTGTCGGCTGGCACCGCCCCGATGCGCGCTACATCCATGCTTTCGGCGCGGTTGGTCGGGGGTTAGGGCTCATCCCCTTTCACCATTACTGGTTGCGACACGCGCAAACGAATCAACCGATGCCGGCGGTCGACTTGTGGCAATATTCGGCCTGCGCGCAAGCCGCGGCGCACAACCGTTTTAGTCGGCCCAATGATCAGCCGGGGCGGCTGCCGAGCGGCATCAACTATGCCTTTCATTTTGATGCCGCTATGTATGCCGCCTATCTGCGTAGCTATGCCGAAAGAGCAGGTATCACCCGCATCGAAGGCAAGGTTGCCTCAGTGGCGCTGCGCAGCGAAGACGGTTTTATCGAGGCAGCGGTGCTTGCGGATGGGCGTCGCATCACGGGCGACCTTTTTATTGATTGCTCCGGGTTTCGGGGCCTGTTGATCGAACAGGCGCTGGAGGCAGGTTATGATGACTGGTCGCATTTGCTGCCGTGCGACCGCGCGCTCGCGGTGCCGTGCGAAAGCGTTCAGCCGCTGACCCCCTATACCCGATCCACCGCGCGCGACGCGGGATGGCAATGGCGCATTCCGTTGCAGCACCGCATCGGCAACGGCCATG
The DNA here is from genome assembly GCA_019753375.1 of Sphingomonas sp. GTDB lineage: Bacteria > Pseudomonadota > Alphaproteobacteria > Sphingomonadales > Sphingomonadaceae > Sphingomonas. The sequence goes on from JAIELC010000133.1 coordinate 1,151, forward strand.
TCTATTGCAGCGCCTTTACCTCGGATGATGCGGCATGCGAGACGCTGCTCGCCAATCTGGACGGCAAACCCCTTGCTGATCCCCGCCCCTTGCGCTTCACGACCGGGAAAAGGCGGCGAATATGGGTGAAGAACTGCGTGGCGCTGGGATTGGCGGCAGGTTTTATGGAACCGCTCGAATCGACAAGCATCCATCTGGTTCAGGCCGGTCTTGCCCGGTTGCTGCAATTGTTTCCGACCCGCGGTTTCGCCGACGCCGACATCACCGAGTATAACCGCCAGACCGATTTTGAGTGGACGGCGATCCGCGATTTTCTGGTGCTGCATTATCACGCCAATGATCGCCCCGGCGCCTTCTGGCGCCAATGCCGCGAGATGCCGATACCCGATTCCCTGTCTGCCCGTATCGATCTGTTCCGTGCCAACGGGCGCCTGTTCCGCGAGCATGAGGAACTGTTTGCCGAGGTCGGCTGGCTGCAGGTTCTCCTTGGGCAAGGCGTCATGCCAAACGGTCACCACCCCCTTGCCGACCAGCTTACTCCCCAGGAGCTTGCCGAATTTATGACGTTGACCAAACGCCATGTCGACCATGTGGTCGGCGGGATGCCCGATCATGCGCAATTCATTGCCGCGCACTGCGCGTCGCGACTTGCCGACCGAGTCCTGGCATGATGGCGCGGTGGCTCCTTGGCGTCGCGGCGCTTGCTGTTTCGGTGCCGTCAGGCGCGCAGGCAATGCCGCGTGCCGTGCAGCATAACGCGCCGCATCAAACGCAGCATGACGCGCAGCAAAACCTGCAGCAAAACAGCGCATCGACGGCCAGCTACCGGGATCGACTGCCCGAAGACGAGGTGATTTATTTCCTGCTGCCCGACCGGTTCGAAAATGGCGATCCTGCCAATGATCGCGGCGGATTGACGGGGGATCGGCTGAAGACCGGCTATGATCCGACGGCCAAGGGGTTTTACCATGGCGGTGACCTGAAAGGGCTCACCAGGCGGCTCGATTATATTCAGGCGTTGGGCGCGACCGCGATCTGGGTCGGACCGATCTTCAGGAACAAGCCCGTGCAGGGCGCGCCCGGCCATGAAACGGCCGGCTATCATGGCTATTGGATCACCGACTTCACCCAGGTCGACCCGCATCTGGGCAGCAATGCCGATTTCAGGACGCTTGTCGATGCGGCGCATGCGCGCGGCATGAAGGTATATATGGACATTGTTGTGAACCACACAGCCGATGTCATCAAATACCGTGAATGTACGCCGGATCTGCCCTGCCCCTATCGCAGCAAGCCCGATTATCCATTCCAGCGGCGCGGCGGGACAAGCGGCACGCCAATCAACCCGGGCTTTGCCGGCGACACGGTTCAATCGCCAGAAAACTTTGCCCGCCTGGCCGACCCGACCTATGCCTATACCCCCTATCTTCCCAAGGGGGAGGAACACGCCAAAACACCCGATTGGCTGAACAATCCCATTCATTATCACAACCGCGGCGATTCTACCTGGACCGGCGAGAGCGTGACCTATGGTGATTTTTCCGGGCTGGACGATGTCGCGACCGAAAATCCGCGCGTTGTCGCTGGTTTCATCGACATATTTGGCGGCTGGATCGATCAATTTGGCGTCGACGGGTTCCGTGTCGACACGGCCAAGCACGTCAATCCCGAATTCTGGCAGGCCTTTGTCCCGGCCATGCTGGCCCGCGCAAGGGCGCGCGGCATTCCCAATTTCCACATCTTCGGCGAAGTGGCGACGGGTGATGTCGATCCGGCCTTGCTGGCGCGGCATACGCGGGTCGACAAATTGCCCGCCGTGCTCGACTTTGCCTTTGCCCGTGCGGTGGTTGATCTGGTGGCGGGCGGCGCCGCGACCGATGAACTCGCCCGGCTGTTTGCCGATGATGTGCTGTATGAAGGCGGTGTTTCCACGGCGCGTCGCCTGCCGACGTTTCTGGGCAATCACGATGCCGGCCGGTTTGCCACCTTTGTCCGCCGGCTGAACCCCAAGGCCGACGCTGCCGAACAACTGGCGCGGGTCAGGCTGGGGCATGCGATGCTGCTGACGCTGCGCGGCGTGCCGACCATCTATGCGGGCGACGAGCAGGGCTTTGTCGGCGACGGCGGCGATCAGGATGCGCGCGAGGACCAGTTCGCCAGCAAGGTTGCCGTCTATAACGACAATGTCCTGCTCGGCACCACGGCAACGACCGCCGATGCCAATTTCGATGAAACGCACCCGCTGTTCCAGGAAATTGCCGCGTTGGCACATTTGCGCGTCGCCACGCCTGCGCTGACGCGCGGACGGACTCTGGTCCGACAATCGGGCGACAAACCTGGCCTGCTGGCGGTGTCGCGGTTCGATCCGGTGACCGGCCGCGAAGTGCTGATCGCCTTCAACACCGCCACCCAGGCGATCACCGCGAATGTCGAGATTGACGCGGCGTCGCTCTATTTCACCGCGCTGCATGGCCGGTGCGCGGCGCAAGCAGCCGCGCCGGGCAGCGTATCCGTCAGCATCGCCGCGCTCGATTTCATCATCTGCGCCGCCGCCCCAGAGCAACCCAAATGACCCAAAGCCTTGCCCGCATCGACCATCCTCGGATCACGCATGAATGGTGGCGCGGGGCGACCATCTATCAGATCTATCCGCGCAGTTTTGCGGATTCCAACGGCGATGGCATTGGCGATTTGCCCGGCATCACCGCGCATCTTGATTATGTCGCGGCGCTGGGCGTGGATGCGATCTGGCTATCGCCCTTTTTCCCGTCGCCAATGGCCGATTTCGGCTATGACGTCGCCGACTATTGCGACGTCGATCCAATCTTCGGGACGCTCGCCGATTTTGATGCGCTGGTCGCACGCGGCCATGCGCTGGGGCTGAAGATCATCATCGACCAGGTCTATTCGCATACCAGCGACGCGCATGACTGGTTCCGCGAAAGCCGCGCGGACAAACGAAATGCCAGGGCCGACTGGTATGTCTGGGCCGATGCCAAGCCCGATGGATCGCCGCCCAGCAACTGGCAATCGGTGTTTGGCGGGCCGGCATGGACGTGGGACGCGCGGCGCGGGCAATATTATCTGCACAATTTTCTGAGCAGCCAGCCCCAGCTCAACGTCCATAACCCCGATGTCCAGGATGCCCTGCTCGCCACCGCAACATTCTGGCTCGATCGCGGTGTTGACGGATTCCGCATGGATGCGATCAACTTTGCGATGCACGATCCCGCGCTGACCGATAATCCGCCCGCGCCGCCCAGCAACAGCCCGCGCACCCGCCCGTTCGACTTCCAGCAGCATCTGTACAACCAGTCGCACCCCGACATTCCGTTGTTCATCGAACGCATCCGCGCGCTGCTCGACAGCTATGGCAATCGCTTCACCGTTGCCGAAGTCGGCGGCATGGACAATGACCGCGAGATGAAGGCGTTCACCGCCAATGATCGCCATTTCGACAGCGCTTACGGCTTTGATTTCCTCTACGCGCCCAAACTGACCCCGGTCCTCGTTCGCGAAGCGACCGAGCGCTGGCCGGACAAGCCCGGGCTGGGCTGGCCTAGCTGGGCGTTTTCCAACCATGATGCGCCGCGTGCCGTATCGCGCTGGGCGGCCCCCCAACACCGTGACGCCTATGCCCGACTGACCATGTTGCTCTTGCTGTGCCTGCGCGGCGATGTCTTTGTCTATCAGGGTGAAGAGCTTGGCCTGAGTCAGGTAGAAATCGGGTTCGAGGATCTGCGGGATCCCGAAGCGATCGCCAACTGGCCGCTGACGCTCAACCGCGATGGCGCGCGTACGCCAATGCCCTGGTGCGCGGCGTCGCCCGGGCTGGGATTCTCTTCGGCCAAACCATGGCTGCCGCTGGGCAGCGATCACGCGGCACTGACGGTTGCCGAGCAGCAGGATGACGCATCGTCAATGCTGGCGCTTACCCGCCGGCTGATCGCCCTCCGCAACGCGCATGATGCATTGCGGCTGGGCGCCATGACGATCATCGACGCGTCTGACAGCCTGCTGGTGTTTGAACGATCGGTACCCGGTGAAACCATGGTGTGCGCGTTCAACCTTGGCGCAGAAGCGGTGCGGTGGCAGCCGCGCGACGCGCATCGCTGGCGCATCATCGATCAGGTCGGGACGGTCGATCTCGTCCGGCTTGCCCCATTTTCAGGCCTTGTTGCCATGGCCACCGACGCATGAAGGAGTTGGTAATGCTCGGACGGATGATCTGGTTTGCGCTTGCCCTGCTGGTGGCATTGCCCGCGCAGGCAGAACAGGTCGCCACCCTTTCCTCGCCAGGCAAGATTGTATCCGTATCGCTGGAAGTCGATGGCGACGGGCGCGTCCTCTACACTGTCGCCCGCGCCGGCCAGCCGATCATCGCGCGATCCCGGCTGGGCTTTTTGTTCACCGATGCGCCCAAGATTGAACGCAATCTGCGCTTTGTCAGCCAGTCCGTCCGTGATGAGGATGGCAGCTGGACTCAGCCCTGGGGCGAATGGGAAACCATCCGCAACCATTTCCGCGAATTGCGGGTGCGTTTTCAGGAAAAGGCAGGGCTGGAACGCCGGATGGATATCGTCTTTCGTCTTTATGATGACGGCGTCGGCTTTCGGTACGAATTTCCCGATCAACCCAATCTGAAACAGGCCAACATCGCCGACGAATTGACCGAATTCGCCTTTGCGCAGGACGGTACCGCCTGGTGGAAGCCCGCCTTTCTGTGGAACCGGGAAGAATATCTCTACAATCGCACCGCGCTATCGGCGGTCGGGACCGCCGACACGCCGGTGACCATCCGACTGGCCGATGGGACGCACGTGGCCCTCCACGAAGCCGCACTGGTCGATTATTCGGGCATGGCGGTCGCGCGGACAGAGGGCAACACGCTGCGCGCTGCGCTGACCCCCGGCGCGGGCCGGGCGAAGGTGATCAAATCGGGGGCCTGGACGACGCCGTGGCGGACGCTGATCATTGCCGACGACGCTCCTGGCCTGTACATGAGCCACCTCATGCTCAACCTGAATGAGCCCAACAAATTGGGGAATATCGACTGGTTCAAACCCGGCAAATTTGTCGGCGTCTGGTGGAACATGATCAAGGGCGACTGGAGCTGGGCACGCGGTCCAAAGCACGGCGCCACCAATGCGCATGTCAAACAATATATCGATTTCGCCGCCGCCAACGGCATTCCAAATGTGTTGGTAGAAGGATGGAATGTCGGCTGGGATGGCGACTGGTTCGGCAATGGCAATGATATGGATTTTGCCCAGCCGACCGCAGACTTCGACGCGGACATGCTGGCCGCTTATGGCAAGGCCCGGGGCGTGCGCCTGATCGGCCATCACGAAACCGGCGGCTCGGCCAGCCACTATGAAGCCCAGTTCGACAAGGCGTTCAAATTTGCGGCCGATCACGCAGAGATGGTGGTCAAGACCGGCTATGTCACCGATGCCGCCCAGATCGAGCGGGTCGATCCCGATGGGACCAGACTGCGCGAATGGCATGAGGGTCAGTGGATGGCCAACCACCATCTTCGCGTGCTGGAAGCCGCTGCCCGATATCATGTCGCGATCGACAGCCACGAACCCATCAAGGGCACCGGATTACAGCGGACCTATCCCAATTGGGTCGGCCGTGAAGGGTCGCGCGGCATGGAATATAATGCGTGGTCCGGGAAAAATCCGCCCGAACATGAAGCCAATCTGATCTTCACGCGGATGCTGGAAGGGCCGATGGACTTCACCCCCGGCGTGCTGAGCCTGACGGGCAGCGACAACAGCCCGATCCTGTCGACCATCGCCAAGCAACTGGCCTTGTATGTCGTCTTGTATTCGCCAGTGGTGATGGCTGCCGACACGCCCGAGAACTACGCGAAATATCCGGGTGCCTTTCAGTTCATCAAAGATGTCCCGACCGATTGGGTCGATACGCGCATGCTGAATGGCGAAGTCGGCGACTATGCCACCCTGGTGCGCAAACCCCGTGGCAGCAATGATTGGTTCCTGGGGTCGGTCACCGATGAAAATGCCCGATCGCTGACGGTGACGCTCGATTTTCTTGATCCCGGTAAAAGCTATACCGCGCAAATTTATCGCGATGGATCGGACGCCGATTACCGGACCGAGGCACGCCATTCGATCGCAATTGAGACGCGCAAGGTGCGCAAGGGGGATAGCATCACCCTTGCGCTGGCGCCGGGCGGCGGAGAAGCGATCCGCTTCATCGCCCCGGGCACGCGCCATTGATGATCCGCCTGATCCTTCTTGTGGCGGCCATGCTGCTGTCCGCCAGCAGCGGTCAGGCGGCGGCGCAACCGGTGGGGCGGTTCGTAGATTTACCGGCGGTGCATTCGGACAATATCGGGTCGGCCCATGTCACGATCTGGCTGCCGCCCGGCTATGATCGCGGGCATCGGCGCTACGGTGTCGTTTACATGCACGACGCCGAAAACCTGTTCTTCGTTGAAAAATCGAACTTCAACAAAATCTGGGCGGCGGACAAATCGGTCACGCGGCTGACGGCCGCCGGGGCGATCGATCCGGTTATCATCGTGGGAATATACAGCGCCGGCAAGGATCGCGCCCGCACCTATTTGCCGCAGCGTCTATATGACACGCTCACCCCTGCGCTGCGGGCAAAGGCAGATGGCTTTGCCAATGGTCCGATCCGGTCCGATGCCTATCTGAAATTCCTGACCGCTGAACTCAAACCAATGATTGATGCGACCTACCGGACCCGGCCCGACCGCCGCCATACTGCCGTTATTGGGTCGAGCATGGGCGGGCTGATCTCGCTTTATGCGATTGCCGAATATCCGACCGTCTTTGGCATGGCCGGGTGCGTGTCGACGCATTGGCCGCTCTTCAATCCGACCGAGATTGGCGATCTGCAACCCGATCTGCTGGCGGCGTGGAAGAGTTACCTTGTCGAACGGCTTGGCCCCCCGCGGGGACGGCGCATCTGGTTCGATCATGGCGACCAGACGCTCGATCAATTCTATGGCCCGTGGCAGTCACAGATTGATATCGTACTGGACAAAATGGGCTGGCAGCTTGGCAGGGATCGCACCAGCCGGATTTACCCTGGCGCGGCGCATGAGGAAAATGCGTGGGCGGCACGCCTTGATGCCGTGTTTGGCTGGCTGATGGCGCGTCATGCCCGCTGAAGCGCCCGTCCGGATCGTGGTTCTGGGCGGCGGAACGGCGGGCTGGATGGCCGCCAATCTGTTTGCCAAACGCTGGAATGGTGCAGCGGGCGGCCGGCGCGCCGTTGTTACGGTAATCGAATCCCCTGATATCGGCATCATTGGCGTCGGCGAGGGATCGACGCCGCAGCTCAAGGCGTTTTTCGACGATCTCGGCCTTGCCGAACGCGACTGGATGCCACGGTGCAACGCGACCTATAAAGTGGGCATCGCGTTTCACGGCTGGTCGGCGCGCCCGGGATATGAGTCCTATTTTCATCCCTTCCCCACCGGGGTGGATGACCAAAGCGCCGATGCCTTCTTTACCAACTGCGCGGCGCGGCGCGGTGGATTTGCGCTGGAGGCCCACCCGGACAAGTTTTTCCTGCCCGCCGCGCTGGCGCGTGAAAAACGCGCGCCCACCGGCATCATCGGTACCGGGCTAGCGGTCAGCTATGGATATCATTTTGATGCGCATCTGGTGGGCGCGGTGCTCCGCGATCATGCCGTCGCGCAAGGTGTGCGCCATCTGCCGCTGAACGTGACACGCGTCGATGTATCGAAAACCGGCGACGTCGCCGCGCTGGTGACCGAGGATGGTCAGCATATCACAGCCGACATTTTCGTCGATTCAAGCGGCTTTCGCGGCGTCATCGCCCAGCAGGCATTGGGTGAACCGTTCCTCCCATTTGCCGAAAATTTGTTCAACGATTCGGCCGTCGTCATGCCCACCCCGGCCGACCCCAAGTGCCTTAATGTCCATACCAAATCGACCGCGATGTCAGCGGGATGGTGTTGGGACATCCCGCTCACCAGCCGCACCGGCAACGGCTATGTCTACAGCAGCCGCTACCTCGATGCCGATGCCGCAGAAACCGAACTGCGCCAGCATTTGGGGATGCTCGACAGTGACGTCGCGGTCCGCCATCTGACGATGAAGGTCGGCCGGCTGGCCCGCAGCTGGACGGGCAATTGCCTGGCCGTCGGGTTGAGCCAGGGCTTTATCGAACCGCTTGAGGCAACCGCGCTGCATATCGTCCAGGCGACGGTTGAAGGGTTTATTGATGCCTATGACCGGGGTGGCTTTACCCCGCAGCACCGCGACGCGTTCAACCAGATGATCGCGGCGCGATACGAAGGAATCCGGGATTATATCGTTTGCCATTACCGGGTAAACCAGCGCCGCGACAGCGACTATTGGCGCGACAACGCTGCCAACACCGCGCTTTCGCCATCGCTAAAATCGCTGCTGACCAGCTGGTTCAGCGGCGGCGACCTTGTCGCAGAAGTGCAGCGCCAGAATATTGGTCGATATTACTCCGCGATTTCCTGGCATTGCCTGCTGGCGGGTTATGGCAGTTTTCCCGATGATAATCGGCTGCGCGCGGCGGTTGCGGGAATGGATATCGCCCTGCTCGCCAGAATGCTCACCGGGCGCGCCAAAGATTTTCCGCGACATGGCGATGCTCTTCGCGCCATGATGACCACGTCTCTCGCCCAATAAAGGATCGCCGATGGCCGTCTCTGTTCCTGTTTCCACCGCCGCTGGCGATCCCGCCGATCAGGGTGTCGACGCGCCCGATCTGCAGATTTTCGTGTTTGCCCTGTTCTTTATCTTTGGCGGGATCACCAGCCTGAATGACGTGATCATTCCCAAGCTCAAGGATCTTTTCACGCTCAACTATTTTCAGGCGCTGCTGGTGCAATCGGCATTTTTTGCCGCCTATTTTATCTTCTCAATCCCGGCGGCCGCGATTGTGCGCAAGGCAGGTTATATGCGGTCGGCGTCGATCGGCCTGTTGATCATGACGGTCGGCTGCCTGATGTTTATTCCGGCGTCACAATCGGGCCGGTTCGAAGTATTTCTGATCGCGCTGTTCGTGCTCGCCGCCGGCATCACCACGGTGCAGGTGGTCGCCAACCCGCTCATCTCGTTGCTGGGCAAACCCGCGACCGCGCACAGCCGGCTGACCTTTGCGCAGGCGTTTAATTCATTCGGCACGACGATTTTCCCGATCGTTGGATCAATCCTGATCCTGGGCAGCCTGGCGCGGATTGACCCCACCACCCTTTCCGGCGCCGCGCTCGACGCTTATCGCACCCAGGAAACGCAGGTGGTGGTCAATACCTATCTCGCGCTTGCGCTGGCGCTGGTGATCGTCGCGGGCGTGGTTTGGACCCGGCGCAACCGGCTGCCCAATGTGGTGGAGGACAGCGGCAGTATTCTGCGCGCCTTTGGGTTGCTCGCGCGGCCGCGCTTCAGCTTCGGGACGGCGTGCATTTTCCTGTATGTTGGCGCCGAAGTCGCGATTGGATCGCTGATCGTCAACTACCTGATGCAGGCGGACGCGCTTGGCATCGGCGCCGAAGCCGCCGGCAAGCATGTCGGCTTCTATTGGGGCGGCGCGATGGTCGGCCGGTTTATCGGCGCCGCGGTGCTGCGGGTGGTGTCGCCGGGCAAGGTGCTGGCGGCGGTGGCGACCGGATCGATCACGCTGATCCTGATATCGGCCAACACCACTGGGTATGTGTCGGGCTGGTCGCTGCTGGCGATCGGGCTGATGAACTCGATCATGTTCCCGACGATTTTCTCGCTGGCGAGCGAAGGATTGGGCAAGCGCGCGGCAGAGGGCTCGGGCATCATCGCAATGGCGATCGTCGGCGGCGCGATTATCCCCCCACTAACCGGACTAATCGCCGACCAAACCACCCTCCGCACCGCCCTCACGCTACCCGCTTTGTGTTATGCGGTCATCGCCAGCTATGGGATTTATGCGCGTCGCCGGGCCGAAGCTTAACGGATCGGTGTAACAGCGAGATCAGAACGATCGCGCAATTGCCGGTTCGGCCTGCGATTGGAGATTCACGCCAGACCCACAATCAGTCGCCGCGCTGCCGGGTGTGTGGCTGATATGTTACAGCTCGGATACAATATGCAACAATATCGATCATCCCAATTGCCAATATATCCAAAGCGCATAGCCTGACCGTCCACAATCAAGGGGTTTTCGGTCATGAAGCTCAAACCTGTTCTGCTTGGCAGCACCATCGCATCGGCACTGCTCATCTTCAGCGGGAGTCAAGCGTCAGCGCAAACCACACCCCCGGCGACGGCGGCTGCCGATGACGGCGCGGATCGCGAGGATATTGTCGTCACGGGATCGCGCATCCGGCAAAGCCCGGGCGCCAAGGAAACAACGGTTGTCGTGCTTGATCAGGCCAAGCTCGCCCAGACCGGGCTGACATCGGTTGCCGATGTGCTGCAGCGTTTGCCCGGCTCTGCGGGTGGCCTGAACACCAAAGTCAACAACAGCGGCAACATCGGCAACCCGCCGGATGGTGGCGGCGTGGGCGCCGGCGCGGCGGAGATCGACCTTCGCTATCTGGGCGCGCGGCGCACGTTGGTGCTGGTTGACGGGCTTCGCTACGTCAACGGCTCATCGGGGAGCGGCATCCCGGCCTCGGTCGATCTGAACTCGATCCCGACCGAGATGATCGACCGGATCGAAGTGCTCCAATCCGCCGCGTCGCCAATCTATGGTTCAGACGCCGTGGCTGGCGTGGTCAACATCATCACCAAGACAGCGCAAAAGGGCCTGCACGCTTCGGCACAGTTTGGGACATTTCGTCAGGGCGACGGGCATACCCAGGATTACAACGCCAGCTATGGCATCAAAGGGCCAACCACCAGCATCGTTTTCGGCGGCAACTATGTGAAGCAGGACCCGGTCCGCTCCGGCACCCGTGCGATCTCGCAATTTCCGGAACCAGGCTCGACCAGTTGCCTTGGTGGCGGCTGCTCAAGCGCAACGCCGCTTGGCCGTTTCCTGGTCAATGACTTCGCCAATCCAGCCAACACTGATGGGCTAAACCTAACGCTGCGGGCACCAGTGATTGGCCGTAGGCCGGTTTTCAATCCCGCCAGCCCCGCTGATCCGGCCAGCGATTTCAAGAATTTCGGCACGCTGGACCGCTTCAACTTTGCGCCGTTCAATTACATCTTGACGCCATCGGAACGGTACAGCCTGTTTTTCAACGCCAAGCAGGAACTGACATCCAACATCAACCTGCGCGTGAAGGCCGTTTACAATCGCCGCAATTCGCAAAATCAGGCGGCGTTCATTCCGCTGTTCGTCGGTCCGGATGCAGGCAACGGCAATCTGCTTGACCGGATTTCGATCGACGCCACAAACCCCTTCAATCCGTTCGGTGTTACACTTTCGGCGGGCGGCGCGGGCAATCCACCCGCCAACTATTCCTTCATTGCCCGTCGCCTGGTGGAAGCAGGTCAGCGCACCTTCAACCAGCGCGTTGATACATGGTCGATCACCGGGACGCTAGATGGATCATTCCATGTCGGTAGCCACAAATGGTATTGGGATGTGAACGCGGTGCTTGGCTTTGCCGATGCGCACCAGACCTTTACGGGCAATATCAATGCAGCCCGGCTGCAGCAGGCGCTGGGCCCCGTTTCACAGTGCACTGGTGATTGCGTCCCGTTCAACATCTTTGGCGGCGTGGGATCGATCACCGCCGCTCAGTTGGCCTATGTCGGATTCACCGAACAGGATCGCAGCAGCCAAAGCCTGAACGACTATTCCGCGAACCTCAGTGGCGAACTGATCGATCTGCCGGCTGGCCCGGTCGGGTTCGCGATCGGCTATGAACACCGGTTCCAGGTCGGCTCATTCGATCCCGATCCGGTCATTCAGGCGGGGCTTGGCGCGGATATTCCCGCCCAGGCCGCAAGAGGATCGTTCAACGTCGATGAAGTTTACGGCGAATTGCGGGTGCCAATTCTTGCCGACAAACTGTTCTTCCACTCGCTGAACGCACATGGTGCATTCCGTAATTCCAACTATTCCACTTTTGGTAGCAACACGACGTTCACTGGCGGTGCGGATTGGAACCCGACCGAAGATTTCCAGTTGCGTGGCAGTTATGCGCAGAGTTTCCGGGCACCAAGCATCGGCGAACTTTTCGGAAGTCTGTCGCGCTTTGATCAGCCAATTGCCGATCCCTGCTCTGACATTAATGGCACTGCCTTCGGCACCCCCGCAGCGGCAAACGTCCGGGCAAACTGCATCGCCAATGGCGTTCCCGCCAATGGCAGCTATCAGGAGCCTGCGGGCCAGCTGCCGGTCATTACCGGGGGTAATCCCAACCTGCTGCCGGAAAAATCGAGGACCTTGCTGTTTGGCGGCACGTACAGCCCGCGCTGGGCGCGGAGTGCATCCTGGGCCAGCGCCTTCTCGCTCGAAGCCAATTATTACGACATCCAGCTGAACGGTGCGATTGCTGCGATTGGCGCCGATGTTACGCTGAACCGCTGCGCCCAGACGGGCGATGCGCTCAGCTGCGCGTCGGTTGTCCGTACGCAGAACGGCTTCGTGTCACAAATCAACGGGCTGCTGCAAAATATCGGCACGATCAAGACCCGCGGTATCGATCTGACGCTCAACTACCGGACGCCGCATACAACGATCGGGACGTTCGGCCTTACCTGGACGAGCAGCTGGTTGCTGCAATATCAGGAAAGCGTGCCGGCTACGGTTGGGTTCACCACCATTGAACGGGTAGGTACCGAACGCGGCAGCCCCGATCAGGCCTATCCGCATTACAAATCGACGGCGATTCTCGATTGGGCACTGGGCGACTTTGGCGGCTCATTCACGGGGCGCTATATCAGCTCGGTCACCGAAGGAGCCGGAACGCTGGGGCGGACCTTCTATGGTGATATCCAGCTCAGCTACGCACCATCATCCTTCAATCGAAAGGTCGTCCTCACGCTCGGCGTGAACAACCTGTTCAATCAGGATCCCCCGCCCTGCCAGAGCTGCAGCCTGAACAACTTTGATCCCACCACCTATGATGTACCGGGGCAGTTCGGGTACATCCGGCTGGCCTATAAGCTGTAATCAGACCGGGAGGGCGGCCTGCCGCCCTCCCGTATTGTTCCGCCGGTCGTGCACCGGCTGGTGCCGTAAAAGCGGCAACCTAACCCAACTCATCGAAGCCCTGCGGTGCCAGCGTTCGCGATTTTGATACGGCTTTGCGCGGCGATGCCTGCACGCGTTTTAACCATCCCCGATTGCCTTTGCGGGCCGACCGCATAAGATATGCTTGATGATGGGGGCGCAACCGACTGCAAGACGAGCCGATCGGCGTTGGGCATTGTCCGGCCTTGGCGTGGCGCTGGTGGCATTGCCAATTTCGCCGCTTGCCGCGCAATCACGCGCGACCCCGCGGGCCGACTGGTCGCAGCCCATTGCCGCGCCGTCTGTTGTCGATCCGTCGATCGACTGCCTTGCAACGGCAATCAGTTACGAAGCCGGCAACGAACCGATCGAAGGTCAAGAAGCCGTGGCGCAAGTCGTCCTGAACCGTCGGCTTGACCCTGCCTTTCCCAAATCGATTTGCGGCGTCATCTATCAGGGGTCGCAGCGCCGATCGGGGTGTCAGTTCACCTTTACCTGCGACGGATCTCTGCTTCGTCCAAGGTCAGCGCGCAGTCTGGCCGCTGCGCGTATTGTTGCCGAACGCGTGATGAGGGGTGAAGGATCTGCCATGATAGGCGATGCGCTCAATTATCATGCCGACTATGTATCGCCGGCCTGGGCGCGGTCGTTAGAGCGCGTCACCAAAATCGGCGCACATATATTTTACCGGCGCCCGGCGGGCCAATGGCTTCCCAGCTCCCAATTTGCAGCAGCGCCGCTGGAGCCAGCCACTGGATTAAAACGGAACGCCGTAGTTGCTCACGCTACCACGCCGCCGGGCCTGTTTGCTCCGTGGGGTTTACCTACCCTGCAGATTGCCAGATCTGGACGGATCAAGACGCTGGATATCGCGGTAACCAGCGCGTCAGTCGCGTCCCAGCACCAGATAGGGGCGATCGGCAATACCGGTCAACGAAACGATCAACTGACGCCGCGCATGGGCATGCGCGCCGATCCGGGCGTCGACCCGGATGGTGAGCGGTCGATCAATCAGGGAATTGCGGTCACTGACCGGCCCTGAATTGATGACGCCGCCATTCTCTCTCGCTTGTTCGGACGAAACCGTCGCAACATCGTTTTGATCAGCCATGACGCGTCGAGCGATTGGTGAAGCAAAGCGCGGGTCGAAATCGCTCTTTGACCCGAAATCGACCGTGGCAAATGGGATCAGACGGGTTGCGACGGCCTGACCAACCCCGCGAACCAGCGCTAACTCGCCTACCGATTGCAACGATCCGTTGCGCGGGCGGATAGCTAGTCGATCATAATAGTCTGCTTCGGCCCCATTCAGTTTGGGATCATCATCCTGATCACGCCAGTCGAGAAAGCTATCGACCGCAATATCCAGATCACCACCGCCCAAGCCGGCGGCGCGAAACATCGCTTCGGCCTGGCGGCGGTCCAGCCGATTCAGCGGAATTTTGCCGCGCTCGTCAAACACGGTGATGGTCAGCGTATAGGCGTCAAAGGCAAGCTGGCGTGGTTGCCCGTCGATCGGCCAGCGCCGGGCGCGATCGCTCTGCAGCAATCCCTGCAACGCAATGGCGACACCCGCATCTGCTGCCGCGGACAGGCGGGCGCGATCGAGTTCCGCGCCGGCCATCGCGATGCTGCCCCGACTGGCATTGAGCATCATCAACGACAGCGACGCGAATACGGCGATGCTGGCAACGGCGGCCAGCAGGGCATAGCCCTGTTCGCCGTGGCGGGTCACGGAATGTCGCCGCTTGCCGAATTTGGCTCCAGCCCACGAATTTTGCGGCGGAGTTCTTCGGTCACCGCGCGGGCGTCGTCGGTTGACCGAACCACTTGCGGCTTCAACAAGACAATCAGTTCGGTCCGGTCTTCGGTGCGATTATGACGGCCGAAAATTGCCCCGATTACCGGTATCTGCGACAGGAACGGAAACCCGATCTTGTCGAGTGACCGGGTATTCCGGATCAATCCGCCTAAGGCCAAAACCTCGCCATCCTTGACCGCTACTGAGGTCGAAATCTTGCGCGTGGAAATGGTAGGCGATCCGACCGCCGATCCGACGGGCCGTGAAGAACTGACGTCGCTGACTTCCTGAGTAATGTCGAGCAGGACGACACCCGATGCATTGACGCGCGGGGTAACCTTCAGGATCACGCCAGTGTCGCGATATTCGATTGCATTGATGACCGGCGCATTGCCCGAAATCGTCGATGTCGAACTTTGGGTAAGCACCGGGACTTGATCGCCGACCTGCAGCGAAGCCGGTTGATTGTTGAGCACCAGAAGCTTTGGCGCCGAAACGACATTGATGCGGGTTTTCGTCTCCAGTGAGTTGAGCGCCGCGGACAAGCTCTTGTTCGCGAACAGGAACGAAAATCCGGGTACAGCACGGACAAGATTGGTGCTGTCGGTCGCGTCGGTCAGCACCGTGCTGGTGTTGCCTGACTGGAAATTCCACTGGAGACCATATCGAAGATCGTTATTCAGGCTGACTTCGGTAATCGCCGCCTCGATGAGTACCTGGATCGGCGGCACGTCGAGCTTACGCAGGGCATCTTCAATCACCGCATATTCGCGCGGCGTGCCGTAAACGATCACCGCGTTGTTATTGTCATCGCTGGTGATGATCGCCGACAATCGACCTTGCCCGCCGGCTGTTGCCACCTGACCACTGGCCTGCCCTCCCCTTGCCGCTGTTGCATCAAGACCATCATTGCCGGGCGCTGCTACCGGGGCCTGACCGAATGCCTGTCCGCGCGCGGCCTGACCATTCTGATTACCATCCGGATTGCCAGCAAATCCGGACGGATCAACCGCGCTGCCGCCGCCCTGTTCCGCATTCCCGAAGGCCGCGTTGATGACCCGTGACAGATCGCGCGATCGCCCATTCTGGACATGATAGACAAACAGCGCAGTCTCGGTACTTTTGCCTTCGCGGTCGAGGATCTCGATCCAGCGGTTGACGTCATCAAGATATTGCGGCTGGCGGCTGATCGCGAGAATGCCGTTCAGCTTGTCCATGGTGATCAGCCGAACCAGCCCCCGTGTCGGGGCATCGGCTGCGTTGAGCAACCGCTCCAATTCGGGGGCGATCAGCCGCGCATCGGTGTTTTTGGGAATATAGAGGCCAAAGGTCATCGCGCGCAGCCAGTTCACATCAAACTGGCGCAACAGGTCGCGCGCACTTTGCCGCTGACCCGATGTTCCAGAAAGAGTCAGAGTATTTTGGTCCGCGTTGGTCTGCGCAACAATGCCGGGCAGGATCGGATCGAGCAGCGACTTCATCTGCTCGGCGCTCACAAATTTGAGCTGGACAAGCTCATTGGAAAAGCCAGCAGCGTCGCTTGATACCGGTGCTGACAACCGGGCGCTTGATATCGGCTCGATGATAAAACGACCATTTTCCTCGATCAGGGCAAGGCCGCTTGGTGCGATGGCGTCTTCCAGAAAAGCGATCACCGATTGGCGGGCAATGGGGCGCGCCGTCACCACCGTGACCGTCGTGGTGACGCCATCAGCCACCGAATAGGGAACATGCAGAATATCCCCCAGAACCGCTGCCGCGACCGCGCGAATATCAGCTGAAGGAAAGTTCAGCGTGATGTCGCCATTAACGATGCGCGGGCGCGTGGTCTGGGCGGCAACTGGTGGCAATTGCTGACCCGGGACGATTGTCGCGGACACCCCGGGCGCCGGATGCTCTTCCTGGCCCGGCGCGGTCATCAGCGCAACGGCAGCAAGTGAAAGCCTGGTCAGCATGATCATTCTTCCCCCGCTCGAGACTGGCCATAAGGGCCATTGGACACGGTACGACCGGACAGCGGGATCCGGATCGTGCCGCTTTCATTTGCAAATTGCACCGCATCCCGGCCGATACCCACCAGACGCCACACCCCGTAGCGCCCACCGAGACCGACCGAGACGATGCTGCCATCGCTGCGTTGCAGGATGACCCGGGCAAAGCCGTGACCGCGTGCCACACCCACCGGAGCCGCGTCGCCAAGCGGTCCTGCGGGAACTGTCGCTCCGTTGGTTCCGGCCGCGGCGACAGGCGTAAACACGGCCCGCGCCATAATGACGGGATCCGCGACCTGTCGTTCCATGATTACGGGCGCGATGGCCGGCATAACGACCCTTCCGGCCTCAACCTGTAAGGCATCTTCGGCAGGTAATGTCAGCTGAAACGCCACCAGTGCAGCCAGCACGACGACCAGCAGCGCCGGGAGCAGGGTTTGGTCGCGGCCGTTAGGAATGTTCATGGCGCGCGGCAACTTCGATGTGAACGTCCAGATTGTCAGGCTGCGACGAAGACGCTGCTCGATCTGCAGAGACCGACATGCTTGTCATGACGAGCATGGGCGTCTGGTTCCGAAGCCGATCCAGAAAACCAATAAGCTGCGGCAATGTCAGCCGTGCTTCGATCGATGCCCCGATCCAGCCGCTCTCTGCCTCGACGTCCTGGACGGAGCGGATCTGGCCGGCGACCGCGCTGGCGACATCGGATAATCGGGCTTTCAATAACTCCCCGGCCGTTGCTGCGTCTGGCGCCAGGATGCGGATCTTGTCGCGGTCACGACGCTGTCGTTCGGCCTGAACTCGCAACCTCGAAATGCTCCCGATCAGCCGTGTGTTGCTTGCATACACCCCCGCCAGTCGGGTCCGTTGTTGTGCGCGATCGGCAAACCCATCCATGATGGGCGCGACGATCCCCAGCCAGATCAAAGCCATTGCGCCCACCAGAATGAGGATCGCAACCAGGCGACTTTCGCGGCGGGACATCGATCGCGTCATGGGGCAGCAACCAGCCGTGCGGTGATGTCGAATGGTTGCCCGTCCGAAGATTCAGTCGCAACATCAGCCGCGGTGGTGCGTATTGCTGCGAACCTGCCGCTGTCGCGGAGCGGCTTCAGCACATCGCTGTTCGCTGGTTTGTATCCACTGATGCGCAACTGGGCCCCGTCCCAGCTCAGCCGCTGAACCCAAACGCCCGCTGGCAGCACGCGCGACGTGAGCGCAAGGGTACCCAGCGCATCGCCGCGCCGTCGCTGCGTCGCCAGGTCACGGCGCACCTGTTCTTCAGCCTGAATGGATGCAGCCAGCTTGCGCGCGGCGTTCGCCGCCAACGACTGATCGGTGACCAGCGCCTCAAGACTTCGAACGCTTTCTATGTCGCGGTAGACGAAAATGCTCAGATTGATCGCGAAGCCGAGCGCCACCAATCCCCACCAAAAGGCGCGTGAGCGGTTGGTCGCGGGGAGCAGTTGGTCGCGGCGAAGTGCCGGCGCAAAATCAAAGGTAAGGCTTTCGCCGCCATCTTCGGACAGTCCCGCCGCAGCCACGGTCAGCCCCCGGCCTGTAGCGGCTGCCGCGATGTCCTCACCAAGCGATCTGGGGATCGCCGCAATACGCGACTGCATGGTGCCCGGTGTCGTGCCGGGTCCTGCGATGATGGCATCGCAGTAAACGCTGTCGGCACGAAACGGCGTGAGCCGGTCTATATCAAGGGCCACCGCCCGCTTGAGATCATTCAACGCAAGCAAAGGGCGCTCAAGGGTGCGGGTCAGGACAAGCCCGGGATCAATTGCGACCGTTACAGGACCGGCGGAGTCGCTGGCATCCGCAGCCAATCCGGAATCGGCAGTCCAATGCGCAATCGGGCCACGGATTTTCTGTGCGGGCTTGCGCAATTTATGCGGGAGCATCGCCGAGAGTTCATTGATCCACCAATGCCAGCCCTCGCCAGCCAAACGGCCAAGGGTCTTCACATCGATGTCGAGGATGGTGCCTGACCTGATCATGTACCGGCACACTTGCCCGTAAAGGGATCAAGCCGACAGGCAGAATTGATCGTCGCTACCGGGCGGACAATCAAATCCGGCCATTTGCGCTTGTCGCCCGGGGCAAATTCGAGGCGAACCCGCGCCAGTTCGGGTGGCGCCGGTTGATCGATCCACTGGTCGCGCCATCGCCGGTTCTGATCGGGCGCAGCGGCGCCGTAATAATCGATCTTCAGGCGATCGACGCCGGTCAGCAAGATCGTTGGCGTCCAGCCCAGCTCGCCCGGAGCATGCGGATCGATCCGTGCCGAAAGATCAGCACTTTCATAAAGGACAATCTGACCCGCTGCAGTTCGGAGCAACCGGTATCGCCGAATTGTGGTCGGGCGCTCCGCCGGCAATGCTGGCGCCAGAAAACTCAACTTTGTCGTGGCACCGCGCAAATCAACGGTCGGATGTTCCTGCTCGAAGCGCGCAACGGGTACGATGGATTCGATACGATCGCGCAGGATCGCCTGGGCGGTAACAATCGTTTCATTGCTGATCGATTGTTGCGTGGCGCGGACTGCCATCTGGCGAACAAGCTGCACGCCGGCTCCCAGCATCCCGGCAACCAGCGACAGCACCGCCAAACTGACGAGCAGTTCGGTCAACGTAAATCCGGCCTGGTCCTGACCGCGTCTCAACGCGCGATCCTAAGGCTATGCAATCTGATGAGCGGGCGACCGGCCCGTCCCGTTCCGGCATCGACACTCACCCGCTCTAGCCGGGGCTGCGCATAGCGCGTTGGATATGGTTCGATTACCACGTGCCATTCCACACCGCTGGTGCGGCCGTGGCTCTGCAGTTGGTCCGTGTCCGAGGCCGCAATGAAAACCGACATCTGGGATTGTGCGACAAGCGTCGCCAACCGGCGATCCTCGATCATCCGGGTTGTTCGCGCGCGGGTCGTCAGGACCTGCAGCGTAATACCAAGCATGCCCGCAACAATGGCGCTGGCGACAAGTGTTTCCGCCAGCGCAAACCCCTCTTTGGATCGGCCGCGCGTCATCGGCGATCCGTCACAACCGTTAAGCCGGTGGATGGATAGACCGTGACATCGGCATGGTGGCGGTCATCGGCCAGAACGAAGCGTCCGCCATTGGAAGTGCCATCGGCGAAAAAGCGGATCGATGCCCTGTCAACGGCGGTGACGGCAATCCCTTCTATCAAGGGGGCGGCGACGGCCGAACCGACCACAAACGCCCTGCCATTCGCCGCCAGCGCAAAGCGCGATTCCTCGCCGCTGCTGACCGCGTTGGCCCGTGCCGTTCGCAGCGCCGAGACAAGTTGGGCCTCGGCAGTGCGGAATTGCTGCGCCCGAATGGCGTGCTGAACGGCCGGGAAACCCAGCCCTGCAATCAACCCGGTGACGGCAACCACGACCAGCGTTTCAATAAGGGTGAAGCCCCCGGTTCTACCAGTTGCCGACATCTTTGGCTTCTCCTGTGCCCCCCACGGCATTGTCCGAGCCGAGCGAATAGACATCGACGTCCCCATGCTGGCCAGGGGTACGAAAATGGTAGCGATTGCCCCACGGATCCGTGATTGCCCCTTCATCCGGCAGATAGGGTCCGTTCCACACAGGCACGTTCGCTGGCGGTTTGACGAGCGCGATCAGCCCTTCCTGAGCGGTCGGATAGCGGTTGGCATCGAGCAGAAACAACTCCAGCGATGCCGCGATATTCTTGGTCTGCACGCGCGCCGTTTGCGATTTGGAGGTCCCCAGATATTTGATCACGCGCGGACCGACGATGGCTGCCAGCAGCCCTAAAATTGCGAGGACAACAAGTAATTCCAGCAAGGTAAAGCCTGCTGCGCCCGGCCGAGATCGTTTGCTTGCCATGAGTCAGGATACCGCCACATCGTTAAAACCAAGAATAGCCGACATTATTGCGGCGATGATTGCGGCGACCGTTGCGCCTAGCACTATCGTCATAAGCGGCGTGAGCAAACCAATAATACGCTGCAATCGAACCTTTACATCTGCATCAAGAACATCGCTCAATCGTTCAAGCATCATGCCCAGCTGCGATATTTCTTCGCCCGTTCTTAAAAAACCCAGCGCCAGTTTCGGAAATACGCCGGTCGCGGCGAGCGGCGCGGTCAAGCCACTGCCTTCCTTCACCCCCACCGCAACGCCGCCTACCGCCTTTGCCATCACCGAATTGACGATGGTCCGCTGCGCCACCGCAAGCGCGGCAGGGAGCGTCACCCCGCCGTCAATAAGCGCGCCAAGCGTCCGGCTGAACCGGGCGGTCTCAATATACTGAACCAGCGTCCCGAACTGTGGAATCCGCAATATCACCGCATCACGCCATGCCTGAACCTGGGGCTGCCGAAACCAGAGCCGGGTGAGCATCACCACGCCGACAAGGGCGCCCAACAGATACCAGCCATAGGCGCGCAGCCCATGGCTGGCCGCCAGCACCATTCGGGATTCGTAGGGCAGTTTTTCTCCGGCCCCCGAAAAAAGCGCATCGAATTGCGGGACGACGAACAACAGCATCATCAGGATGACGGCCACCGCGATGACAACCAGAATGACCGGATAGATCATCGCGGTTGCAACCAGCGCGCGAAGATCGTCGGCCTGTTTCATGGCGCGGGCCAATCGGGCCAGCGCCGTACCAAGGGCGCCGTTGGCCTCACCCGCCTCTGCCATTGCCTGGGCCATGGCGGGAAATAGCTCGGGGGATGCCGACATCGCACGTGAGAGTGGCTGACCGGATTTGATCTCCTTTAACAGCCTGACGAATTCAGCGCGGGTCGGCGCATGTTCGATATTCTCAATCGTCAGCGCAACTGCGCGATCAAGCGGCAAGCCGGCATCAAGAAGGACGCTAATCTCTGCGATCGTTTTGGTGACCGCGCTGCGCGCTTTGCCGCCGAAATGCTGTTTGGCCCGCACGACATCACTGGTCGTGGCGACTTCAGTGATCTCGATCGGAAGCGATCCCAGGCGGCGGATATGAAGGATCGCTTCGTGACGATCGCTTGCCTCGACCTCTCCGGTGGACGCACGCCCGTTGGCGGCAATGGCACGATAGGCATAGCTTGCCATGACTATTGTTCCACCGCCACCCTTAGCACTTCCTGAAATGTCGTCTCGCCCGCCAACAATTTGGCAATGCCGTCTGTCAGCAAGGTGGACAATGCGCCGCGCGCCAGCGCCAACCGGGCCATTTCCCGCGTATCTGCCTGCTTCAGGATCAACTCCGCCACGGCATCATCGACCACCAGCAATTCGATCAGCGCAATGCGCTTGTCATAGCCCGTAAACCGGCAGCTGTCGCAGCCCTTTGGCTGATAGAATGGACCGGCCGCAGCATCATCGATACCCAAAGCGCCCAGCTGAGCCGCACTCGGCGTATAGGGCTCGCGGCAGACAGCGCAGAGGCGACGCACCAGCCGCTGGGCCAGAACCGCGTTCAGTGTTGAACTGAGCAAAAATGATTCGACCTGCATATCAATCAACCGCGCAATCGCGGCGGTCGCGGTATTGGTGTGCAATGTCGATAGAATCGTATGACCGGTCAGCGCCGCCTGCACCGCGATCTGGGCGGTTTCAAGGTCACGGACCTCGCCCACCATCATCACATCGGGATCCTGGCGCAGGAAGGAACGCAGCGCCGTTGCAAAACTTAAATTGATTGCCGGATTAACCTGCATCTGCACCACGCCGGGCAGCCGATATTCAATCGGGTCTTCCACCGTCAGGATCTTGCGCGCGCCGGAATTGAGCTCGCTAAGCGCTGCGTAGAGCGTTGTCGTCTTGCCGCTGCCGGTCGGCCCGGTCACGAGGACGATGCCGTAGGGACGCGCGAGCACTTCGCGCAGCTTGTCGGTCAGCAAGGGGCTGAACCCCAGCGCTGCAAAATCCAACGCCAGATTTGAACGATCCAGGATCCGCAGAACCACGGTTTCACCGTGGATCGACGGCGCAGTGGCAACACGAAGATCAATGTCATTGCCACGGACGGCGATGCGCATTCGGCCATCCTGTGGCAGGCGCCGTTCAGCGATGTTCAGCGCAGCCATGACCTTGATACGCGACACCAGCGCTGATCGCATCGACGGCGGCAGCGCCGGTTGTTCGATCATCACACCATCCACGCGAAACCGGATGACGACGCGGTCCTCGGCAGGCTCAACATGAATGTCCGATGCGCCAAGTTCTACAGCATCGGCGATCAGGCGGTTCACGGCGCGGATAACGGGCGCATCGCTGACCAGGTCGCGCAAGCGCTCAACATCGGTTTCATCGGCGATGCTGTCGCCATCATCGACCGCCTGGTCGGACACGCCATAAATTCTGTCGACTGCCGCGTCGATATCGCTGGGGAGCGCGACAAATCGGTCCACCGCACAGCCGAACATAAAGCCGATTGCCTTGGCGGCGAAATCATCAAATGGATCGCCCATCGCAAGCCGCAATCGACCATTGTCGATAGCAAGCGGCATAACCCGGGCATCACGCAGAAAGGAAGCTGTGGGGACCGCCCCCGCAATGCGGTGCGGCGGGAAGTCGGACGAAGCAATCAAGGGTAGCTTGGTCGAATCCGAGATCGCCGCCGCAAGCGCCTGCTCAGGCATCAGACCAAGGCGGTTAAGAACCGTCTGAAATGGTTCGCCGCTTTCGGCCGATACGGTCAGTGCGCGACCAAGCGCCTCGGCAGATACCAGCCGACGGTCGCGGACCAGGCGCACAATCGGATCCTCAGAGAGGAGATCGCCATTAATCACCGCTGTCGGCCCATCAGGGCGCGCGGTTGGACCCTGACCCAGCTCATGCCCCACTGCTCACCTTTCCGCCGCAATCGTATAGATCGGCATAGCTCCAGTATATCATTGAATATAAGCAATTTTATAAAATGACTGATACCCTTTCTAGCTTTAAAGTACCTTAACGCCAGTATTTTAGACGGGATATTGCTTTCAACAACAACGATCTAATGGGAAATTCCTGTTACTAATCAATGAAAAAACCAACGTACTTATATATCATACCTATTCATCTGTCTCCTTTTCGCACAGTGTTTCATTTTTCCTACAATATGGCAGTATCTTAATTAACTACATTGATCGCTTGCCATGTTTTTTTTGTTCAAGTACCGAGTTGTTCGGGATCGCTAGGGGGGAGTCGAAAAAGACTTTACCCCTAATAAACAAAAACAGACCAATTTTTGCTGCAGAAGTCACCGAGCTTTTGGAGCCTGTGCGATTGCGTATTTCGTATTGCGTATTTCAGCCAGATTTATCCGGGAAGGATGAAAAATCATGACCAAATTCAACAAGGCTGCTGCCGTTTCGGCAGTGGCGCTCGTCATTCCGTTGTTAATGGCGGCTCCGGCATTTGCGGGCGACAATGACGAAGGTAAGGGCAAGTTCTCACAAGATCAGCAGGTTGGTTATCTCGGCGAACTCAGTAAGTCGCAGGTCGCGCGCGATGTTCTAGATCGCATTAAGAATCAACGCGAAGCGCGCAAAGTATCGGGAAGCGCGGACCGCGTTTTGATGTGGAACGAAGTGGCGCTCGATTCGAACGCGCTCGACCACACACCCGATCCCAGCACCGGCAAAGCATCGCTAAGCCAAGGTGGCCCCGTGCGCACCGCACGCGCTTTTGCGATGACCCAGATCGCGGTTTTTGACGCGGTCAATGCCTTCTCGGGCAAGTTTCGCGCCTATGACAATATTGGTCGCGCGCCCCGTGGAGCGTCACTCGATGCAGCCATCTGCTACGCGGCTCATGATGTTCTCGTCGCATTGTACCCCACCCAGAAGGCAAGGATCGATCTGATCCTCGCATCTGATCTGAGCAAAGTCGCCGACTCGGCCCAAAGCGTTGCAGCAGGCAAAGCCGTCGGTCAGGCTTCTGCAGCAGCGATCCTTGCGCGTCGTACGGGTGACGGATCACAGATTAGCGAAGTTCAGTTCGGATCTGGTGGTCGCGTCGCTTCGGGCACAATGACGTATTTTGGTCAGCCGGTGAATAATGGCAACGGACTTGCGCTCAATTGGTCGCCCGATCCGTTAACACCAGGCGCCAATCCGGGCACAATCAACATGCTTGCGCTGGGCGCCAACTGGGGCGCAGTGACCCCGTTCGTTCTCGCCCGGGGTGATCAGTTCCGTGCGCCGCCACCGCCCATGCCGGGTTCCGCGGCGTATCGCGCAGGCTGGAACGAAGTTAAGGACGTAGGGGCGTCGAGCGATACCGCTGGCAGTACCGCAACGGCCGCGACAAAGTTCATTGGCAATTATTGGGGGTATGACGGTGCACCGTTGCTCGGCACACCACCGCGTCTTTACACCCAAATTGCGATGCAGTTGGCCAAAGACAACGGGATAACCCGCGTCAACGAACTCGCTCGGTACTTGGCGATGGTCGCGACGGCGATGGGTGATGCGGGTATCGCTGCCTGGGATAGCAAATATTATTACAATTATTGGCGGCCGGTCACCGGTATACGCCGTGGCACGGAAGATGGCGATGCACAGACGGCAGCTGATGCCAACTGGAAGCCAGTCGGGATTTCGGTTATCAATACGACCAACCCAATTCTAGCTACACCGCCATTCCCGGCCTATGTATCCGGGCATGCCACATTTGGTGCTGCGATCTTTGAAGTAATTCGCGGCTTCATTCCAAACAACACGCGCTTCACCTTCGTTTCGGACGAATATAACGGCACGGGTGTCGATCCATTCGGCACGCCGCGCCCGCTCGTCCCCGTTCGCTTCCGTTCGCTGCAACAGGCGCAGGAAGAAAACGGCCAAAGCCGTGTCTACAATGGTGTTCACTGGATCTGGGACAGCACCGCCGGCCAGAATATCGGTGTGAGCATTGGCCAGTATCTTCCAAACCACGCATTCCAGCGGATTCGTGACGAGCGCGATGACGATTAATCGCGTCGGTTGATAAATGGGCGCCCGTCGACTTTGGTCGGCGGGCGCTTCTTTATCAAAGCAGCGCGCCGTAATACTGTCTTAACGCGGCCCTGCTCTTATCGTTAGTTGGGGTGTTCAAGTCGGTCTGGGGATCAGCGACTTGCCAATTCGGTGTTCCGGGAGCTGCAAATGATGAAATTGCTTACACTGTGTTTGGCGATCAGCTGTGCCATTCAGCCAGCTGCCAATGCCCAATCAACCGCCAAGACGGCGCCGACCGAAGCCCCCGCTGCGCGCTCCCCAAACGAGAAATTTGTCGAGCTTCAACCCGATCAGCTGAGCTCACCCTTCACCAAGCCAACGGTTCTGAAACTCAATGCGATTGTGCGTCGGTCAAAGGCCGTCATCGATGAATTCGACCATAGCATTCCGGCCATTCGCAAGGCGGTAAGCGCCGGCGCCGCCAAATCAGCCAGCGCCGCGACAAAGGCACATGCGCGGACCGAATTTGCCCGCGTCGTTGCGATGCGCCAGCAAGCCGCGGTCGCGAACGCCGACATGAAAAAGGCCGAACATATCGTCCGGACCAGCGGCGAGAAGTTCAACGACACAATCCTGTCGGCGATGGTTCAGTTCGTCATGGACGTCGACCATGAGCTTGCGACCGAAAAGGCGCAGCTGATGCCCAAGGTAACCGGTCGATAGGGTCAGCGGGCAGGGTTAGTGGATTTGCCGTCAACAGTTCAGCCTCGATCGATCGCGGTCGCGCGGGGCATGGCGACCAGCCTTGCCCTGGGGCTGGGCCTGTTCGGTCAGGCAGAGGCGCATGATATCGCGAAAGTCGATGGCGACAGCGATGACGACCGCAAGGTCATCATCGTCACCGGACACCGCGGTACGCAGCCCGGCATCGACCGTATCGCCAGCCCCGCCGCAGAAAATCCGCAGACGATTTCCACCATTACCCGGGAAGAACTGGAGGCAAGAGGGGTATCCAATCTTAACGATGCGCTGCGCAACGTTGCCGGGTTAAGCCTGGGTGCCGGTGAAACCAGCTATCAGGGCAACAATGCAATCCTGCGTGGATTTACGACCCGCAATGATCTGTTTGTCGATAATGCGCGCGATTTTGGCTATTACTTCCGCGATAGTTTCAACGATGAAACCGTTGAGGTTTTGAAAGGTCCATCCGGCATTCTTTTTGGTCGCGGATCGACGGGTGGCGTCATCCACCGCATCAGCAAGGCGCCGCGCAGTACAACGCGCATCGAAGGACAGCTTCAGTTCGGGCTGGACGACACCCGTCGCGCCACGATTGATGCCAACATCGCCAATCCGGCAGGCAACGGGACGGCGTTGCGCATCAATGCCGTTGCCCACAGCGCGGGCGTGGCCGGTCGCGACGGGGCGCTCAGCCGACGCTGGGCGGTCGCACCCACATTTGCCGCCGAACTCAGTGGCGCAACCCGCGTCGCGCTTTCCTATTTGCACCAGGAAGAAGGCAACCGGCCAGATTATGGCATTCCGTGGTATGGCGGGACACCCACCAATCCCGGCTATCCGGTACCGGTCAGGCGTGATGCATTTTACGGCTTCAGCAACGATCGGCTGAACACCAACGTCAACATCGTAACGGGTCGGGTTGATCAGGATCTGGGCGACAAAGCCAGGCTGACCGCGTCGTTGCGGTATTCGAACAACAGCCGGGATTTCCGATATAGCGAGGCGGTCCTCCCCCCCGGCACCCTGCGTACGGCGGCGCTGGATAGCATCAGCGTTGGCCGCAACCTTTTTGAAGGGTCGGCCCGCGACGCCTTTCTTCAGGGGCAAGTGACGCTTCGAAACCAATTTGCGATCGGCGCGACCAAGCATGAGCTCATCTCTGGCTTTGAACTGGGAACCGAGGAAAGCGACCCGGTTTATGTGACCAATCTGGGCGTGCCCGGAACGTCACTCAGCAATCCGGTCATCACTGCCTATGACAATCCAGCCAATCGCTTTGTCCGGCTGCGGGCGCGGTCGCGTTCATTTGCAGCGGGCGTGTTTGCAATCGATACCATTTCGATCGGCGACCGGTGGCGCCTGATTGGCGGGATCCGGTGGGATAGCTTTGCCACGCGCTACACCAGCACGCGCTTTACGCAGAATGGCGCGGCGGACCGCGCGAGCGACGTCGATCGAACCGACCGCAAGCTCAGCTTGCGCGGCGCAATCGTCTATAAACCGGCCCCGCACGGCACCGTGTATGTGTCCTACGCAAATTCCTTCAATCCATCCGGCGAGGGCATTGAGTCGCTGATTTCATCAGGCCGCGCGGTCAGCGAAGCCAATTCAAATCTGGCGCCAGAGACCAGTTACACCGTCGAGCTCGGGTCGAAATGGGAAATATTGGGCGAACGGGTCCTGATCAGCGCCGCTATTTTCCGGATCGAAAAGAATAACGCCCGCGTCCCCAATCCGGATACGCCAGGATTCAACGCGCTGGGCGGGCGCCAGCGGGTCGACGGTCTCGACGTAGAGGTTGGTGGCCAAGTGCTGCCGGGTTTGGATGTTCGGGCCGGCTACAGCTATCTTGATAGCAAAACGGTCGCCTCCGCACCGGGCGGCCCGATCATCGGTGCACCGCTTCCCATTACGGCGCGCCATAGCGGCTTTTTCAGCACCGCCTACGCCGTCAGCCGCCGCTTCACGGTGGGCGCCAATATCACCGCTTTGTCGGGTCGGCTCGCCCAGAATACCGCCGGCGCCTATCTGATCGCGCCCGGCTATGGACTGGTCGATCT
>JAIELC010000111.1 GCA_019753375.1 Sphingomonas sp.
CAAGCGCCTTCGAAAAACTGCGAAGTTTGGGATTCGCGAGAGCTATCGTTCGGTATCGCATGAAGTCTCGCACGCCTTTAAACGGCTGACCGGCCGCGCCCGTTCTTCGCGGCCGACATTCCGGATCGCCATGATCAGCGATTGGGATGCCTGGTGCAGCGATCAGCAGTTTAATCCATTCAATGAATTTCGGTCACGTCTGGCAGACGAATTCGATCTGCTGTTCACGCAAATGTACCTCGATCCGCTAGGTATAATTCCCCCGCTTTCATTAAACGTGTTCGATGCGGTGATGATAAAGTTATCATACCGGACAGATCCACAAGTTGCGATCTCGACGGTTCAAAAGCTGAAAGATCAAATCGGCACCAAGCCGCTGATCTACATGGACGGTGACGACGATCTATGCATACAATGGGGAGAAATCGCGGCAATCAGCGATTTGTATGTAAAATGCCACGCATTTGTTGATCGGCAAAATTATAAAATCGCCTATAAGGGCAAAAGTAATCTCCACGATTATGCTATCGAAAAGCATGGTCATGTCTTGACCGGGGATGATTATGGTAATCCAGATCAACCTGAATTGATCATCCGGCAAAGCGGTACGGTTCGAGACGAGGACTTGTCAAAAATTGTCGTTGGGTGGAATATGGCTCTATCCGAAGACATCCGGAAGCTGTGGCGACAAGTAATTGATTCCCCGCAAGCCGATAAATCAATCGACTGTTCTTTTCGTGGATCAGTAAAAGTAAAAACAATCACAGGATATATGCGTAAAAATGCGTCTGAGCACCTCCAAAACCTTGTTGATAAGTTCGACGTTAGGGTATCGGCGTCGCATATTCCGTTGAACGAATATTATAGGGAGTTGCAACAGAGTCGAATCTGCGTCAGTCCTTTTGGGTTTGGAGAGCTTTGCTGGAGAGATTTTGAAGCAGTAATTTGCCGTTCACTGCTCATCAAGCCGGATATGAGTCACGTAGAAACATTACCCAATATATTCCAGCCTTATGTTACGTATGTACCAGTGAAGTGGGATCTATCAGATCTAGAGGATGTCTGCGCGTATTATCTAGAACATAGCGAAGAACGTGAGGCGATCGTCGAAAATGCATTTAATGTATTGAACGATTATTATAGTTCTTTTCAATTCGGTTCGACGTTGGTCAATATATTGTCAAAAGTACGCCCGCCCGAACACATGGGGAGGTCTTCTTAAGCGCGTACAGTTTTGTGTTTTCCAAATCGCCTGGTCGCGACCGGCAAGTCTTCGCAGGGTTGTTACAAACCAATATGGCCGCCCAACCTGTCTGGGGGCATGCCCCCAGACAGGTTGCCATCCCATCAAACAGCCATCATGAAGGAGCCGGACTCTACCTCTGACTGGTAACAATCGGGGGAGCACGTCACCTGCAACGAACGCCGCTCGATTGTGCTGGCCGAGTGGCAGTCGCTCGCCAGCTGGGTCCTGCCCCCAAACACCGAAAGGCACGGTGCACAGATTGGTCCGCGTTAGGTTGACAGCACCCTGCGTGCTATGAACCCGATCGCGGGCCGTCATAATCGATCGCCGATGCCGCTGCTCCCGACATGATAAATCCGATCGGCCGGCTGTTTTCTTCCTCTAAATGGGCGATCAGGCTGGCGGTGCGGGCGAGGAGAGAGATGCCCTTCAACGCGCCGACTGGAAAGCCGACGTCAAGCATCACAGCGGGGATCGCGCCATTGACGTTGATCGGCAAGGGTCGCCCCAATACTTCGGGCAGCGCGTCGCGGATAGCGTAGAGCATCGCGATATGGTTGCCGACAATGCCATGTTTTTCCGCGAGTTCGAGCAATAGCAGCGCACGAGGATCGCCGGCCGAATGCTGCGGGTGACCAAAGCCCGGGATGGCCTGCTTTGCGGCGCGCAGGGCTTGAATGCCGTTTCTTGCGGCATCCGCCGTGGGGGTGCCATCGGTCGTCCGGGCAACAAGATCAGCGTAGAAGCGCCCCGCAACTTCGGCGCTACCGAGTACCACCGATCCGCAACCCAACAGCCCCGCCGCGACGGCGCCGTGGAATGCTTCTGGCGCGGCGGCAACCGTCATCCGGGCAGCGACCACGCTCGGCACCAGACCATGCTCGGCAATGGCGGTCAGGACAGCATTCGCGAAAAAGCGTTGGGTATCGGTCGGCTTGGCGCCGGTGACCAGCAGCCAGAAATAACTTGTGAAATCCGTCTTGCCGATAATGTCATCGCAAAGATCATGTCCGCGCACGGTGATGCTGCGTTCATCAGAGGTGCAGATCGCCGTGTAGGGCTTATCCTGTTTGCCGATCCGCATCCTGTTATCCTTCTTCGCACCAGCCACGAGAACCGAGGTTCTGCGTCATATTAATTCGATTTACGAAGTTGATTTCGTATATCGAAGTTTCTATGCATTGGCCAGGGAGTAGTCAACATGGCCAAGCCGCTCGCCAACGTCACCGTCGTGGAAATGGGGACTTTTATCACCGGGCCAGCGGCTGGAATGCTGTTGGCGGACTTGGGTGCCGACGTCGTAAAGGTCGAACGGCCCGATGGTGGTGATCCCTTTCGGGCCTTCAATGGTGGCTTCTACAGCCCGCACTTTCAAACATATAACCGTAACAAGCGATCCATTACGCTGGACACGCGGCGCGCAGACGACCTGGCAACGTTCGATCGCATGATCGCTGATGCCGATGTTTTTATTCAGAATTTTCGCCCCGGCGTATCGGATAAGCTCCATATCGATCCAGAGCGGCTCCGCGCCATCAACCCCAGGCTCATCTGCCTTTCGATCTCCGGGTTTGGGGCGAGCGGACCTGACCGTGATCGCCCTGCGTTCGATACGGTTGCTCAGGCCGCGAGTGGTTTCCTTCGGTTGCTTGTCAATCCCGAAAACCCGCGTGTGGTCGGGCCGGCGCTTGCCGATGCGATTACAGGTTTTTACGGGGCATATGGCGTTCTGGCCGCGCTGCACGAGCGCGAGACGACCGGCAAAGGGCGCCTGGTCGAAGTATCGATGTTGGAAGCGATGGCGCATTTTAACCTGGACGATTTTACCCATTATCTGTCCGAGGGCGAGGTTATGGGCCCTTACAGCCGTCCCAATGTCTCTCAATCCTATGTCTTCCAGTGTCGCGATGCGACGTGGATTGCGTTGCACATGTCGTCACCGCCCAAATTCTGGGAGAATTTGGCAATCGCGGTAGGAGAGCCCGAGATGCTGGCCCGTCCCGAATTTGCCAGCCGGTCGGCGCGCATCGCAAATTACGACAAGGTCGCCGCGTTCCTTGGGCCAATTTTCGCAAGGCGTGACCGTGACGCCTGGTGCACGGTCCTTGAAGCGCTGGAAGTACCCCATTCACCCGTTTACACGGCGCCCGAGGTGATCGAGACCGCTCAGGCGAAACATTTGCAATTATGTGTCGAGGATCCGAACGGCCCGCACGGCACCTTTCGTACGATCCGATCACCGCTGAGCTTCGATGGCGAGCGCATGCTGGACGTGACCGCACCGCCAACCCTGGGCCAGCATAATGCCGATTTCGCTGCAGCCAGGGGTTTAGCGGCTACCGCGGAATAGCGTGCTGATGCGGGCAACGACATCGGCTTGCCCTGCACCGCTGGCGCCTTTAACGCAGGGCATGCCTGCTGCAAAACCGCCCAAGGATAGCGAGTATCTTTCCACGCTCGAACGAGGGTTAAGGGTATTACGCGCGTTCGACGCGACGCATCCCGAAATGCAATTGAGCGAAGTAGCCCTGATCACCGGACTGAACCCCGCCGTGGCGCGACGTTGCCTGAACACGCTCGTTCAGCTTGGCTATATCGCTCAATATGGGCGAAAATTCCTGTTGCGGCCTGAAGTGCTGTCGTTCGGCACCAGTTATCTTTCGTCGATGAATGTCGACCAGATCGTGCTCCCGCCCTTGCAGCAGCTCCGCGATTCAACCGGCGACAGTTCGTCAATGGCGGTGTTGTCCGGGGATGACATTTTATATGTGGCCCATGTCTCGACCAACCGGCGCATTCGATTGGGGGCAAGTGTCGGCACTCGTTTCCCGCTCCACGCGACCTCAATGGGAAAGGTTCTGCTGGCCTTTCAGGATGCCGGATTGATCGACGCCTATCTGAACCGCGCCACTATGACGCGGTTCACCGAACGGACGGTAACGACCCGCGCTGCCCTGGAAGAGCGGCTGGCAACGACGCGATCGACGGGGTATGATTCGGCGTTGGACGAACTGGATTATGGCCTGGTTTCAGTTGCCGTCCCGGTGTTCGACGGCGATCGCCGCATTGTCGCTGCGATCAACTGCTCCACGTCAACCACGCGAATTTCGCAGGATGAACTGGTGCGCACGCGGCTACCGTTGCTTCGCGATGCGGCAAGCGAAATCGGCAGCGCGCTGCAGCGCTGGCCGGCGCTGATCCATTCGCTTCATCCCGTTTGATTCAAGCTTCCAGCTGAATTGATGGCGGCAAAAGGCCGCTTGCCGGCGGCTGCTGTGCGCCATCCGGCCCATCATTATCGCAAAATTCGCATATCGAACTTGACTTCGAATTCCGAAACAATCAGATTTGGTATCAGGAATCGATGCGTCAGATCCTTCAGGCAACACAGGACGCGCGTCGCCAATCGGGGGAGGATAGTTGATGGTGAGATCGATATCGGGGATCAGGGCGGCGCTTGCGGCGTCCATCTCGGTCTGGGCGATTGTGTCGGCTGCACCGGCTGCTGCTCAGCAGGCGCCAGAAACGCCAGCACCGTCGGCGAGCGAGCAGGAGGGCAATGACATTGTCGTATCCGCGCTGCGGCGCGACACCCGCCTTCAGGATACACCAGCCGCAATCACCGCGTTCGACGCCAAAGCGATCGAAGCCGCCGGGATCGACAAGCCGGCCGACTTCATCGGCCTGACGTCCAACGTTCAGCTGATCGAAACCCAGAACGTTGGTAACGCGTTCATTATCATTCGCGGCATCACCCAGAACCGCAATTCGGAACCGTCCGTCGCGGTTGTTGTCGATGGTGTGCAGCAAGTAAACGCCGCGCAATTCAGTCAAGAGCTGTTCGACATCGAGCAGATCGAAGTCCTGAAGGGGCCACAGGGCGGCCTCTATGGGCGCAATGCAATCGGCGGCGCGATCGTTATCACAACCAAGGACCCCACCGACAAGTTGGAAGGCCGGTTCATGGCCGGTATCGACAATGGTTTTGGGTATACATTGCGCGCCGGGCTCAGCGGACCGATCAGCGATACGCTCAAGTTTCGCGTATCTGGTTCCTGGCGTGACAGTAATGGTTACATTCCCAACACCTTTCTCGGCAAGGATGCTGATCCGCTCAAGGACTTTTCGATCCGCGGAAAATTGCTCTGGCAGCCCGCTGACAATTTCAGCGTCGATGTCCGCGGCTTTATCTCCAAGCTGAAGACCCAGGCATTCTATTACAATATCGTCAGTGACGTAAACGATGTCAGCCTGCCTGTTCGGGTCAACAATGCCGGCCAGGACGATCGCGACATTTACAGCATATCGGCAAAAATCGACTATGAAGCCGATTGGGGGCATATCCGGTCGGTTACGTCCTACGACCGGATCAGCGAAATCCTGACCGGCGACGCCTTCAATTTCCTGCCGATTCCCGAATCGTTATTCTTCAACATTCTTGGCTTTGATCTCAACCAGAGCCAGTATCTTGACGTCCGCGCCATCAGCGAGGACCTGCGCATTTCGTCGCGCGATGATCAGAAGTTCAACTGGTCGATCGGCACCTATCTGATCCACACGGATCGCTACATTTCGACGGGCAATCTGGTCGATACCGGGGCGGGCGTGTTCCCGGTTTTCAGGACACCGAGCACCAATCCGCTCAATCCGCAGGCGACCTTTCTGGCCGACAGCCAGAATAATTTCGCTTGGGCCGTCTATGGTGGCCTTGGCTATGAATTTTCAAAGGCACTTAGGATCGACGCGTCGCTTCGCTACGATCGTGACAATCGAAGCAATACGACGCTGACGCCAGCCGCTTTCATTCCGGTGGTTACCGGCTTTCCCGCCGGCACGCCGGGCGAGGTGCGCGACCGCGCCTTCTCATCCTGGCAACCCAAGGTAACGGTGACCTACAAACCGACCCGGAACCTGACACTATACGGTGGCTACAGCCGCGGCTTCCGTTCTGGCGGGTTTAACCAGACCGGGGTGGGTGCGGTTGCCGCTGGCACGGGCGTGGTTGGTGTCAACGACATTTACGAGGCCGAAATCGCCGACACGGTCGAAATCGGGTTCAAAAGCACCTTGTTGAACAACCTGCTGACGTTCAACGGCAGTGCCTATACGACCAGTTCGCGCAACGGGTATTTCTTTGTCTTCCTCGCGGCCAACTCGACCCAGAATTTGGGCAACGTCCCCAAGACGCGATTGAAGGGGTTCGAGCTGGAAAGCGCCATTCACCCCGCACGCGGGCTCGACCTGAATGTCGGGCTTGGCGTGACCTATTCCGAAATCAAAAGCTTCCCCGATGCCTCGGTGATCGGCAATGAAGCGCCGTTTATTTCACGCTACACGCTCAACGTTGGCGCACAGTATGAAAGCCGGATCAACGGCGGCAACCTAAAGGCGCGCGGGCGGATTGACTATCGGCGCATCGGCCGCACCTGGTTCGACGTGACGAATTCGACGTCGCGCAACCCTGTCGATCTTGTCGATACCCGCGTCTCGCTGGATGGCGGTCGCTGGACACTGTCTGCGTTCGCTGACAATCTTTTTGACAAGAAGTACAACGCAGAATTCTCACCGGGTGGCTTTGTCTTCAAGGCCAGACCGCGGATCTACGGTCTTGAAGCTTCCATCAAATTCTGACGACCATCTTCGTATAGGAACCAGTCATTGGCCCGCATCCTGATCTTATATTATTCCTCCTACGGCCATGTCGAAACCATGGCGCAGGCTGTCGCGGCTGGCGTCAACGGGGTGGACGGGTGCGAAGCCGTCCTGAAGCGTGTTCCTGAAATCATGCCGGAGGCGCAGGCCCGCGCCGCCGGCATGAAGCTTGATCAGTCCGCGCCGATCGCGACCCCGGAGGAGCTGGCGGACTATGACGCGATCATTTTTGGCACGCCGACCCGGTTCGGCAACATGGCCGCGCAAATGCGAAACTTTCTGGATCAGACGGGTGGTCTCTGGACGCGCGGCGCGCTGATTGGCAAGGTCGGCAGCGTATTTGCAAGCACCGCCAGCCAGCATGGTGGTCAGGAGACCACGATAACGTCGTTCCACACGACGCTGCTTCATCACGGCATGATCGTCGTTGGGCTGCCCTATAGCTTTGTCGGCAACACGATTATGACGGAAATCAGCGGCGGCACGCCCTATGGCGCCACAACCATCGCAGGTGGCGACGGCAGCCGCAGCCCCAGCGATAATGAAATCGCCGGCGCTCGTTTTCAGGGCGATCATGTCGCCAGAATCGCCCTCAAGCTCGGCGCCTGATATGTCTGCCGATGTGACCAGCCAGGAGCAGCACCGATGACCACATCTCTCCCGACGCGCCTTCACCACACCGCCTATGTATCCCGCGATCTGGAAGCCACCCGGCATTTCTACGAAGATATTCTCGGCTTTCCGTTGGTCGCCACGTGGTGCGAACAAGAAGAGTTGTTCGGCAGGGAACGGACCTATTGCCACTGCTTTTTTGGCTTGGCAGATGGCAGCGCGCTGGCGTTTTTTTCGTTTGCTGACCCCGCCGACCAGGCTGAATTTGGCCCCGAGCTGGCGCCCAGCCCGTTTCGGCACATTGCACTCAATGTCGACGCGGCGGCGCAGGCAGACATTGAGCGCCGCATTACCGCAGCCGGTATCGAACCGCCGGCTACGTATGTCCTCGAACACGGCTATTGCCGGTCGGTCTATGCGGTCGACCCCGATGGCATGATCGTTGAATTCACCCGTGATGCACCGGGCGCGGATAAAATCAACGCTGCCCGGCTGGAGGATGCCCATGCCGAGCTGAAGCGGTGGCTGGCGGGTGATCATCGGCCCAATAACGACGTCCGGCATTTCGTTGAAGCTACGCAGTGATGCACTTGGCCGGGACGCGCTTTGACGGGCCAGTCGCTGGCTGCTGACCGCGTGA
This sequence comes from Sphingomonas sp., assembly GCA_019753375.1. GTDB lineage: Bacteria > Pseudomonadota > Alphaproteobacteria > Sphingomonadales > Sphingomonadaceae > Sphingomonas. The sequence goes on from JAIELC010000111.1 coordinate 8,151, forward strand.
CCGTTCAGGCCGCCAACCAAAATACCGGGCCCGTGGTTATCGATGTCAATGTCGGCGACGGCATTGTGCGGTGCCACCGATCGGGCACCGGACCACATCTGGTGTTTTTGCATGGCTGGACGCTCGATCACCGAAGCTGGACGCCGCAATCGCCGCTTAACCGGCAGTTCACCCTGATCATGCCCGACCGTCGCGGATTTGGACAGTCGACGGCCCCAGCGAACCTCGATCAGGAATGGCAGGATATTGATCGGCTTACCCCGGCGGAACGTTTTGTGCTGATCGGCATGTCGCAGGGCGCCAGCGTTGCACTGGACTATGCGCGCCGGCGGCCGGGCCGCGTGGCGGCGCTCATGCTGGTTGGTGCCCCGCTTCACGGTGTGGTCGCGAACGCGGAAGAAGAAAACCCCATCCCGCGCGATCGCTATGCGGCAAGGGTGCAGCAAGGCGACCTGGCATCAATGAAAGCCGATTGGCGGCGCCACCCGCTCGCTCAGGTAAGCTATGCCGCCCAGCCGTTGCTCGATGCGATGCTCGACGATTATGATGGTCGCGACCTGCTGGCACCATCCAGCACCATTGCGATTTCGGCCGATGATATTCGCGCGCTGCCCATGCCGGTGCTGGCGGTCACGGGTGATGACGATACGCCCTGGCGGCGGCGGGTGAGCCATTTCATCGGCGACAATGCGCCGCAAGGCCGGGTCGTTTCCATCAAGGACGCTGGGCACTTATGCAATATCGATAACCCGACGCGCTTCAATGAGCTGCTTGCTGAGCTGATGACTTTTTCGACATCCTAAAAGGCTGATTATATGCTTGATCCCGCTTCACGTCCCGACCTCGTCCCTGTCCCCCACTCCATCATCACGTCAGGAGACCGGATATGACCGCCGGACGCTTTCTCACAACCCATGTGGGTAGCCTGCCGCGTCAGGATGATCTGATTGCGCTGATGTTCGCGCGTGAGGAAGGGCTGCCGCTTGATCCGGTGGCGGTCGCGGCGCGGATTGCGGCGGCGGTGGATTATGTTGTTACCAAGCAGGCCGAAGCGGGCATCGACATCATCAATGACGGTGAACAGTCGAAGCCAAGTTATGCCACGTACATCAAGGATCGTCTGAACGGCTTTGGTGGCAGCGGTAATAGCTATGTCTTTGCCGACGTAGAAGATTTTCCTGGGGTCAAGGAACGCATTTCGGGGGATGCCGGTCGCAAGCACCGCAAGACCCCGGCCTGCAATGCGCCGATCACGGTGAAGGATATGACGGCGGTCGAATTGGACACCCATAACCTGAACGCGGCGCTGGCCAAGCATGCGGGACGGCAGGCGTTCATGAGCGCGGCGTCACCTGGCGTGACCGCCCTATTTTTTGCCAATGACTATTATGACAGCGACGAGGCGTATTTGTTCGCGCTCGCAGAAGGGTTGCGGCACGAATATGAAGCAATTGCCGCCGCGGGTATCACGCTGCAGATTGATTGCCCCGACCTTGCCATGGGGCGGCATACACAGTTTCGCGATCTAAGCCTGTCGCAGTTTCGCGACCGGATGATGCTGAACATTGAAGCGCTGAACCGCGCAACTGCCAACATCCCTGAAAGTCAGCTGCGCATGCACATGTGCTGGGGCAATTATCCAGGGCCCCATCACTGCGACGTGCCCTTCAAGGACATTATTGATCTGGTCTGGCGCGCGCGCCCGCATGCAATCCAGTTCGAAGCCGCCAATCCCCGCCATGCGCATGAATATGACATGTTCAGGGACGTCGGCTTGCCCGAGGGCAAGGTGCTGATCCCCGGCGTGATCGAATGCCAATCAAATTATATCGAGCATCCCGAACTGATTGCCCAGCGCATCGGTCGCTATGCCGATCTGGTGGGTCGTGACAATGTGATGGCCGGAATCGATTGCGGATTTTCGGTCCATGTTGGATCGGGCGGCGTGGACCGCGATATCGTCTGGGCAAAGATGGCCGTGCTGGCCGAAGGCGCCAGGATTGCGACAGCGCGATATTGGTAGGGTGGGGGGCCAGGGACGTAACCCGCCTGTGACAATCGCTTGCGCCTGACCATGGCGCATCGCGGCCATTTCATCGACGTGCCAGCACCAATGACGGCGCCCGCGCGCCAGGGTTGCGCGCCGGCGACGCGATCACACGGCGCTGACCATATGGCTGACCATATGATTGACAGCGACCTCCCCCTTCTTCCTCGTTGACGTACCAGACAGAAACGCCATACCCGTTGCACATGATCGATATTCCCAATTCGCTTTCGCCCCCGCGGCGTTTGACATTCGGGATCACCGGGCATCGGCTCAATCGACTCTGCGCTGAAAACGTCACCTTGCTCGAACAGGCGGTCGATGATTTCTTCGCGCGGGTCGCGTTCGCGAGCGGCACCGATCGGTCGATCAATTTCCGTATCGTCAGTGCGCTCGCCGAGGGCGCCGACGCGATCCTTGCCGATCACGCCATCCGCAAGGGCTGGCAGCTCGATGTCGTGCTACCGTTCGAGCGCGACGTTTATGCCGACGATTTTACGGAAACATCGGCGCGTCAGGACTATGAGCGCCATCTGGCGGCGAGTTATGCGGTGATGGAATTGCAGGGTCATCGCGACGATGCGGATGGCGCCAGCGCCGCGTATGAGCGCGCGGGACGGGTCGTCCTGTCGCAAAGTGACATTCTGATCGCGCTGTGGGACGGCGGGCCGGCGCGGGGCCGTGGCGGCGCGCAGCAAATTATTGCCGAAGCGGTGCTGGCAGGGATACCGGTGGTCCATATCGATCCCGCTGCGCGGCATGCGCCGATGTTGTTATGGAACGGCCTGGACGAAGTCGACCTTGGCCAGCAGACGCTGGAGACCGTCGCGCGCCATGACCTGAGCGCTTTGCCCGACCTAATCGAGCGCCTTACTGAACTGCCGTCTGCGCCCACCGAGTCGGCGATGCTCCGCCAATTCGAGAACGACCGGCTGCCGCGGTGGAACGCGCTGATCGCCTATCCGCTGCTGCTCACAATATTGGGTGTGCGCCGGCTGCGGCTGAGCGACCTTCGCAGACCCAAAGACGACGGGAAAATTGCGACCCTGCCGGTATCATGCGCGACAAGCGCGAAATTCGCGCTCGATGTCAGCGCGTTACTGTCAGAAAGATTTGCGCGCGCAGATGCGATCGCGACCCGCACTGCCCAAGTTTTCCGAAGCGTCTATGTGACCAATTTTGCCCTCGCCGCCATGGCAGTCGTGTTGTCGCTGCTCAGCCTGGCGCTCCCCGCTGCGGCCAAGCCGGCGCTGATTACGCTGGAGCTGTTGACCATCGGTGCGATCCTGGCCCTCACCCGCGCGGGCAATCGCGCCGGTTGGCACCGTCGCTGGCTCGACAATCGTATGCTCGCCGAACGCGTTCGTTGCCTGGCAATCTCGTCGCAACTCGGCGACCTTAATCTGCGCGTTGGCGGTGACATCGCAATCGGCTGGGTCGATTGGTACGTCCGCGCGACGGCCCGGCAGGTCGGGTTGCCTTCAGCCTGTATCGACGCCGATTTCCTGCGGTGCGTGCGCGCCGACCTTACCGACCTGATCGAGGCGCAGATTGCGTATCTGTCGGTTGACGCGCATCGCATGCATCGGCTCGAGCACCGCCTGCATACCCTGGGGACGCTGCTGTTCGGGCTGACCGGATTGACCTGTGTCGGGATGCTGATCTTCAAACTGACCCAGGCTGCGGTTGGCGGCATGGAGGAAGTCGCGCACGCGCTGACGATCGCGGCGACGATCGTCAGCGCATCGCTCCCGGCGATTGGTGCGGCGATTTACGGTATTCGCATGCAAGGCGATTTCGCGGGCATTGCCGAGCGCAGCCATGCGCTGGCGGATCGGCTGTCGAGGATGCGCGACGTCATTGCGCAAGACGATCTGAGTTTCGACACGCTGCGCCGCCGGATTCGTCGCGTTGCCGATTTGCTGGCAGATGATTTGACCAGCTGGTTGCAGACGTATCACGCGCGGCCGCTAGTCTTGCCGGGCTGAACCGCGTACTCTCCACCAGCTTGTTCTTGCAAACGCTGACGCTAGAAGCGGTGGCGGGGGGATTACGCGGCGTGCCCGACATTTTCATTTCCTACGCCCGGTCAAGCGAGCCGGTCGCCAAGCGCATGGCCGAAGCCTTGCGTGCACAAGGCTATTCGGTGTGGTGGGACGATGAATTGCCGGCGCACCGCCCCTATGCCGACGTGATTGAGGAACGCCTTCGCGCGGCCAAGGCGGTGTTGGTGCTATGGTCGGCCGACGCGGTCAAATCGCATTGGGTGCGCGCCGAGGCGGACATGGCCAGAGCAGCGGAAACGCTCGTCCAGCTGAGCATCGACGGTTGTATCCCGCCAATGCCGTTCAACCAGATTCAGTGCGTCAATTTGGGCGGGTGGGACGGGTCGCCAAACGCGCATGGCTGGCAAAAGATCGTCGCGAGCGTCGCCGCGTTGCTGGGCACCGAGACCGTCGTTACGCCGGCAATCGCGGAGAACAGCGGTGTTGCGCCCCGACGCGAGACGCTGCTTGCAGTGCTCGCATTCGACAATCTGTCGAACGATCCGAATCTCGCCTATTTCTCAGACGGGGTCAGCGAAGAGATCCTCTACACCGTCGCCCGCGCAAAGGGCTTGCGCGTGATCGGCAAGGGATCGAGCTTCCAGTTCCGCGGGACCAGCAAAGCACCACGAATCGTTGCCGACGCCTTGCGCGCCACGCACATCCTCGACGGATCGGTGCGGCGGTCGGGCGACAATATCCGCATCAACGTGGAGTTGACCGATACCGACAGCCTGGAAACGCTGTGGAGCGATCGGTTCGATCGCGCGCTGACTGACATTTTTGCTCTTCAGGATGAGATTGCCGCCGCAGTCGCGATCTCGCTTGATCACCACTTTTCCCCCGCACGTGCGGCGGCGCCGATCGATCCTGAGGCATATGATTATTATCTGCAGGCGAATGCCATCTACGCGCAGGATATGGCCTGGGCCGATCAGGCGCGCTGCGTGGCATTGCTCGAAAAGGCAGTCGCGCGTGCGCCCGATTTCGCGGCGGCGTGGGGCCGGTTGGCGGTGTACCGCAAGGGCGAGGCGGCGGTCGTCGCCGCGCGCCGCGGACTGGAAATCGATCCAGAATGTGCGACGTCGCTGGCGGCGCTGGCGATGACCCAGCCTCCATTTGCCCATAATCGCGAAAAACTCGAACTCGCCGAACGCGCCTATCAACTCGCGCCCGACGATCAGCTCGTCGCCGGCGTCTATAACATCGTCCTGATCTCGCTGGGCCTGACGTCGCGGGCATGCGAGGTATCGGAACAACGCGTGGCGCGTGATCCGCTCAGCCCCATGGCGGCGGGTGGCCTCGCCATTGCGTATCGCTCGGCGGGCCGGGTCGATGAGGCGGTGTCGGTTGCGACGCGGGCTGCACATGACTTCCCCGATTCTGATTATGTAAAGTTCATTCGCGGTGTCATCGCAATCTATGACGGCGACATCGATTGCGCTGCAGCGATGGCGGGCGCGGGATCGTCCTCCGCAGAAATCGCGCCGCTCCAGATTCTGGTCACATTCATGCGCGCTGTCGCAGCAATGGACCCGGTCAGCCGCGCGGCCACCGTCAACGCCTTTCTGCACCGCCAGGCACCGACCAGCTATTTTGTCGACATCGGGCTCGCAGCAGCGATGGGCGAACCGGACATGTCGATGGAGCATTTGCTCGACGCGATACGCGCGGGACGCCCGCTTGAATTCACCCCGGATAATGACGGCCGTGCCGCCACCGAGGCGACCGTCACGACGGGGTTATTCATGCCAAATTGCGAGATACTGCGCCGCGACCCTCGCTTCGCCGAGGTGTGCGTGCGGCTCGGGCTTTACGATTGCTGGCGCGAAACCGGCCGCTGGCCCGATTGCGTCGGGGAAGTGGCAGCGATTTATGACCTGAGGGCCGAATGTGCGCGCCTTGCTGCAAGCCTGCCGCGCTACAAGGCGATGCTGGTAACCTAGAGCGTTTTCAAGTCAGATGGAAACAGCTGACGACTCGGAAAACGCGGCAAACCAAAAGCCTGGAGCGCCGGTATTGATTCAATCAAAACCGAACGCGCGCTAGAGCCCGGCGATGTAACGGAGCGCCGGGATCCCCGGCAGAAACGTATAAGCGCCGCCTTTGGTCGTTACGAATCGCGGAATTTCCAGCAGCCGGATGATGTTGCCCGACGGCAAGGGGATATCGAGTCGGCTGGTCGCCGAAAAGTTGGCTCCAATCAATGGATCGTTGGTGCCGCTGATCTGAGGATCCTGCAAGCCCAGATTGATCCAGTCGCACAGCAATGCTTCAAACTGCGCGCCGATATTCGCGCCGATGAAATTGCCGAGCAGGCCGCGCTCGATGCCGTCAGGTTTCGCCGGATCATAGCGCTCGCCATAGGGAATGCCGCGCCGAATGAGCCGCCGGGTATGGCGCGCCGCGCGCTGCACGATCATCCCGCCCCGCGGATTGCTGCGTCGGATATGCGCGCCAAACGGACAATGTGCCCCGCCCGAAAATTCAAAATCGGTCAATGACACTGCGGGGTCGGGGTTGGGCGTGTCCGGCGATAAGGCAAGCGGCACGCCATTGCGCCAACGCCCGCACATCTTGGCCGCGACAATCTCGCGCAGCGCCTGATGGCGCGAAAACCCTGCACCGATCCTGGCTTCCTGCCCCGGCGGCAGCAGCTCGTCGGCCAAAGGTTCGCGCAGCAACACGGTTGCGGCGCTGTCGAGATAGGCCTCGAACCCCGCAACGTCCTGCGCCAGGATGCGAAAGGCATTGAACGTGCCGTTGCGGCCGAGTGGATCGGGTTGCGGCACCGTCCATGAAAGCCCTTCATATTCGGTTGGATAGCCCAGCAGTATCGAGCCGATCGGTGCCAGCGGCTGGGCGTCGGATGGCCCCGGGTCGTGCAGGCCCAGAAAGCGCGGTTGCGAGATGCTGTCGCGATACCCGAAATGAACGTAATCACCGTCAAACGCGGCACCGTTGCGGACCGCCTTCAGCGCGAAGGCACCGTGGGCGATCGCGGTCAGTTGCTGTTCGACCCGATCAAGATGCGCGGGGTCGTCGGCATGGATTGTCGCGACGACATGCACCGCATCGGGATCGGCGAAGGGCGCATCCCAATGCTCGGGCGCGCTTTGCCCGATATCGCCGATCTTGACCGCGCGCGCGACCATGCCGACCGAAAATTCATCGGGAAATGTTGCGAGCGACGCCGGTGAGAGGCCGATCGCGCGCAATCCGGTGAAGGTCAGCCCAATGTTCAGGCATGTTTCCGGCTTGATGTCCCATTGCTCGTCGGTCGTGATGGCGGGCACATCGCCGCCGCCATCGACGATCCGGCCGATCCAGCGCCGGGCCGCCGCGGCGTCGATCACTTGCAGAATCAAGTGTCGGACTTGCTCTCGCCGATAGCCGCGCAGGATATTGCCCTGGACATCGGCGGGATTATACTCGTTGGGGAGCGTCAACATTGTCACCAGCCCATGCCCAATTCTTGCCGGATCTGCGCTACCGACACCCCCGGATAGGCGCGGTATCCCCCAAGTGAGACATTCGGGTTGGCGTTGAGTTGCAGGATGAGCGCGCGCGGCAACAGCCGCAAGTCGTCGTCAACAAGGTCCTTGTGCGCTTCCTTCGGTTTCCCATAGCGCAGGATGTCGGTTACCTGATCGGGGAATTGATAGAGATCGTGGTCGCGCACCCAGTCGATAAACGCTTCGATATTCTGTTCGGTTGGGATGACGGCGTCCCCCCCTTCGATCAGCGCAACGACGCCGTCGAACACGCTGCCAATCTGTGCAACAAAATCGCGAATATAGTTGGTGAAGTCACCGTCATATTCAGAGAACATCAACAGGTTGTTGTCGAGCAGGACGAAGCGGGCGAAATGCACGTTGCCGACATTGTCGAGCCCCGCGAAGATCTCGTCGAGATTTGCGGCAATCGCCTGCGCCGCCTTGGCGCGGCCAACCGCCGACTTGTCCTTCAGCGGCATGACAAGGTTCATCAGCCGCTGCAGATTTTCGCCGGGCTGGGTCGCGAAAGGCGGGCCGCCGGGCTGCGGCTCCACCGGCGTACGCCAAGCCCAGAAGGGCACCAGCAGCCGGGCCGCGATGAACGCGAAGAATGCCGAATTGGACAGGCTATCGACCAGCCGGCTGAACCAGATGCCAAGGGCGCTCATGGCATCAGCCCCGGTGAAACGGGCATGGTGTGCCGCCGCGTTGTTCGCGCGAATATTCATAGGCGTCGCGCCGGGCGGCGAGGATCGGATCGTCCGAAATCTCGATCCCCGGCACGAGGCGACATGGATTGAAGCTGATCTTTTCGCAATCGCGCTGCTGATCCTCCGCGACCGCCACGATGGTCAGTGTGCCCATCATGATCCGGCGCCGCTTTAGCGGCCACGGCGTCGTCGGATCATCGAACGCATCGCCATCCTCCCCGATGGTCATCAGCAACAGGAATTGCGCGGGCCAGTATGCCAGCCGATTGCGCAGTTCCTGGTGGAGATAATGATTGTCGCCCGTCTGCGATGGATCGATCAACTTGATGCCCGCCACCGGCTGCCATTGAAAACGAACATAGCGTCGGATCGCGTCGGGCGCGGTGACGACGAAGCAATGCGCGGCGCTGTAGGTAGCCCGCGCATAGCTGACGGGTGCGCCGATCGTGGCAGCTTCGAAGGCCGCGATCTGCGCCGAACGGTGGTGATTGGCGTACACCATCGACCCCAACGCCCCACTTTCGGTCTGGCCGGGCATCGGATCGGGCAGCGGCATTTTTAACTGGAGCAGGTCGCCTATTTTTGACCAGCCCGATTGCCGTACCACCTTGCGCATCCGCGCGCTTTTGCTGAACGCCAGGAAATCCTCGACCGTGGGGGAGAAGAATTCACAGATCGTCATCGCGATAAGATCGGTCGCGGCGCCGTTGGCAAGGTGAAACCGCGTCGCCATCCCGCGCGCGTCGGACCAGCCGTCATGCTGCACCGGGCTGCCCGATCCGTTCGAGAAGCGCACGGTGACGGGCACCTTCTGGCCCTGAAAATGTTCGGCAGTGCAAAAGCCGGCGGCAACCGTCGATGCCTCGAAATAACCCGTGACGCCGATGCCGATCGTATGCACGGGCCTGGTGCCGGGCGCATGGTCGGGGAAATCAGCCACGACCGCGTCAACAAGCTGCTGGGCGATGCTGCGCTCGGTCATACCTTCCCCACCCCCGGCCCAAAACTCGTCGCGGTGCAGTGTTGTCAGATTTACATCACGATGCCAAGGCGGACCAATCATGATGGGCTGACGCGTCGAGAATTGTGACCGACGGCCTAAAATCCTGCCTGGCCCCGCTGCGCGACCTCGACAATCGCCAACGCCTCATCATCGGGAGACGAGGTCGCATCGGACCGCCAGAACCATTATTATTCGCCCGGGAATAAATCCTGCGCCATCCCAGTCTTAACCGTCGACCCCATCGCGGAAGGACGGACATGGCAGATCATCATTGGAACAAGTCGATCGATCGGCGCGGCATGCTCGAGTGCATGGGCTGGGCCGGCACGGGCACGCTGTTCGCGCTGGCTGGCGGTATTGAGGCATCGATGACGCTGGATCAGGCGGTTGCAGCGACGCCTGGTCCCGGCGGTAGCAAGGTGCCCCCGATCAGACCGTTCAGCTTTCTCCAGATCAGCGACACTCATATCGGCTTCAAAAAGGCCGCCAACCCGGATGTTGTCGGGACGCTGAAAGAAACAATCGCCAAGGTTCGCGCGCTGGCGGTTCAACCTGACTTCATCGTGCACACGGGCGATATCACGCACCTCGCGACGCCCGAGCAGTTCGACACCGCGCAACAATTGCTGGCTGAACTCAACCTGCCGATCCATTTCATTCCCGGCGAGCACGATATTGTCGATGGCACCAATCCGCAGCTCTATCTCGACCGCTTTGGTAAAGGGACCAAAGGCGAGGGCTGGTATAGTTTCGACGTCAACGGCGCGCATTTCATCGCCCTGGTCAATGTCGTGAGACTGGCGGAAAAGGGGATGGGATCGCTGGGCGCAGATCAGCTCGCATGGCTTAAAGACGACGTCGCGCACCTGTCCGCCTCCACGCCGATCATCGTGTTGTCGCACTTTCCGCTATGGCCGCTATTCCCTGAATGGGGCTGGGGGACGGCCGATGGCATGCAGGCGCTGACGCTACTCAAACGCTTTGCGTCGGTGACGGCGCTGAACGGGCATATCCACCAGATCCAGCAGAAGACGGAAGGTCGCATGGTCTTTCACGCGGGCCGCTCGACCGCTTATCCGCAGCCGGCGCCTGGTGTCGGCCCCGGACCCGGGCCGTTGCTGGTGCCACCCGCCGAATTGCGATCGGCAATTGGCATGTCGAGCCTGTTGGTGCGCCAGTCTCAGCTGCCGCTGGCTATCATCGACCGGACGCTGGCCGGCTAATATGAAGAAGCTTCCCCTCAAGATCGCGGCGGCACATTTGGCCATCTTCACGGCGACAATGGCCGGCAGTTGGGGATTGACGGCTCACACCGCCGCTGCTGCTGCACCAGCCGCAATCATACCGGCCGCCGCCGTGGCGCAGTCGTCCGGCGACCCCGTCGCTGGTCGGATGCTGTATCAGGCCTGCACGGGTTGCCATTCGCTCGACGACAATGACGTCGGTCCCAAACACCGCGGCGTCGTCGGCCGAAAAGCAGCCTCGGTGCAAGGCTATGTCTATTCGGCCGCGCTCCGCAATGCGGGGATCGTCTGGACGCCCGCCACCCTCGACCGCTGGCTGACCAACCCGCAAAAGCTGGTGCCAGGTGCGAAGATGTATTTTTCGGTTGCCAACCCAAGGCAACGCGCCGACATCATCGCCTTCCTCGCGCAGCAGCACTGACGCATATCGTCATGAATTTGCAGACCAACCCGACGTGGTGAATAAAGCCCGAAATCGCTGGACTCCGCGGCTGCGGGTCGTGAGCGATTCCCGGGATACCGGCGTACGTGTGCCGGATCACCGGCAGTTCGGTCGCCAGCTTTTGCCGTATCTGAACGACGCCTATCGTTATGCGCGCTACCTGTCGCGCGACCAGTCGGCCGCCGAAGACATTGTACAAGAGGCATATTTGCGCGCGCTGAAGGCCTATGCCACCTGCCATAGTAACGAAAAGGCCTGGCTGCTCGCGATCGTGCGGAACTGCTTCATCGATTGGGGCAAGTCCAATCGATCTGGCAATGCGATGGAGGCGGCCAGCCTCGCCGAGGCAGTGGCTGATAACGATACTCCCGAAACCGAATTGCAACGTCAGCTCGACGCATTGTCGGTGCGCGACGCGATCGCGCGACTGCCCGAGCCTTTTCGCGAGGCCATCGTTTTGCGGGAACTCGACGCGCTCTCCTATCGTGAGATTGCGACGATCACCGACGTGCCGATTGGCACCGTGATGTCTCGTCTTGCCCGCGCTCGCCTGTTGTTGAGCACGCTTTTCCTGTCAGGCGAACGAAAGGGGATGAGCGCATGACCCATTGCGTCGATCGCGAACCGGTGCTCAACGCGTTGTTCGATGGTGAACTGGACAGCCTGAACGCTGCTGAGGTCGAAACGCATGTAAGGACCTGCGTTGCCTGCAGCGACTATCTCGCTGCCTTGGCAGAGGTTCGCGACATTATCGCGGCCGCGACGCTTGAAGAGGTCGCGCCCTTGGGGCTACGCGAAAAGATAGAAACGCTGGTTGCGGCGCCGGACGCCAGCGCAACAGCCGCCAAGCTGCCCTCCGTCGGTCGTCATCTACCCTGGCTGGGCGGCGGGGCGATCGGTGCGCTAGCTGCGAGCCTCACGCTTTTGGTAGCGGCGCCGCGGGCCAGCGTTGCCGATTTGCCCGATCAACTGATCGCCGGTCACATCCGGTCGCTGCAGGCCGCCCATTTGACGGACGTGCTCACGTCCGACCGGCACGTCGTCAAACCGTGGTTCAACGGCCGGATCGATTTCTCGCCGCCGGTCGTGGATCTGGTAAAACAGGGATATCCGCTGGTTGGCGGGCGGCTCGACTATATCGGCGACCGGCCGGTTGCGGCCCTGGTGTATCGGCGAAGGCTTCATACGATAAATCTGTTCATCCGGCCCGCGCCGCCAAATGCGTCCGCGTCGCCTGGCACGGTCCACCGTCATAGCTACAACATCGTGCACTGGGTCGCGGGTGACCTGGATTATTGGGCTGTGTCCGACATCGATCCGGCCGACCTCGCCCTGTTTCGCCAACAATTCGCCAAGGCGACCGCGCCGTGACGTTTACCATTCGCCGATCGCGAGTCGACGATGTGCCGTTCCTGCCCGCGATTGAGCGTTCGGCAAGCGACCTCTTTCGCACGATCCCAGACCTTGCTTGGATCGCCGACGGCGACGACATGTCGGTCGATCGGCATTTGCAGTTCGTCGAACAAGGCACAAGCTGGGTTGCCGAAGCGAACGATGGACAGATTCTTGCGTTCCTATGTGCCGAAGTGATGGATGACGCGCTTCATATCTGGGAACTGGCGGTTGCGCTGCACCAGCAGCGCCGGGGCATCGGCGCCGCCTTGATGATGGAGGCGATCAACGTCGCGCGGCAGCGCCGGTTGTGGTCAGTCACCCTGACCACGTTTAGGGCGGTCGCATGGAACGAGCCGACCTATCGCCGAATGGGGTTCCAAACATTGCGCCCGCGCAGCTGCGATGCTCGTCTTGCCAGGATCCTTCAGCATGAAGCCGAGGGCGGGCTGCCGATCGAGCGTCGCTGCGCTATGCGACTGGCGCTCGCCACTTCATCCGACTTATGAAGCGCCCGCCTCCTTCACGCCCGCCCGATAGCCACCGGAGCGGGGCTATCGGGTTATGTGCGCTGCCGCGGCACCAAGCCAGACGGCCAACGTCGAGGCGAAGTCGCCAAAAAACCGGTTCCCAAAGACCAGGGGGTTAGCGGGCGATCTTCGGCACCCTTCTGTCGCGCGGAATGTACCAATATTGATACAATAGAAACCGGCACCGGATCGGCGAGATGGAGCACAATTACTTGGAAATTAATGTAGTTAGAGCGGGAACGAGTTAACCACGGCCGGTGTTTATTGGACGAACCGAAAAAAGGGGGACGTCCGTGACCAAATCCATCTTCCACCGCCAGGCAAAGCTGTTTTTGCCGCTGATGTCGATGGCGATGTTATCGGGATGCGGGGGCAGCAGCGCCGGCGAGTCGATCATCTCAGCGATTACGAGCGTGATCGGGGGGACGTCCACACCCAGCCCAACCCCCACGCCAACGCCCGGTTCTGCCCAGACCAGCGCGTCAGTGTTTCGGGACCGGATCGTCAACGCCGACGGGACGATGAACTGGTCCGAATATGAATATGTCGCCAATAATTATAACAAGGAAGAAATTATCAATTATCGGCTGGGGCCGTCGGCGGTGGACGCCGGAACCCCGGCAGAAACCCAGACCGTGTATCAGCCCGACCCCAATGGTTTGTGGAAGGGCGGGCTGAACAAGGCGCTGGCTGATAAATTCTGCCAGACCTCGGACAAGCTGATCCAGAACGACAACCCCGGTGGCTATGGCGATGGTTTCCAGGGCGGCGGCGGCTGGCAGATGGCGGGCCAGATGCTGTTCGCGCCCGATGCCGATGCTCCGGCCGATTTCAAGGCGGGCGCGTCGAACATGGCCGCGTTTGATGGTGCAATGGCCACGCGGACCAGCGATGGAACAACACAGGCGCTGTGCATGCGCATGGGCGCCAGATGGTATGGTGACTGGTGGCTGCGCAACAACATAGCGGCCCCAACGACGCCTTCAGTGGGCCGTCAAATTTCCCGCAACCCCAATCTGCCGCTGCCGGCAGTGGCGACGGCGCGTGGGTTTGCGCAGGCATCTGTTACCGGCTTCATGGCGTTTCAAAATGGCCTGATCGTGGCGGCTGGCACCGGCAATGATGCCTATGACGGCGCAGGCAATGGAACCGCTGTCGCCCCTGTGTTGCAGCTGCCCGCCGGCAAGGTGCCCACCGCGCTTGCGCTGACCGCGATGAACGAATTCCTGTTTGCGACCGTTTGGGACGTCAAGGCCCATAAGGGTCAGTTAGCAGTGATAGCGGTCGGTCCGGCAGAGCCGTCCAACATCGGCTTGGGCATCAATGGGCGACATGGCTGGGGCGTACAGAGCTGGCCAGAGATACGCGGCCTGAAGCTGTTGGGCTTTGTCGATTTGCCGATGGCAGCGCCCAACAGCCTGTCGGTGTCCCTCAACACCGGAACGCAGAAGTTTCGGGGCTTCAGCAGCTTTCAAGGCCCCGAACTATCCACCCAGGCCGGGCGGGATGCTTGGTACAATCGCAGCAACTTGCCGCTGAATAATGGCCTGGGTGACGACCAATATTGGAAGCTGCTGGCGACCGCGGGTTATGCCATGGTCGGCTCGCGCGCCGAGAATAAGGTCGCCTTTGTCGATCTGCGACCCTTGCTGACCGCCTATCGCGATCAATATTTCACGACCCAGGCCAAGTGGGACGAAACTGCCAACAGCAATCAGGGCAATGCCGACAATCAATGGCCCTACACCTTTACCTACCGTCCGTCACAAATGCCCAAGGTGCTCGGCACGCTCAACATCGCGCAGCCGACCGCAGTGTTTGCAAAGCAGCGGAATACCACGGGCGGCCGGGCGATTTTTGTCGAGAGCGCGCGGATCTGGGGCGGTGCGGACCGTTATGCCTGGATAGGCGCGATGGATGGCACGCTGCGCCGCTATAACATTACCGCGCTGCTCGATCCCGGCCTGACGCCCGTGATGCCGACGACACCAGACAAGGTTGTGCAGAGCGGCATGAACCCCGTGCAGATTGTTTCGACAATGCCGAACACTCCGCCAACCGATGACCTGTTCGTGGTCAGCCGCGCGACCCGCACGATCTTCACCTACACCTTTGACGGTACGCCGCTGACGCCGCTCAAAGACAGTCGCCTGGTCGATCCGGTCTTTTTGACGATCGGCGGGAACGGTGTGGGCTTCGGCGGCAGCGGCAAGGATCGAGCATTGGGCGCACGCGTGCTGACGATCCTCGATTATAATGGGAAGATTGTCCACGTGTACGGCATGCTCGCCGACGATACTGCCAAGCTTTATGAAGGGAGCAAATACAAGCTGGAACTTGACGAGCAATGGCCGTATCTGGGGCCCGACGGCAGGACGGTTCAGCCCTTTCAATACGGATCGGGCAACAAGGTCGCCGGTAAGCCCTTCATGTTCACCATCGACGAGGTGATCTGACGCGGTGGCCGCCACGCAAGGCCGTGCCCCGGCCACCTATTGTCTGGCGGCCAGCATCGACCGGCCCGTGTTTAAGCCGCTGCTTTTGCCCGAACCGTCCGGTCGCTGACCGGGGGCATGGAAGCCCCTGTCGGGCGCGCATTGCCAGGGTGTTTTTCCGTCCCATTTGGGTTGCTCCTCTCGAGCTCCTCCCGAACGATCTTGCTGCATAACGACTACAGCCGTAAACATGACTATGTTTGTGGTCATATGAGGAAAGGGTCGTTCGTTGCGCATTCTCGCTGTTGCTGGTCTTTGGGTGCTTGTCGCGAACGCGCCGGCGCCATCCTTATGTGCCACCGCCGCCAAAATCATCGGCAATGCGGCCTGCATCGCCAGCGATCATGGCATTGCCGTCGCCGCCACGGCTGAACGGGCGCGCCAGCTGCTCGATTACGCAACGGGTGGAGAACGCAAATTCGCGGCCCGCTTCAAACGTCCGGTCACCCCCTATGCGGTGATTGAATCAGATCTTGGCGATCAGGATTCGCAACGCACCGTCCAATTGCGCGCTGCCGGGTTCATCACCGTATTGCCCTGGCCATCGGCGGCTGCCTATCGCGCGCAGGTCGTTCAATCGGTCCGCCGTGCGGTCGAGGCTCAGGCTGCAGGCTTGTCGGCCGAAGCGAAGGACGCCGTGATAAAGCAGGGTATTGCCCAGATTGAGGGCCAGTTTGCGCCCGACAAGATCGAGCTGCGCGACGCCGCGGCCATTCCGCATGAGCTTGGGCATGATTGGTATCGCCAGGCCTATTGGCCGAATGAGCCCCAGACGCGCGACCATTATGGCAGCGCCAGCCCCGACTGGCTTGACGAAATGGCGGCGGTCTTGATGGAAGGTGATGCCGCCTTTGCCTTGCGGGTCGATCAATTCGCCGAACGATATCGCATGTTGCAGGCATCGGGCGCCCTCAACGCATCCGCGCCCGACGTGCTGATCGACTTGCCCGGCTATTTCGCGTCCGTTCACCCGGCAGCAGCGTCGGTAACGGCGTTGCTCAAAAAGGAGGGATTGGCGAAAGAAGGCGAGAAATCCCCGACCATCAGGGTCCTTGCCGGCGCGGAAGCTGCCAAGATTTCGGGCGATTCGGTGCGCTATTACCTGCAGGCCGCGATTGTGTCGCAATATCTGGAGGACCGGACCGGCGATCCGGCGGTGTTTGGCCGCATCGGGGCGGCCTTTGGGCGGGGTGAGACGATTAAACAATGGCTCGCCAATCGCGAACCCAAAGGAAAGCTTCCCCGCGATTTGCAGGCGCTGCAGGCTGACTGGCGTCAATGGCTCAACGACCGCTTTCCGATGGCTTAGCCATTGCGGGCACTGTCAACGCAACGGGGTTCCGGGCAACGGCCAGCCGGTGGCGATGCGTCGTAAATCGCGTAACATCAGGCGTTACAGTATTTTCACTCGGCGCCGGAGCTCATCCGGGAAGTGGCGATGCTGTTGCGCTTGCGCGGTATCTGTCGCGCTCTGACAATCTGCAGATCTGCTTCGCACGCAATCCCCGTCCCGGCGCAGCGATCAGAAATCCAGCGTCAACTGGGCGGGGCTGGCTGGCGGTTGTTTGGCGCGCGGTTTCCGGCCGGTCATCGGCATGCCTGATTTCCGGCTGCCATGCTTGGCGGCGATTTTCTGCGCAGCCACCCTGTGCTCGGCGCGTTGGCGAATGGCGTGGAGCGCGTCTCTTGCCGCGCGCGCCGCAACCAGATGGTCAATAATCGGCGCCGGATAGGCCAATATGTGGGCATTTTCCCACAACCAGGGTTCGTGGATAAACGCATCGGGCACGGCCGCCAGTTCGGGCAGATAGGACCGCACGAAAACACCGGTGGGATCCTGATCATGCCCTTGCTTGACCGGGTTGTAGACGCGCATTGTATTGATGCCCGTGGTCCCCGATTGCATCTGCACCTGCGACCAGTGAATGCCGGGTTCATAGTCGACAAATTTGCGGGCCAGATGCAGCCCGGTGTCGCGCCACGGTAGCCAAAGATGATAGCTGGCGAACGACATCAACATCGCGCGCATCCGAAAATTGATCCAGCCATGGAGGTCGAGCGCGCGCATGCATGCATCCACGAACGGAAAACCGGTGGTGCCACCGCACCACGCCGCCAGTCGCTGCGGGTCGGCGATATCGGGGCGCATACCGTCATAGGCGCGGTGAAGATTTTCGAATTCGATCCGGGGTTCGTCCTCCAGCTTTTGCATGAAGTGGCAATGCCAATGCTGCCGGCCGGTGAATGAGATCATCGACGCGCGCCAGCGTTTCGCGTCAGGGTCGGTCGCGGTTCGCAGCGCGCGCACCCTGGCGCTGCTCGCCTGCGCGACTTCACGCATTGAAATCGTGCCCCAGGTCAAATGCGGTGACAGGCGGGAACTGGCATCGAACGCCGTCACCGGGCTCGACATTTGATAGCGATAGTCGCGCCCACGCTGGTGCAAAAAGCTCGCCAAGGTCGCCAGCGCCGCCTGCCTGCCGCCGGGTTGCCGATGCGGACACGAATCTGGCGCCAGCCCAAGCTCGGCGCTGCTTGGAATGTGCCGTGGCCAGTCACCAGCGATCGGCGGCAGGGCGACGGGCGGCGCCGTGATCGGCGCGGCCATGTCGCGGTCCCATGCGCTGGCCCAGCCGCTGCGCGATTTCAGCCGGCGGATGACGCCGAACTGGCGTGCCTCGTGCCAAGCGATCCCGGCCGCCTTCGCCCAGGCCGTCACCGCGCGGTCGCGCGCATATGTCCAGCCATTGCCGGTTTCCTCATGGCTCCAGATCGCGGCAATGCCGTGGCTGGCGTGCAGCTGCGCGAAGATCGACACCACGTCGCCCGTCATGACGCATAAAGCTTGTCCGAGCGCCGCGAGCGCATCGCCAAGTTCGCCCAGCGCTTCCGCTGCAAACGCCCATTGCCGCGCGGATGCATCGGGCTGGGCCCAGAATTCGGGTTCCGCGACATAGATTGGCAGCACGGGCCCGGCCTGCGCGGCCATCGCCAGCGGGCGATGATCGACGATGCGCAGGTCGCGCTTGTACCAGACGATGTTGAGCGGCTGGTTCATGCGAGCCCTTCTTGTCTCAGATAGGCGGGAATCTGCTCCTTGAAGGGAAAAAACCCGCGCCGCGCGCTTGGCCAAAGCTGATCGTCCCATGCGCGGCGACACTGCACCAGCGCGATGCCTTCATCCGCGAGAGGAGGGGCAAGGCGCTCCAGCGCCTCTGCGACCGGCCCAACCGGGGTATAGGCCGTGATGATCTGGCGCACGCCGGCCGCCTGAGCGGCGGTGATCAGCGCGGCCGCATCAAGTGTTTCGGCAAGCTGCGCGGCACAGCCCAGATTGGTCGTTACCCTTGCCGCGACATCGCCGGCCGCAGCGGCCACAAATTGACGCGCCATCGTGCCCCAAAGCAATTTTTGATCGGTCACGATGTGGGCAGCCGGGATCAGCGCTTCACCGGCGAAGAGCGATTCCGGGTTCATATCCTCATGCGTTACCAGCAGCAGCGCGGGTTGACCCGGTACCCGGTGCCGGAGGGTCGGCAATGGTCGTGCCGGCTCAATCGGGGGTTCGCTAAGCGCCAGCGCCTCTACGGCCAGCCCGGCGGGTGCAAAGCGGCCACCGGTGTAGCGCGCAATATTATCCGACGTAGCGAGATAGGTCTTGCCGACGGTCTGTAAGCCGGCGACCCATCGCCACGACAGCGTGTTGCTGGCCGGGTCGGCATCGATCAGATGGCGCAGAAAAAAGTCGGCGCCGAGCGTCCAGGGCAGGCGCAGCGTGAAAATCCAGATTGAGGCAAACCACATCCGCGCATGATTGTGCAGATACCCCGTTGCCACCAGCTCACGCGCCCAGTCATCGAAGCCGTCGATGCCGGTCCGCCCATTTTCAGCATCGGCGATTGCCCGACTGTCCACCAACGTGTCGCGTTGCCGATCGCGCTCCTCCACGAAGCGGGACCACACCGCCGGGCGCAATTCCAGCCACCCTTTCCAATAGGTGCGCCAAAAGACTTCCTGAACATATTTTTCAGCCGAAGCCAGGCTGTGTCGCGCCAGCACCGACGCCACGATTTCACGTTCTGTGAGCAAGCGGTAACGCGCATAGGGCGAAAGCTTGGAAACGGCGGTCGGCTGCCCGGGCCCCGCATCACTATTGCGGCCAAGCGCATAAGCGTGCCCGGCCCGCGGCGCGAATGCCATGAGCCGGTCAAGGCCTGCTTCTCGCGAGGGCGCGAAGGAAAGCGAATCGCTTGCTGACATGGGGACCTGTTACCCTTGTTCTTGTGGCGCCGCTTTAGCTTGTTGACCGTTGGAACGGCAGGGCGTTGTCAGTCCAGATGCGGCGGTCGCGGGGCAGGGTAAGGGGCAGCGGGGCGAGATTTACGCGCCGTTCTGCCAACGCGGCGGGTTGCACGTCACCGGCTCAACTTTTTGCCCAGGGTCAACCGGCTGGGCGGCATGACGTAATCGCGCCGTCGGCCAGCGTCGTTGGCAGACCCGAATCCTATCTCGCGGCCATCGCCGGGTTGCACCCGTCACAACGCGCTGTCGACACACGGCGAGACCCGGTCCAGCGTTACCGGGTTCCGGCGGTGGATGGGGTGTCGCTGATCGGTACGGTGCGACCGTCGCGCAAATTGGCGCCCGAGCGCACCAGCGGTTCGGGCCCACTGCCCAGGCCGT
>JAIELC010000031.1 GCA_019753375.1 Sphingomonas sp.
AGCACTGCGCCGATATTGAATGGCACCACGTGCACACCTGGCCAGAAGTGCATCGCCAGGAACACCGCCAGCCCTACCAGCACCGCCCGGGTTACCGCACCACCCACCATTGCACTCAGCAATTCGGCCGTCGACAAAGGCGGCATCAGGTAATCAACAATCGTCCCCTGGATCTTGCCGACCAGCAACGAGAAGCTGGAATTGGCGAAGGAATTTTGCAGCATACCCATCACGATGAGCCCAGGCGCGATGAAATCGGCAAAAGGCACCTCGGCGCCGCCAACGTGAACTGGGCGTTTTCCCCCCGTCGCTACGGTGAAAATCACCAGGAAAAGCAGCGTTGTAATTGCCGGCGCCCATATCGTCTGCAACTGGACCTTGAAGAACCGCCTCACCTCCTTGATATAGAGGGTGCGAAGTCCGCCCCAATTCACGTTCCGTATCGTTGGAACGCCCGGCGCATTTCCGATCATCGATGGTGCCACGGAAGGTTGTGTGTTGCCGGATGGTGCTGGGATCGTCATGGACGTCGCAAGTAATCGCTGCCGCTGCGTCTAACAAGGCGGCAGGCACAAGATTTGAGGACGCAAGACGAATGAGCTGGACCGACGAGCGGATCGAGACGCTGAGGAAGATGTGGGAAAAGGGCATGACCGCCAGCCAGATCGCCGAGGCTTTGGGCGGCGTCAGCCGCAATGCCGTGATTGGCAAGGCGCACCGCCTTGGCCTTCAAGCGCGCCCATCCCCGGTCAAGCCGAACGATGCAGAGGCAAAATCGCAGGCTGCGGCAACGCCTAAGCCTGGGCCGGTTACCAAGGCTGCCCCGGCGCCAGCGGCGCCCAAGCCGGTTGCTGCAGCCCCCGTCGAGGCGGAGACTGCCCCACCGGCGGCACCCGCGGTGGATGCCCCGCCCGCGGTTATCCTGCGCTCGGTCGGCCCTGGCGGCTTCCTGCGCCAGGCACCGGGCGAACAACAAGCGCCCATCGCGCCTGCACCGCCGCGCCGACTGGTACCGGCCAAGCCATCGGCCGATATTGCCGGCAAGACCAGCTTGCTCGACCTGAACGATCGCATATGCAAATGGCCGCTTGGCCATCCAGGCGAACCCGATTTCCACTTTTGCGGAGAAAAGGTGAATCCTGGCTTCCCCTATTGCGTCGCGCATTGCGGGCATGCCTACCAGGCCCAACTGCCCCGGCGCGATCGTCGGCCACCGCCACCCCTGCCCTTTGGCGGCCCTCGCGTACGCTGACGCGGAAACGATTACCCAGCGCTTTTGTTGACCCGGTGCAGCCCATGCACCGGGTCAATTGCGTTATGGCCAAACGAATTCGCATCAGGACGCCCGCGGCTGGCCGACGGCCCAACGGCAGCCGGCCGGTCGCCGTTCATGGCCAAGACTTGCGCGCCGTCTGTCCGCATCACGGCTTGCATCGCTGACTCGCGCGACCCTATAGCCATGATATGTCCGATGACCTGTTTGCCCGCCAACAAAAAGCCAGCGCCGATTATGATGCCTCGTCGATCGAGGTGCTGGAGGGGCTGGAACCCGTTCGCCGGCGCCCTGGCATGTACGTCGGCGGCACCGACGAACGCGCGCTGCATCATCTTGCAGCCGAAGTGCTCGACAATGCCATGGACGAGGCGGTTGCCGGGCACGCGACCCGGATCGAAATTACGTTGGAGCCAGGCAACCGGCTGACCATTGTCGACAATGGCCGCGGCATTCCGGTCGACCCGCATCCCAAATTTCCCGACAAGTCGGCGCTGGAAGTCATATTGTCGACGCTCCATTCGGGCGGCAAGTTCGCGGGAAAAGCATATGCAACATCGGGCGGCTTGCACGGCGTCGGCGTCAGCGTGGTCAATGCCCTGTCATCGGACACGGTCGTCGAAGTGGCCCGCAACCGTGAACTCTATCGGCAAAAATTTTCGCGTGGTCTGACGCTTGGTCCGCTCGAACATCTCGGCCAAACGCCCAATCGCCGCGGCACGTCGGTTAGCTTTGTGCCCGACACCGAGATTTTCGGGCCAGAACTGCATTTCAAGCCTGCCCGGCTCTACAAGCTGGCGCGATCAAAGGCTTATCTGTTCGCTGGTGTCGAAATTCGCTGGAAGTGCGCGACTGATCTGATCAGCGACGATACGCCGGCCGAATCGGTATTCCAGTTTCCTGGGGGTCTTGCCGATCACCTCAAGGAACAGCTGGGTGATCGGCAATGCGCCACGACCGATTTCTTTTCCGGCAATCAGGATTTTGCCGATGGCCCCAATGGCGAAAAACTGGGTCGGGTTGAATGGGCCGTCGCGTGGCCGCTATGGTCCGATGGATCGTATAGCTGGTACTGCAACACCATCCCCACGCCGGATGGCGGCACGCATGAAGCCGGATTGCGTGCGGCACTGGTAAAGGGCATCCGCGCGTTCGGCGATCTGACCGGGCAGAAAAAGGCGAAAGACATCGCGCCGGAGGACGTGATGACCGGCAGCGAGCTGATGCTGTCGGTCTTTATCCGCGATCCGCAATTTCAAAGTCAGACCAAGGATAGACTAACGAGTCCCGAAGCAGCCGGATTGGTTGAACGCGCTGTGCGCGACCATTTCGACCATTTCCTGTCGGATAATATGGAACGCGGTCGCGCGCTGTTGAGCTATGTCATCGAGCGGATGGACGAGCGCCTTGCGCGTCGGGCCGAACGTGACATCAAACGCAAGACGGCAACCAGCGCCCGCAAGCTGCGGCTGCCCGGCAAGCTCACCGATTGCTCCGCAGACAGCCCCGACGGGACCGAAATCTTCATTGTCGAAGGCGATTCAGCGGGTGGGTCGGCCAAACAGGCACGCGACCGCAAGACGCAGGCGATCCTGCCAATCCGCGGCAAGATCCTCAATGTCGCGTCGGCAACCTCGGCCAAGATCCTCGCCAATCAGGAAATCGCTGATCTGGTCCAGGCGCTGGGCTGTGGCACGCGCAAAGACTGCGATCCTGCGACCTTGCGATACGAACGCATCGTTATCATGACTGACGCCGACGTCGATGGGGCGCACATCGCGACGCTGTTAATGACGTTCTTCTTCCAGGAAATGGCGGACATTGTCCGGCAAGGGCATCTCTTCCTCGCCTGTCCGCCGCTTTACCGGCTGACCGCGGGTACCAAAAGCGTCTACGCGATGGACGATGCCGACCGCGCCCGCATCGAAGAAACCCTATTCAAGGGCAAGAAGGTCGACGTCGCGCGCTTCAAGGGTCTGGGTGAGATGAACCCGATGCAGTTGCGCGAAACGACCATGGACCCAAAGACCCGCCAGTTGATCCGCATTACCCTGCCGCAGGAATATGAGGAGCGCGCCGGTGTGAAGGATCTTGTCGACAGACTAATGGGCAACAACCCTGCGCATCGCTTCGCCTTCATCCAGGAAAACGCCGCCCGCGTGGAGGAGGACGCGATTGACGCATAGGCGGACCGACGCTGCCGAACGCTCGTTCGCCGGCGGTACCCGTTCACCATTTCAGGTCCTAACCAAGGCCGTGACGACACAATGAGTGCCCGCGACGAATGTCGATTTGCTGACCAATCGCCTTCACAATCGTCTTAAATGCCACTTCGCGCGCTATTGCCGCCATTCCGCACGCAGCAGTCCCCAGATAAGGCTGTCGCGGATACCGATATGCGTATCCCATTCGCCGCGTAACCGTCCCTCCAGCGAAAAGCCGAGCGACTTTAGCAAGGCGTTGGATGCTGCGTTGTCAGGGTCGGTATCGGCCATGACGCGTCGGCGCTGTTCCTCGATCAACAGCAGGTCGAGCAATCGGGACACGGCTTCGCGTGCGATGCCCTGTCCCCAATAGCGCCGGGTCAGCATGTAACCGATCTCGATGACACCATTGCGCCGCTCCCCGGCGCCCAAGGTGCCGATCGCGCGGTCATCGCCCTTGAGGGTGATTGACCAGCCCCGCCAATCGCTCTGCGCAACATGGGTGACCAGATAGGCACGCGTCTCCGCCACGTCCCGGTGCGGGGCGCTTGACCAATAGGTCATCAGTCCGGCATCGCTATAGGCATCAAACAACGCCTCGGCATCGTCGACCGACTGCCGGCGCATGGCCAGCCGCTCGCTTTCAAAGCGATCACTCACGCCGTTAGCGCCTGCACCAGCGCCTTTACTTTTTTCTGCCGCCACTGCGGCAGCGGTGCGACCAGCCAATAGCCAAGCCGGTACGGTTTGGGTTCGCCGATCACAACAACGCGCCCTGCGGCGATATCGCCGCGCGCCAGCAATTCGGGCACGGTTGCCCGCCCCAACCCCTGCGCCGCCGCATCGATGGCCAGCCCCGCGTCCCCAACGCGGACGAGCGAGACCTCTGGATCATTCAGGCAACCGGGCCAGGAAACACGTGTATCAGCGCCGCCACCCGGTCGCTCGATCGTTACCATCCCGTCGGATTCGAGCGCTTCGCCCTCATGTTCGCCGGGCCCCTCGCCCCAGCGCACGGCCAGATCAAGATTGGCTTCGGTAAAGTCGATCACATCGTCTGCAGCGACCAACGCGAAGCGCAACTCACCATCCGCCCGCGCCACGTCCGCCAGTCGCGCCATGAGCCACTTTTCAGAAACATCACGGGGGGCCGCGATGGTCAGCGATTTGGATGATTGGCCCGCCTGCATGGCGCGTACTGCCTCTTCAAACTGCAGAAATCCCTCGCGCAGCGCGTCGAGCCCGGCCTCCCCTTCCGGCGTCAGTTCAAGCCCCTTGGTGGTCCGTCGGAACAGCACGACGCCCAGCGTGTCTTCCAACGCGCGGATTTGCTGACCAACCGCCGCCGGTGTGACCGCGAGTTCATCCGCCGCCCGCGTGAAGCTCAAATGCCGGGCCGCCGCGTCGAGAACGCGAAGGCCATTAAGCGGCAGATGTGTCCGCTTCACCGCGCCACCGCCGGCGCAACCAGCGCGAACTTGGGAATTTCCACGTCGAACCCCGCGCCGTCTTCGCCGAACATATGGTAGCTGCCCTGCATTGATCCGGTGGGCGTGGCGAGCGGACATCCCGAAACATAATCAAAACTGTTGCCAGGTTCGATCAAGGGCTGTTCGCCGACCACGCCCTCTCCCTCCACCGAATGCCGTGCCCCGCGCCCGTCGGTAATAACCCAATGACGGGTCAGCAACTGGACCGACATATCGCCCCCATTCTCGATACGGACATGGTAAGCCCAGAACCAGCGTCCACGGTCAGGCTCTGACTGTTCGGGCAAGTAGCTGACCGAGACGCGGACCACGACGCCCCGCGTTTCCGCAACAAAGGGAAAAAGCGCCTTCAAAGCCCGACCGATGTCAGTGCCTGATCGAGATCCTCGACCAGATCATCAGGGTCTTCCAGGCCAACATTCAGCCGCAGCAAGTTTTCGGTCACGCCCATTTCCAGCCTTTTGTCCTCGGCCACGCTGGCATGGGTGGTCGAGGCGGGGTGCGTCATCAGCGACCGCGAATCACCGATATTGTTCGATATGTCGATCAACTCGAGTGCATCAAGCAGGCCATGCGCCTGCCGGCGGCCGTCCGCGACTTCGAACGCAAAGATCGGCCCGCACGCCGCCATCTGGGTCATGGCTAAATTATGCTGCGGGTGGCTGGGCAAACCCGGATGGAGAATGCGCGGCACTCGCGCCTCGATGAACCGGCCGACCGCGAGGGCATTCTCGCTCTGGCGGCGAATCCGCAGGTCGAGCGTCTCTAGCCCCTTCAACACCACCCAGGCGTTGAATGCGCTGAGCGTAGGCCCCGTGTTGCGGGTGAAAGGCAGCAAGGTGTTTGTGATCCAGTCCTCTGTTCCGCACACCGCGCCTGCCAGGACGCGACCCTGCCCGTCCATCATCTTGGTCGCGGAATAGGCGACGACATCAGCACCGAACTCCATCGGCCGCTGCAGCGCCGGCGTGGCAAAGGCATTATCGACCACCGACGTAATCCCGCGTGCCCGCGCGATGTCGCACACCGCGCGCAGATCAACCACATCCATCGTCGGATTGGCGGGCGTTTCGAAAAAGAACACTTTGGTGTTGGGCCGTACCGCATCGACGAAGGCCTGCGGATCGCGCGCATCGACGACCGTCGTTTCGATCCCGAATTTTGGCAACAGGGTATCGACCAGCCAGCGACATGATCCAAACGCCGCACGCCCGGCAACCACATGGTCGCCCATCTGCAGCTGGCACAACAGCGCTGCGGTCATCGCCGCCATCCCGGTTGCCATGGTCCGGCACGCCTCTGCGCCTTCCATCAGAGCAATTCGCTGCTCGAGCATTTCGACCGTCGGATTCTGCAGCCGGGAATAGGTCATCCCCGCCTGATCCCCGGCAAAGCGGGCCGCCGCATCGCCGGCACAATCATAGGCATAGCCCGACGTCAGGAATAATGCTTCGGAGGTTTCACCCCATTCCGATCGCGCGGTGCCGCCTCGGACAGCCTGGGTTGCAGGCCGCCAATGCCGGGTGATCGATCGGTCTTGTCCGGTTCGTCTTTTCATCGGCGATGCTTTGCCGTCTGGCATAACCCCTCGTCAATGGTGGAGCGGCCTTGCCGCTATCGGGAGACCAACGGTAGAAGGCTATTGTCATGGCTAATCCCCCCTCTTTTGACCCGAGCCGGGCCCGGCTGGCGGGCATTGCGGCGGGCATTGGCCTGGTGGCTGCGTTGCTGTTTTTTCACGGTCTGTGGCGCGCCGCCAATCCGGTATTCGATGAAACCCATTATCTGCCCGCGGCGCGCGCGCTGATCGCGCTGTCCAGACCAACCAATATTGAACACCCCCTGTTGGGCAAGGAGCTGATCGCCGCCGGGATACTCATGTTCGGCGAAGGACCACTAGGCTGGCGGTTCTTCTCTGTCTTGTCCGGCATTGCAGCGGTACTGGCGGTGTTCGCCATCGGGTGGCAACTTTTTCACCGGATTCGGCCCGCCCTTGTCGCGGCGTTGCTAGCAATGTTCAACTTCACGCTGTTTGTCGAAGCACGGATCGGGATGCTCGACGGCCCGATGGCTGCTTTGGTCCTGATGGCACTCGCGGCGATGCTATGGGCGATGCGCGCGCGACGCGGCGCTGCAGTGCTGCTGGTCCTGGTAGGGGGGCTGTTCGGTCTTGCCGCCGCCGCAAAATGGGCCGCGATACCCTATCTGGCGATGGCGGCCATGGCGCTGGTCATCACCCGCCTGCGCGATTCGCGGTGGCAATGGCGTTCGGCGATTGGGGGGTCCGGCCAGCCGCACTTTGCTGGAGTTGCAACCCCGACCGCCCTGATCCTGCTCGCCGTGCCGAGCCTGATTACCTATTTTCTTACCTTTGCCCCGGCCTTTTATTACGCCTTTGATCCAATGACGCTGGCAAAGCTGGTGCCATTTCAGGCACAGATGTTCCTTGAACAGACCAAACCGCTCGCGTCCCACCCCTATCAATCGCCTTGGTGGAGCTGGCCGCTGGATATCCGGCCCATCTGGTACCTCTACGAACCGGTCGCCGGCGTGCAGCGCGGTATTTTGATGCTGGGCAATCCGATCATCATGTGGGGCGGGTTGGTGGCGCTAGGTTATGGCCTGGCTGTCGGCCTTCGTGAAAGGTCATGGTCGCTGCTGGCCCCCGTCTTGCTGTGGACCGCCGCCTATGTCCCCTGGATTATCATTCCGAAAAAGATCGGCTTTTTTTACTATTATTACCTTCCCAGCATCCTGATCTGCCTCGCCATCGCCGCCGCAACCGAATCGCTTGAGAGCAAGCGCCCGTGCGGCTGGCCAGTCTGGTCAGTCGTCGCGGCTGGCGTGATGTTCGCGTATTTCTATCCGATCATTTCCGCCTCGGCGCTCGATGGACCCGACGCGTTTGCGCAGTGGATGTGGCTGCCGAGCTGGCCATAGCAATTGGCCCGGTCGCGCCAATACGATCACAACGCCGTCAACACCGCGTCACCCATCGCGCTTGTCGATAGCGATCCGCCAAGATCGCTGGTTCTAGCGCCCGTCGCCAGGGCGCGCGCAACCGCAGCCTCGATCCGGTCGGCTTCAGCGGCAAGACCAAGGGAATGGCGAAGCATCATCGCCGCCGACAAAATGGTCGCGCACGGATTGGCCAGTCCCCGTCCGGCAATATCGGGCGCAGAGCCGTGAATTGGTTCGTAAAGACCCTTGCCATCCGCATCGAGCGACGCCGATGGCAGCATCCCGATGGATCCGACGCACATGCTTGCCTGATCGGACAGGATGTCTCCAAATAAATTGCCCGTAACGATTACGTCAAACTGGCCCGGATTGCGCACCAACTGCATCGCGGCGTTGTCGACATACATATGGCTAAGCGCAACTTGCGGATATTCCGTGGCAACCTCGGTTACAACGTCGCGCCATAGCTGCGATGTTTCCAGCACATTGGCCTTGTCTACCGAACATAGCTTGCCGCGCCGCCGCATCGCGGCCTGAAATCCGGCATGCGCGATACGGGATACTTCGGCTTCGTCATAGCTCATCACGTCATAGCCCATCCGCAAGCCGGCTGACGTCATGCGCATTCCCTTTTCGCCGAAATAAACGTCGCCATTCAACTCCCGGACGATCAGCAAATCAATCGCGCGTGCGACTTCGGGGCGTAACGCAGACGCGTCCTCAAGCCCCGCAAACAGCCTGGCTGGACGTAGATTGGCAAACAGCGTTAGTTCCTTGCGCAACCCAAGGATGGCCTGTTCGGGCCGCAGGGCACGCTCCAGCCCATCGCAGCTAGGATCGCCCACCGCGCCAAACAGAATGGCATCTGCCCGCCGGGCCAGGTTGAGCGTCGCCGATGGCAGTGGATGACCAGTCGCGTGATAGGCTGCCCCCCCGACCAGTGCTTCTTCAAATACAAGCCCCAGATCAAGCGCGTCGAGCACGCGACGCGCCTCAGCTGTTACTTCCGGTCCGATCCCGTCACCGGGCAGAACTGCGATGACGGCCACTGCCACCCCCTATACCGATGCGCACCCGCAATGCTGGAAGCCGCGATTGGTCACCCGCCTACGCGGGAACGCGCAGGATGTTAAGTCTGCTGCGCAAGGCTAGGCAACCGCGTGCTTCAGCCGATCCAAAAGCCGGTCACGCGCGGCCAGGGGATCGGCGCGTCGGTCCACCAGAATGTCGCGCTTGATAAAATGCCCGGTGATTGCCAGTCCGGCCAGAATATCAGGCCATGCCGCCGCGCCGCCCTCGCGCAGGAAATCGGGCAATGGCATCAATCGATCCGCATAGCCGGCACCTGCCGATCGGCTGACGGCACCGCCACTCTTCGGTGAGACCCAGGCCAGATCATCAACGGCTCCAGTCGAAACACACTGGTTCAGATCGAGACCAAAACCCAGTTCAGCGAGCACAAGCAATTCGTACCTGACCAGCGCAACCGCCCAACCACGCGCGGCAGGGGCGGCCTCGATCGCACCGATCACACCGTCCAATGCGTCATACAGCGCGGGAAAGGCTTGTCCTTCCGGCAGCGCTGCCGCGGTAAGGCTTGTCACCCAATCCAGCGCGGCGGCTGGCAGCGCCTCACCAAATAGTGGCGCACGGCTGTGGATCAGTTCAACCGCGAGCTGTGGTAATTGATCATCGGTTCGCGCGCGCCAGTCGCCTTGCACCTGGTTCGCGGGCTGGAGAATGGGCTTTATCCGGCGCGATCGACCGCCGCGAACATAGCCCGGCTGGACACCGTGCTGACGCGTCAGGGCGCGAACGATCGCGCCATGTTCGCCGTGCGCGCGGACCGACAGGATCAGGGCTTCGGAGCGGATCTGCATCCTGCCCGGCTAAGCGCAGATCAGGCGCGGCGCAACTTACGGCTCATTTGCCCATGTCCCATCGCATCGAGCGCCCGCTTCGAAAACGTTGTAGCGATATCGAACCCACCAAGGGCAATTGTGGCGAACCGGTTGGGTAGCGAAGCTCGCAGCAACAGCAGGTCAAGGCACGCGACGCTGGCGGTCGCCAACTGACGCTTATGCTGACCCTCGCCTTCGGTGAAGTCGAAGCGCGCGAACCCGCCTTCTTCGAACAAGTCTCGCATGGCTTCTAAATGCAACACGGCACCGGGCGAAAGGGCGGCATAGTCTGGATCGTAGCCGACATGATCATAACGGACGGTGCCATCGATAACCGAGCAATAGAGATACGCCGCCGGCTGCCCCGCAATATTCAGCAGCCAGGCGCGAAGTCCGCCAGCCTCCGCTTGCTTTTTCATCGCCGCAACAAAACTGGGGTCTTCGGGTAAGCCAGCCCCCAGCAGCCTCTCCTGATACGTTCGGACTGAAATCCGACGGGCAATCGCGTGAAAGGCCATCACTTCTTCCGGTGTTCGGAACCGGTGGACGTCAATGACGCCTGCAGATGCGCGTGCAACTTTGCGGGCCTTCCGCTTAAGACTCGATCGGGCGTTGATCGACAAATTCTCCAGATACGCATCAAAACTGCCAGACAGATCAGCATAATAACGCTGATAGCGTTGCCGGACAAAGCTGATCATGCCGCCGCGAGCCGATGTCAGCGTGGCAAGGTGATGGGCGGGTAGCGACGTCAATAAATATCCGTCCGCCAGCGGACTGAGCGGGGGCAGCGACGGCAATCGGTCCGCAAGAACATCATCAAGCGACCAGGGCATCCGGACCAAGTGGCGTTCTATCGCCATCAACGTCCGGGCACCGATCTGAAACCGAAGCGCCAGCGGCGTCGGTGTCACGCCGCGCGCTCGGCAATGAAGTTGGACCAAAGCTGTTCGGCCTGCCGCCAGCCGGTACGCAGTGAACTGGGGGAAAGCGGTTGGTCATCGGCGCCAAGCCGCAAGTTGGGGCGATCACCGAATGTCACCGTTGGCAGCGTATCGCGCGCATC
Organism: Sphingomonas sp.; assembly: GCA_019753375.1. Taxonomy (GTDB): domain Bacteria; phylum Pseudomonadota; class Alphaproteobacteria; order Sphingomonadales; family Sphingomonadaceae; genus Sphingomonas. Next base: position 10,896 of record JAIELC010000031.1, read on the forward strand.
TGACAGCATGCCGCATAATGCTTCGAAGCGGGCAACATGGATCGCATTGGGCCCGGTCCCGGCGCGATTGGCCAGCTCAAAGCCATGACTTACAATCGTCACTGCCGCGTGGCGTTCAGCAACAGCATGATCGAGTGCAGCACGGACTTCACCAACGGACAAAGCGCAGATCTGGAAGTTACGATACGCTCCCACCCGTTCTTCGATCACGGTCACCGGCACTTCGACGATGCCGCTATGCTCAATCGGAGAGATCTGCTGCGGGGGAAGGCTGATGGCGCTGGGCCATGGCACTTCAGCACCATTATGGCTGCTGTCGTAACGAAGCCCGAGCGCGGCCAATGCCGCAAGCGTATCGTCATTGGCGCCAAAGCTGCCTGCTCGAAACGCAATCGGATCGGGTGCTCCTGCGGCTACCAACAGTGCCGACGCGCCTTCGATCAGCGCTTGCTGCTCGGCGCGTGAATAGTCGACCAACTCGAATCTGCCGGGCGTTTTGCCGCGATCCCGACCCTGCGCACCCGCCCAATTTGGATGGATATGCAACTGCACATCCTGCTCAGCATCGAGAATGGTGCCGACAATTCGCCGGATCGGATCGAGCCCGAAGACCAAGGCTGGCATGGGATCGACAAAGAACGTCGCTTTCAGACCATGCTCGCGCAGTCGGGCGAGCTGAAAGCTGATACCCACTCCGGCGGGTTCAAACGAGCGTTCGAACAGCGTCGCCTCGTCGGCCCCGTCCAGAAAATGTCGCCATACCAGTTCGGTATCGACGGTCAAAAAAACGGGGGTCGGCATAACGCAATCGGTTTAGCCGCAAGGGAATGAACATTTTCCCAATCTGGCGTCAAAAATTGGCGCGGCAGCCGCCGGCTGACTAACGACTGTGGAAGAAATCATAGATGCCCTGCGCCATGGCAGTCGACACCCCAGGCGCCTTTTGCAAATCTTCCAGACTCGCGTTGCGGACCGCGCGTGCCGTACCGAAATGCATCAACAGCGCCTTTTTGCGCGCCGGGCCGATTCCGGGAACCTCATCGAGCGGGCTCGCGCCCATCGCCTTTGCCCGCTTGTCCCGGTGCGCGCCGATCGCAAACCGGTGAACCTCGTCGCGCAGGCGCTGGAGGTAAAAGAGCACCGGCGAATTGACCGGCAGCTGAAATTCCCGCCCGTCCATCAGGTGAAAGACTTCACGTCCGTCGCGTCCGTGGTGCGGCCCCTTGGCAATACCTACCAAGCAGACGTCCTCAATCCCCATTTCCTCCAGCACTGCCTTAACCGCGTTCAGCTGACCGCGACCACCGTCGATCAGCACAAGATCGGGCCAGTCGCCACCGTCGCGGTCAGGATCTTCATCCTGCGCCCGCTGGAATCGGCGCGAAAACACCTCGCGCATCATGCCGAAATCGTCGCCTGCAATGGTTTCGGGGCGCTTGATGTTGAACTTTCGGTACTGGCCCTTGCGAAATCCTTCGGGCCCGGCAACCACCATTGCCCCCAACGCATTGGTGCCCTGGATATGGCTATTGTCATAGATTTCGATGCGGTCCGGCGGTTCGGGCAAGTCGAACAGATCGGCCACTTCCCGCAGCAGTTTCGCTTGCGTTGTACTTTCCGCGAGCCGGCGCTCCAACGCCTCTTCGGCATTGCGCTTCGCCTGATCGAGCAATCGCTTACGCACCCCGCGCTGCGGCACCGACACGTCAACCTTGCGGCCTGCCTGCGTGCTGAGCATTTCGGTCAGGAGCGCGTTTTCCGTCAGGTCGCGATCAACGAACACGTTTCTGGCAGGCGGCACCTCTTCATAAAATTGCGTCAGGAAGCCCATTAGGACTTCTTCTTCGGGCACTTCGTTGGTGTGAGCCGGGAAAAAGCTGCGATGGCCCCAATTCTGGCCACCACGGATAAAGAATGCCTGGATCCCCATCACCCCCGACTGGTTGGCGAGCGCAAAGATATCGGCGTCCCCCACCCCCTCGGCGTTGATTGCCTGCGACCCCTGAATAAAGGTCAGCGCCCGCAAGCGATCGCGCAAAATTGCCGCCAGTTCAAAGTCCATATGCTCGGCCGCTGCTTGCATCTGCGCGCCCAATTTGGCCTGAACCTTGGTCGACTTGCCGGCCAGAAAATCCTTCGCATCGCTGACCAGTTCGGCATAATCCGCCTCGCTGATCCGCCCGACGCACGGCGCAGAACACCGCTTGATCTGGTAAAGCAGGCACGGCCGGTCGCGCCGCTTCATGAAACCATCGGTACAGCTGCGGAGCAGAAAGAGTTTCTGCAACGCGTTGAGCGTGGTGTTCACCGATCCCGCGCTGGCAAATGGCCCGTAGTAATTACCCTTTGCGCGTCGCGCCCCGCGATGCTTCTGAATGCGAGGAAATTCATGATCGCCGCGCAACAAAATGAATGGAAAACTTTTGTCGTCGCGCAGCAGGACATTATAGGCCGGGCGGTATCGCTTGATCAGCTGCGCCTCGAGCAGCAGCGCTTCCGCCTCATTATTCGTTGTTACGATCGTCATGCTGCGCGTTTGCGCGACCATGCGCTGCAACCTTTTTGGCAGGCGATCGACCTGAGTGTAATTGGTAACGCGGTTTTTCAGCGCGCGCGCCTTGCCAACATACAGCACGTCGCCGCGCGCATCGAGCATCCGGTACACACCTGGCCGGGCGGGTAAGGTCGCCAGGACGTTGCGGATCGCCGCAACGCCGCCCTCCAGATCGGGCGCATCGGATCCGCGGACGGTAAAGGTGGCCTTTGCTTCGTTGAACCGATCAGGGGTTTTAGGCGCTGACATAACGGCGCTGATCTAGGCACAATCGCTCCATCATGCCACTATTGCCGGGCGAAGGAGATGATCATGATCGTTGTAAGCGTGATGTACGGCACCCAGCCCGATGGCCATTTCGACTGGGACTATTACAATGCCAAGCATATCCCGTTGGTGCGCGACGCCTATGGCCCCACCGGACTCGAAACAATTCAGGTACTCAAAGGCATGGACATCCCCGGCGGTGGTCCGGCTCGCTATGTCGCCATTGCGCTGCTTGGCTTTACCGACATGGCCGCCGTCCAGGCGTCGATGGGAGGGGTCCGGACTGCTGAGGTGATGGGCGACATCGCCAATTTCACCAATATCGAGCCGCTGCGCCAGATCAGCGAATTGGTCTGATCGATCAGCCGCGCTTGCCGATCCCCGGTAACAGCATGCCAACCCGTTGCTGATAGCGGCGATAGGTCTCGCCAAAAACCGCCACCAGATCCCGCTCCTCATAGCCGATCGCGATCAGAATATAGACAGTCATGCCCGCAGCCAGAACGGCATGCCCCAGGGTCATTACCGGCGTGATCCAGAACGCCATCAGGAAGCCGAGGTAGAGCGGATGCCGGACAAGCCGGTACAGCAAGGGCGTGTAGAATACCGGTGCGGCGGTATCGCGGTTGACCATATGGCGAATGACCTGTGACAGGCCAAAAAGTTCAAAATGATTGATGAGGAAGGTCGACAGCAGAACAATTCCCCAGCCGAGGCCAAATAATCCCCAGAGGATCACGGCGAATGCGCCTTCGATCCGCCACAACTCGGTCGGCATTGGCCGCCAGCCAACAAACATCAGCATCAGCAAGAGGCTGGAAGCGAGCACATAAACGCTGCGTTCCAGCGGCGGTGGCACAATCCGAGTCCAGACACGCTTGAAGCCCTGGCGCGCCATCAAACTATGCTGGACACCGAAGGCGGCAATCAGCAACAGGTCGATCCCGAGTGCGGTCACAAACGATGCATCGGGTCCCGTATCAACCGTTACGGGCAGCTGCGGCACATTGGCGACAAAGCCGATAAGATACAGGAACGTCGCAAAAAAGATCGCGTAGATAGCAAATGCCACGGCGAGATAGATGATGCGCATTGGTATTTCCCCCCAAAGACCAAGCTGCGCTACGATAGCATTTGGCAATAAGCGGGGCAACGCGGCCCTGTGCAGCGGAGGATCATCATGCAGCTGAACGGAATGACGGCAATCGTAACCGGCGGGACAGACGGCATTGGCCGGGAAATCGCCGTGGCGATGCGGTCGCGCGGCGCGCAGGTAATCGTCGTCGGCCGTAACCCCGATCGGCTGGAAGCAAGCCGCGCTGCCGGCTTTGAAACAATCGCCGCCGATCTTTCCACCATTGGCGGATGCGATGCGGTGGTTGCGGCAATGGCCGATCGGCCGATCGATATCCTCGTCAACAATGCGGGCATGGGCAGCAATTTCGATATCAACCAGCCGATCGACATGGGTGTCGTCGATCAGGCGATTTTCCTTAATTTGAACGCGCCGATCCGTCTGATCGAAGCGCTATTGCCGGGAATGCGCGCCCGCCCAGCGGCGATGATTGTCAATGTCACCTCGGGTCTGGCCATCGCGCCCGCCGCCAAATCGCCGGTTTATTGCGCGACCAAGGCTGGGTTGAAGAGCTTCACCCAGGCGTTGCGGGCACAATTGGCGGGATCAAGCGTCCATGTGCTGGAAGCGCTGCCGCCGGTCGTCGAAACCCGGATGACCGCGGAAAATTTGCACAAGAAAATGCCCGCGGCCGAATGCGCCCGGCAAATCATCGTGGCCATGGAGCAAAACCGCGCCGAAGCAAATGTTGGCATGACCAGCCTTCTGGCCGCGGTACATAATCTGGCACCGTGGTTGGCCCGTCGCATCATGCTGCGCTATTGACCAACAGATTATACGGCCGCCGTTTCTCTGCCAATCTGGCGAGAGAAAACGGCGGCCGGAACAGGCAATTACTTAATTGCTGCCAGATCTGTTTCGATCTTCTTCAGCAGTTCATCGGTGATCGCGCCTTGTGACAATGGCTGCAGCGCGCGCAGGCTCATCGACTTGAACTGATCAAACGCCGGATGCGACGTCAGGGGCGGGATATCGGCATCGATGACGGCCTTGGCCGCCGGATCAGCGACGATCGTTTCAATAGGCGTATCAAGGTTGAACTTTGTCATGGCAACCGCACCAGCGGCAGGCGCAGCCGGTGCAGGATCGGTGGCCGCCGTCTGTGCAACGGCAGGAACGGCAACGGTTATGGCAATCGCAGTGACGAACGCGGCAAGTTTCATTTGGGAAATCCTTCAGGCAAACCCGCAGGCGCGAGTCGCCAGCCGGACACTGCTAGTTTAGCGTTGTTTATGTGACCGGAAAATGGCGCGGCTGCCACCAGGCGAATGCGCGCAACCTAACCACGACATAAACCCTGCCGCATGCTCAATTAATGCGCGCAAGCTCCGCAATGGTGCGATCAACCAACGGCTTGTCGGCCTTTGCATCATGCCGGTCCGCGATGATGGCGCCGGCTGCGCGCGCCGCCGCATCGGCCGCAATTGCGCGGACTTCGGCAACGGCCGCGCGTTCGGCTGCACCAATCTTGTCTTCCGCCATCTTCGCACGGCGGACGGTCAGGTCGGCGGCGTCAGCTTCCGCTTTGGCGAGCAGCGCCTTGGCCTCTTCTTCCGCATTGGCGATAATCGCCGCAGCATCGCCAGCGCTGGCCGCGTTGCGCGCCTTGGCTTCGACCAGCAACGCTTCGGCTTCGGCGCGCAGCTTGGCCGCTTCATCGAGTTGGCGACGCGTGTCGGCGATCCGACTGTCGAGCGCTTCCGCAATCTTCTGCGGCGCCTTGGCAACAAAAATTGCCAGCAACAGGAAAATCGTCAGCCCGACATAGACCCAGCCTTCGGCCCCAAGCCCCAGCAGCGTTGGCCCCTCGTCATGCCCGGCGGCTTCGGCCGCGACGGTCAGCAGGATCATGTTCATCTGCGCGATTTCCTATGGCAACACTATGCGGACAGCATCGACCGCCGCCGATTCTGCCGGGCGCATGCCCGTCAACTTTTCAACAATGGTTGCCGCTGCTTCGGCAGCCACTGACTCTATTTCGGCAAGCGCCTTGGTACGCGCCGCGTCGAGGGCGGCGTGTGCCTTGTCCGATTGCTTGTCCAACTTGGCATTGGCTGCTTTCAGCTTCGCCTCAACCGCTGCTGCTGCTTCGGCCCGCACCTTGACGAGGCGCGCGCGCGCCTCGTCCTGCGCGGCGGCAACGCCAGCTTCGTAATCTGCTGCCAGCTTGTCTGAAGCTGCCTTGGCGCTCTCCGCCGAAGCGATATCGCCTGTCACCTTGTCTTCACGTTCCGTGATCACCTTCCCCAGCCTGGGCAAGGTGGGACCGACGATCCCAAAATACAGGATCACAAAGAACACGGCGAGCCACGCAATTTGCGGCCAGAACACGTGCGTGAAGTCAAACTGTGGCATGGCCGTTCCGGCCCCCTTACATCAAGCTCTTGGCGTCAGACTTACGAAAAGGCGAGTGCCAGCGCGACAACTGCCGCGATCAGCCCGAGCGCTTCCGTCACAGCGAAGCCGAAGATCAGACGTCCGCCCATCTTGGCATCAGCTTCTGGATTGCGCAGCGCACCGTTCAGATACTGACCGAAAATCGAACCCACGCCGATCGCGGCGAGACCCGCACCAATCGCTGCCAGACCTGCACCGATAACTTTTGCCGAACCAACGTCCATTTCAAAAACCTTTCGATTAAAAAACCAACTACAACAATATCTTAGTGAAGATTGACCGCATCGTTCAGATACAACGACGCCAGCAGCGCGAATACATATGCCTGAACCACGGCGATCAGTACCTCCAGCGCCGAAAGCGCCACGTTCACGGCCAGCGGCAAGACCCCGAACACATAAGGCAAGGCTCCGAACGATCCGAGCGCCACGACAAAAGTGCCGAACACCTTCAGCAACACGTGGCCAGCCGTCATGTTGGCAAACAAACGAATGGCCAAGGTGAAAGGACGGCTCAAAAATGACAGAATTTCGATCACAAAGACGAACGCACCGAGCGCAATGCCTGATCCATGCGGCCAGAACAGCGAAAAGAAATGCAGCCCATGGCGGGCAAATCCCACGATGCACACCGTGACAAACACAATGAGCGCCAGGCCCAGCGTCACCGATACATGGCTGGTCGGGGTAAAGGCGCCGACCCAGGGGATGAGGCCCAGCAGGTTGCACACCAGCACGAAAATAAAGATCGTGAAGATCAGCGGCGTGTAGCGACGACCTTCCGGCCCGACATTTTCATCGAGCATATTGCGCACGAAATCATACAGATATTCAACCGCTGCCTGCCAGCGCCCCGGCACCAGTTGCGGCTTGGCAGTGCCGACATACAGAAAGACGGCGATCGCAACCGTCGCGACAGCCATCCATAGCGACGAATTGGTGAACGCCACGTCGTAAGCGCCAAGCTTGAGCGGCACGAGCGTCTTCAACGCAAACTGTTCCATTGGGCCGGCCATATCGGTCGCCTCAGTCCTTCATGTCGTTGTCGGGGGTTGCATCGAACTGCGATGAATCCTGCACCGCGCGATAGACCGCACCTGCAAAACCAAGCACCAGCATGCCGATCATCGCAAAAGGTCGCGTACCAAGATTTGCATAGGTATCGACACCATAGCCAATCGCCGCAGCGACGAGGACCATGCCGACAAACTCGATCGCAATCGACCAGCCGCGCGTCTCAGCCATGCTGTTCGCGGACGAAGGACGCTGGTGCTCGGCCTTCGCACGCGCAATGCGAGCGTCGAGGTCGTCATGTCCGTTCTGGCGATTATCTGCCAACGCGAAGCTCACAGCCCATCCTGATAAGAAAACGCCGCCGCGCACAATGGCGGGCGACGACCAACACCGGCAAGCCGAAGCCCCCGATGCGGGGCCCGTTTAGAAAGCGACTAGGATCGAGTCAACCGTTGCGGTCAATCCCGCCCTCTACCGATAGCACAGCAGGTCAGACACAGCGCGGATCGCGATCCGGAGCCGCGGCTGTGCGGGTTTTCCAGACGCCCGCCGGCGTCATATATTTCTCGCCAGGCACGGTTTTCAGGATCAGATTGCAGCCGCTGGTAAACGCCAGTTGCTCAACGGTCGCACCAGATGCCGCGCTTTCGGTATATTTTGCCTTACGCTGAATGTTGATGTTGTTGATCAACGCACGCAGATCGGGCGTCGGTGCGCCTACAATTCCCAGATAACCGTCGGGTTGTTCGCCGATCAGGCCCTGACTGCGGGCAGCCTGATAGGCGGGGTCGCGCTGCGCCAGTGCCGCGCCCGACAACCCGGCCAGCACCAGCGCACAGGCGATCGGGAGGATGCGATTGGTCTTCATAGCGTGTTCCATTCAATGAAATTGTTCATCGGCATTTGTTTAGCGGCAACCCGCTGGCGAAAAATCGCGGTCAAAAAATATCCGGGTTTCCCTGGATCAATTCCTTTGCTTGTCCGTCAAGCTTGTAAACGACTTGCTGGGTGATGTTGATGTTCAGGTTGATGACGATCGGCTTGTCTGGCGCCGTCACGTTGACGCATCCGCTGGCCATCGTCACCGCAGCGCTCAGCGCGCCCCATGCCATCATCTGTTTCATCACCCCGTTGGTCGGTCTCCTTAGATCGTTCGTCAACCGTGTTTGCATCACATCAGGATACGTCATGGACGTTTCTCGCTTTCCGGGGGCTGAATGGGTTGTGCAGTTTTCGGCAAGGTAGCAGCGGCCGCGGCCTTGGCTTGTCGATCGGCGTCTTCCTGGGCTTTGATCAGGGCAGGCAGATTGCGTTCGATCAAACGGGTGGGATCGTAAAACCCCTGGGCCGAATCAAGCAATTGCCGGAACGGCGCCTGGATGCGGACATTGAACACCAGCGGCAGCTTGGCGAGCCGCTTAATGAGGAAATTCGACCTAGTGCCCTTGCCCTGGCTGATCCCGGCAAAGCGGACATCGGTAATGACTTCGCCGTCAAGGGGGCCATTCATCTCGATTTCAAGCCGTTGATATTTGAGCGCCTTCAGCGCCCGGAAAGCCATATTGCCCCAAAAGCCGAGATCCTTCTGCGATAACTCACCGACATAGGCGATCGTCCCGCCCGCCTCGCGGACCCTCAGGTGCCCGCCCTCAATCCGGCCGCCCCGGTCACTGAAGATCATTGGCAACGAGCCATCGAACGTGCCGGTCGCGTCCAGATTTTTGAAATCAAATTGTTGCAGGAACTGCGCCGCATCCATCTTTTCGATGCGGAACGGCAATCGCCGCTCGCGATGCTGCGTGAAATCCAGCACGGTCGGTTCGAGCACCAGCCGACCGCCGGCGAACGGCCATTCGGCGCCGCGAACGTCAACCCGCTGATCGGCCAGCAAGGCATAACGGACCACGCCATTTTCCACCGCCACGCCTGGATTGATAATCCCGACGGTTGCAATCTGATCGGGGGCGCTGACCATGTTGAGCAAGTCGGTAAAGCGGATTTCGGTCGTCAATCCTGTAACGGGGCCGAAGGCAGCGGCAAGATTGGTGTTGACCGTTCGAAACACACCGTCGCTGGTCACGCCGTCACGATTCCAGCGAATATGCCCTTCGCCCGCAACGGTACCGACAACATTGGCGATGACGCCGTAGGTTAGCCGCGTCAGCTGATCGGGCTGCAGCTTGGTACCAAATTGCAGCCCTGGTACCAGCAAGTCCGCCCTGCCCTCACCGCTCGACAGATCATGAAGGATCTTGACATCGCTAACGTGCGCGCTGGTCGCTGGGTTGTTCAACGTACCGCTGACCGCAATCCTGTTGTCCGCCATTGTCAGCAACAAATGTCGCGCATTCAGCGGCTCGAAGCGCGTGGGGGCATTGGCATCGGCAACCGACAGCGCGCCGTCGATCGATAGCTTACCGCCAAGAAACGTCCAGCCGCCGACCGCCCCAGACATCAACAGGGGTACATTGGCAATTTGCCCGGCCGCGCCGTCAAAATCCCCATGCAGCGTTGTGTCCGCCACGTCGCCGCTCAGCACGGCTATGCCGAGAAGGCTGGGATGATCGCCTGTGCCCAGCCGCGCCATCACACCGCGCAGCACAAAATGCGATCGCGCAAGATCAAAGGCTGCGTGCTCGGCGCCCAACGCTAATGGCGCACCGCCCAAGGTCCCCGCAAGGCGCACGCCGTCGATCCGGCCGCCGCCGGCCAACTGGCCGCGCGTCAGCGACAGCAGCGCGCTCCTGGTCGGGCACAGCATTGCCCGGCTCTGCTTAAGATCGAGCCCGGCCAGGATGAGCCGGCCAATCGATACCGGCGCACAGTGGGGATTGATGATCAATCGCCCCGAACCGTCCCAGCTGCCCGTGATCGGCAGCGTTGCGTTTTCCAGCCGACCATCGCCTAATGGGCCCGACAGCGTCGCGCGGGTTGCGAATCCTATCCGGCCGCCCGGCGTAATGCCGAAGTCGACGGCATTCAGCGCGAGCCGCGCGTCGCCTGCCCTGAAATCACGCACCAGCCCAACGCCGCGGATCACGCCGTTACCCCGATCCTGCACCAGCCGGATCGCCAGATTAGGCAAGCCGCCGCCCGCCATGGCAAATAGGCCATCAACACGCGTCGCGTTGCTCGCCGCGTCCTTGCCCCAACGGAAAGACAATCCATTATTGCCCGTCAGGGTCGCAACCGCACCGCTGGCCGATCGCGCTTCCAGCCGGGACAAGGCGATCGACCCGTTGTCCGCCGCGGCAGCCAACACCACATCGCTGGACAACCGCACATCGCGCGCTGCACGCACCCCCGCGTCGGCCAGACGCTGAAGCAGCGGCGCCACGGGTGTGCCGGGCGCTGCCCTTTCCAGCGCCGCAATCGCCGCCTGGCCGCGCCGGGCAAGCGAGCCGCTGGCCGATACTCCCCCATCGAACCGCCGGGCATCGCTGCCAAGCTGGTAGCTACCCGAAACTGCTACATTTCGAGCCGACCCAGCGGCAGTATCCATAGTGGCAATTGCCAGATCAATTGCGCCCGTCGTTTTAACCGACGATCCTGAAAATCCGACCGTGCCGGCTATTTCTCGCGCAGCCGCTTGCGGGTGGTGCGCTGTGGCAATGCGCAGTTTGGCAGACCCCTGCCACCTGTCGAGCGCGGTTCCGAACGACGTATCCTGATCAACAAGCGCGCCCCTAACCTTCAGACCCGCACAATCAACCTGGCCCGCCCTGATCGGCCCTTCCAACCGGGGCTGCGCGGCCGTTACGCTGATCCTAACCAGCGTCGTTACGGCGTCGGCATGGCATCCATTGAAGGTGAGCCGATCGGAAACCGCCGCAATCGTCCCGCGAAAGCCATCGTCGAGTCGTCCGGTTCCAGCCAATTTCAATCCGATCACGCCCTGCGGGCTTTCCAGCCGCATGCGCGCATCATCGACGGTAAGATCAATGGCGGGGAGGGTAAAAGGTTTTCCCGAAGGCGCTGGCAATAGCCGGTCGAGGCTGCCCAGCGACAATGTACCGTTGATCAGCCGACCGCGCAGCCGGACATGCCCGGCGCGAACACCGACAATCTGCGCGCCAGAAAGGCTGAGGCTGGTATCGACCGCAACCCAATCGGCAACCAGATCGGGATGGGCAGGATCACCAATGACGACATTGGTCAGGCGCTGTCGCTGCAACCCCAGATCGGCAACCCGGTATCGCGCCTGCACATGCCACGCCGCAAGTTTTTGATCGATAACATTGGCGGCGATCGGCCGTCGCTGCGTCCAGACCAACAGCATGGCAAGCGCCAATGCCGCCAGGCCGATAAGACCCCAGCGCCGTCGGCGTACCGCTTTTCCCGAGACCGACATGACGTCGTCGTGCAGCGCCACTTCTTCTGCCGACACGCCGATTATCACTCCCGATCAGATATTTTCTGGTGCCAGTGCCGTGTGCCCGTCCGCATGGTCGGGTGCAAGCGCTGTCAATTGCACACGCGCCCGTTACGCCTTAACCCTTGAAAAGCATGAAGGTTCCTGACCCCGAAAATATTGGCCACCGGGCCCGACTGCGCCAACGATTGCTTAGCGCCGGGGGAGAAGCGCTGTCCGACCATGAATTGATCGAATATCTGTTGGCAACAGCGATCCCGCGGCGCGACACCAAACCGCTCGCCAAGAATCTGCTGGCCCGCTTTGGCGGGCTCGGTGGCTTGCTGTCGGCGGACACCGCGAGTTTGCTGGCGGTGTCCGGATTGGGCGACACATCGGTCGCGGCGATCAAAATCGTTCAGGCCATCGTCGCACGGCGCACCAAGGCAGAAATCATCAATCGACCGGTGCTCGCCAATTGGCAGGCGCTGCTCGATTATCTGCGCGTCAGCATTGCGCATCGACCAAAGGAGGAATTTCACGTCCTCCATCTGAACACACGCAACGAATTGATCCATGACCAGAAGATGAGCGAGGGGACGATCGACCAGGCTGCTGTTCATATCCGCGAAGTCATCAAAGGCGCGATGGACGCCGGGGCCGCGGCCATGATTCTGGTGCACAACCATCCCACTTGGCCTTTTCGATCACGTTCAATCACGCCACATCACCTTGAAACACAAGAGCTTTTAGGCTTGTCGTAGAGTCGGTCATTGTGGCATATTGGGGTCGGTTTTAAGGGGATCAAGGCCCTTTTTGACCCCAGTCGCCGACCCCACGAACCCGTCGAGCGACCCCAGTTGGAAGCCGACGGAGAACCCCAGTGCCAAGCCTTACAGATGGAGAAATTCGCCGAGCCCTGAAGCAGGTGGAAACGACCGGCAAGCAGCTCAGCCTTGTCGATGGCGAGGGTCACGGAACCGGCCGGCTGGTCCTCGTGATGAAGCCTATGCCTACCCGTGTGACCGCAGACTGGATGGCGCAGCAATGGCGCGATGAGAAGCGCCTCAAGAAGAAGCTCGGCTCGTATCCCTCGATGCCCCTCAGCAAGGCCCGCGAGATATTCAACCGCGACTTCGCGGAGCTGATCCAGAAAGGCCGTAGCATCAAGGTTGCCGGCGACACGCGACCGGGAACCGTCGCCGACCTCTTCGAGGCGTATGTCGCCTACCTCAAGGAGGGCGGGAAGTCGTCCTGGAAGGAGGCGGAAAAGGGCCTCAACAAGATCGCCGATACGCTCGGACGCAACCGCCCGGCCCGCGACATCGAACCGGATGAGATCACGGCGATCATCCGGCCCATCTATGAACGCGGCAAGCGTTCAATGGCCGATCATGTGCGCAGCTACATTCGATCTGCCTTTAGCTGGGGCCTGAAATCCGAGCACGATTATCGCTCCACCGCTGCGCGCCGCTTCCGGCTGACCTACAACCCCGCTGCGGGCATACCGACGGAACCCAAGACGATCGGAACGCGCTGGTTGAGCGAGGAAGAGTTCGTTCGACTCTATCGCTGGCTCGAATGCCCCGACACGCCGGTTCATCCTTCCTATGCCCGCGCCGTCCAGATCATCATGCTGACTGGCCAGAGGGTCGAGGAAATCGCCCGTCTCCATGTCGATCAATGGGATGCCAAGGAACGGATCATCGACTGGACCAAGACCAAAAACCTTCAGCCGCACGCTGTTCCGGTGCCCTTGTTGGCCGCGGAACTGATCGAGTCGATTATCCCGAACGAACACGGCTGGTTCTTCCCCTCCGCCAAAGACCCGTCAAAGCCCGTCAGCCACGGCACACTCTACAGCTTTATCTGGCGCCAGCGGGATCGCGGCGTGATCCCCCATGCGACCAACCGCGACCTCCGTCGCACCTTCAAAACCTTGGCTGGCAAGGCGGGAGTCCCGAAGGAGATCCGCGACCGTCTCCAGAACCACGCCTTGCAGGATGTCAGCTCGAAGCACTACGACCGCTGGAACTACATGGTTGAGAAGCGTGCCGGCATGGCGAAGTGGGACAAGTTCGTCCGAGCCATGCTCGCCAAGAAGCGCATGAAAGCGGCGGCATGAGCCTCCGGCGCCTATAAAGAGGAAGTGAGAAACGACTATAATCGGCCTGGCGTTGCTGGCGACGCTGACCACGGCGACCGCGGCCAAGGCCGATCCCTGCAAGGCCATTCCCGACCGCGGCCCGATGCCGTCCTATCTCCACCGGGGCGCACACTTCTCCGGTCCCGTGGTCTATGTCGGCGACGGCGACTCGCTGTGCGTGGCCGTGGGCCAAGGGCCAGCCAACTGGGTGGAGATCCGGCTGGAAGATTTCTACGCGCCCGAACTCCACTCCCCCACCGGCCCTGCTGCCAAGGCCGCGCTGGAAAGACTTGCCATGGGTCGGAACGCGGAGTGCGTCGCCAACCATAAGTCCTACGACCGTGTAGTCGGCACCTGCCGGATCGGCGGACGCTCCATCGGGGATTTATTGAAGGCGGCCGGAAACGTCGAGGGCGGCAACGGATACGACCAGCGCAAGAGTTAGCCCGACCCTTGGTGGCGCTTAGATGCGATCTGAAAACCGATCATAGGCATCGATCCGCCGGACGGGGGGATCGACCTCATACCGATAGATCTCCGTGCTCAAGAACCGCACCTCGGCCTCGCGTTGGGCTTCGGGAACGTCGATATACCAAGCGCGGGGATGCGGGCCGGGATCGCCGTTCCAGCGGTATCCCCGCGCCTTGAGAACATCCTTGAGGTCGAAGGGCGAGTTCTCCGCCCAGATGCGCCAGGAGACAGTACGAGCACCATCCAGAAGGCGGCTAAGGCCCGTAACACCAGATCGGGGCAGCTGCATCGCCAACAGCTCGATCGTCGCAAGACAGTCGTGCATCGCGCGGTGGCGGTCATAGAAGAAGCCGGCCGCCTGAGCGAGATAGGCGAGCTTCGCGCCCTGAAATCCTTCCGCCGCCCAGTCGATCTGGCTGAGCGAGCATGCCCACGGCTTCGTCGAGAACACGTCACTGAATCGTTCAAAGAAGCGGCGGTCGAACGCCGCGTTGTGCGCGATGAAGAGTGAAGCCGGCGCCGCGAATGTGGCCACCACGGCGGGATCAATGATCTGGCCGGCCACCATCTCGTTGGTGATGCCCGTGATCGCGGTGATTTCCGGGAGGATAGGCTCGCTCGGCTGACGCAGCCCTTGGAAGCTGTCGCCCACGCTGAAAATGGTGCCATCCAAGCCGTAGCTGAATGGCGTCATGGCGAGTTCTATGATCTCGTCACGCTGGGGATCTAGCCCCGTGGTCTCGACATCCACCACCATGCCGAGTCGGACGGGCGTTGCGGGAGACGGCATATTGGATGGACGCGGCTTAAGACGCCGGATGACGCGATAATCCCCGGTAGCCTCTAGCGTCTGCGCCATGGACTCCAGATGATCAGAAGATGTCGTCATCCTTCATACCCAGAGGCTTGAGTCATGCCGGTACGGGTCTGAGCAAAACACAGACATCATCCCTTGGTGTCATGATCGTCGTGCGTGCCTTTGCGCGCGTGATGCTGACCCGAAAATTCTGACGCGCCTGAGTCATCACCCCGTCGTGGACATTGCCGAAGACGATCCGGTCAGGATTGGCCACGATTTCGCCCTTGAACCGTTTTGGCCATCCTTCAAAGATCACAACCTCGTCGAACTGCTTTCCCTTCGCCTTGTGCATGTTCATCACCACGACGCCGGATTCAGGCTTGTGGGCTGTTGCGAAATGCTCCTGAACAAACGACTGGCGGGTGATCGCAAGGGCGTTGCTATAGCGGCCGACGTCACGCCAGTCCTGCGCCAACCCCTGACGGAGCTGCGTACCGCGCTCAAGCAGACGCACGTTACGGACGTCCTTTGCGACATCCTTCAGTCGCTCACAGGCCCCAGTATCCAGAACGTCGCGCACCGAGACCCAATCTGCATCCGGATCACCTGTGAATGTCAGTGCGGCAGTTGCCTGGTGCACGGCAAAGGTTCCTTGCAAGACGCTGTTACCAGGCGTTGTTCGTCCTTTCGCTAGACATTCGTTCCACTTGGACAGCGCCTTCCGGAACCGCGCAGCCTCGTCCATGTCGCCCTTGGTCGGCGCCGTGCCTCCTCGACCGTGAAAATAGCTGCACATCAACTCGACAAATTCGTCGAAACTTCCGTCATGCCCGCACTTTTGGAGCAGGAAAGCAATGATCTCTGCGGCGAGGATCGGGCCTTCCATATCAACTGCTGCTGAGTGAGAAATCGACGGAACATTACCGAATGGCTCGCGCAGGATGTCAGACACCATCCGCGTCATTTTCTTGGTCGGCACGAGAATGGCCAACGACCAGTCACGCCGGCCAGACTCAACCAAGCGCTTCCGGGCTTGCAACACCTGGCCAACCAGTGAAGCATAAGCTTGGTTGGGGTTCGACGCGAACGGCGCGTAGCCGATACCCTGGTATTCCTTCTGCCGAAAATTGCCGGTCAGGATGTCGTTGCCGAATAGGGCAATCTCCGTCCCCTTGCTCCGATGGTTGTCACCGGCAAGGTCGTGGACCGTCGGCGCGAAATCGGCCTTGAAGTGGTTCAGCCTTTCCGGATCGGCGCCGATGAAATCGAATATGCGCTGCTCCGGGTCGGCAAGAGCGATCAACGTGCTGTTGGCGCCGAGGGCTTGGACCACTCGCCATTGATCGGCGCTGGTGTCCTGAAACTCGTCCAGGGTAATGTACGGATACATCGTAGAGACGAGCGCTCGAACCTTATCTGAGCCATGAAGCAGGGTCGCCACGCGGTCTGCGAAGAGGTCGAAGCAGACCTTCCCTTCTTCGGTCGCCAGCCGGACACGCTCCGCTTCCTCCTTCGCGCGCTTCTCAGCCTTTTCCTCGTCCGACAGATTTTTGGCCGCCTTGTAGCCGCTTCGAACCGCCGACAATGCAATCGCCTCATTCGGAGGCGTGAGGATCGTCATCCGTCGTGGAAAGCCGACAAGGTAGCCGTGCGTTTTAAGGATGCGCCAGAAGAACGAATGGTAGGTATCGACCTCGATCCGTTGCCTCTCCTCTCGCGTGATTGCGCTTTCTTCGTCGATTGCCTCCAGCACGCGCGAAACGGTTGCACGCGCGAAGCTGAGGAAAAGGATGCGCTGTCCTGGCTTCAATTCCTCCCGCGCGATCTTGGCCGCTTTGAGGATAGAGACGGTAGTCTTCCCCGAACCGGGACCGCCGGTGACGAGT
>JAIELC010000007.1 GCA_019753375.1 Sphingomonas sp.
TCCACGACCCGACGATCCGACAGGAATTCCTTCAGATAGCGCTTCACCGATTTGACGTCGGGACCGTCGGGCGTGCCCAGATTGGTGACAAGCACGCCGATTCGCGGTGGAACGACAGCAGGGTGATCGGCAGGAAGGCTCATCGGCTCGCTGATAGCGGCAATTCCCGCAAGCGAAAGCCCGCCGCCGATTGCAAGGCATTGGCAATGGCCGGTGCGACTGGTGGCACCGCCAGTTCACTCACCCCACCGGGTGCCGCCTCGCTTTTGATCAGTTCAACAGTGATGTCAGGGGCATTGGCCAGTCGCGGCAGGTTGAGCGCCCCAAACCCGCGTGCTTCGGCCAGATTTTCCGAAAAGCCGGTTGTCCCGCCCAGCGCCGCGGCCATGCCGAACAGCAAGCCGCCTTCAATCTGCTGTCGGACAAGATCGGGATTGACCATCTGGCCGCAATCAACCGCCGCGACGAGCCGGTCAACTACGGGAATTTGGCCATCCTCAAAATGCGCCTCGGCCAGCACCGCGATGTGGCTGCCGCGAAACGAGTGGCAGGCAATGCCCTGTCCACTGCCGGCAACGCCGCCTTCCCACCCGCCAAGCGCGCCGACCGTCGACAGGCAGCGCACCAGCCGGGCCTCGCCGGTAATCGACACGCGGAACGACAAGGGTTCCGTGCCCGCAACATGCGCCAGCTCGTCCAGAAAACATTCGGTGAAAAAAGCGGTATAGCTGTGGGCACCCGACCGCCAATGGCCCGTGGGCACGCCGATATCCGCCGGATGGTGATCGATCGCATAGACCGGAAAGCGGTAAAAGGGCAGCGCCCCGGCAACCGCATAGGGATCGCCAAAACCGCCCAGCGCAATCGCCGCCCGCGCGCCCTTGTCATCGGCCATCAGCCGTCTGGCAAGTTCGCGACCGGTGGCCGGCGCTGCGATCTTGGTCTGCCAGCCAAGGATGGCGCCGTTGGCCCCCAGCCGTGCCGCCAGTCGCGCCGCGGCGGGCGGGCGATACCGATCATGCAGCAAATCTTCACCGCGCGACCAGATAAGCTGGACCGGCCGCTTTACTTCCTCGGCAAGGATGGCCGCCTGCACCGCGACCTGATGTTCCAGATTGGCGCCGAACGATCCGCCGATCAGCATGGGATGGACGATGACCCGGCTCTCGCTGATCCCCAGCGCGCGCGCCGCAGCGGTCCGCGCCAGGCCGGGCGCCTGGGTCGGCAACCACAGTTTCAGCGCACCGCCGGTAAAATGCGCGGTCGCTGTCATCGTTTCCACCGGCGCATGCACGGCAAGGCCGACCCGGTAATCGGCCGCAACGATCTGCGCATCCTTGAACACCGCGGCCAGATCACCGCGCTGGGCCATGCGTTCGCCCTTGCCCGCCAGCGCTGCGGTCAACGCCGCTTCGATACTGTCAGAATTGACGATATTGCCCTGGGTGGAAAATCGCGGATGCAGCGCATCGAGCGCGCGGTTGGCTGCCCACCAGTCGGTGGCGACGGCAGCGACCCAATCATCGCGCTGCACCACCGCAACCAGCCCGCGTACCTTATCCGCTGGCTTGCGCCTGATATCGAGCAGGCGCGTATCGCCGACCGGGCCTTGCCGGATGGAGGCAAAGACCATGTCGGGCAAGCGAACATCCCCGGCGAAATTGGCGGATCCGTCGACCTTGGCAGGCACGTCGAGGCGCGGCAGCGACTGGCCGTAAAGGCCGCCATCGCCCGCGCGCATCGGCAAGACGTCTGGCAAAGAATAGCCGGCCGCGGCGACCGCAAGATCCCCGAAGCGCCGGCGCTGTTTGCCCTGGGTGCCCTGGGTGACAAAACCGTCCTTGGTGTCGCAGTCTTGCCAGCCGGTGTTCCACTGTGCTGCGGCCGCCTTGCAGAGCAGTGCGCGCGCGGCCGCACCGGCCTGACGCAGCGGCGCCTCAAACGCGCGGACCGATGTTGATGCCGCGGTCATCACCAGCGCAACGCGGGCGGCGTGGCTTTGCTTGACCGCGTCGGGGACATTGGCGAACAGGCCCTCGAACAGCTCATCGGCACCCAGCGTGTTGGTGTAGAGCGGATTGAGCGGCGCAGGCTCGACCGACACGGTGCGCCAGTCCGCGCCCAGTTCATCGGCAAGGATTTGCGGCAAGGCGGTGTAGCTGCCCTGGCCATATTCGGCCTGCGGGATCGCAACCGTGACATGCCCGTCGATGCCGATCTTCAGCCAGGCGTTGAAAATGGTTTCGCCCGCCGCCGCGGTCAGGTTGGCGGGGTAATCGCGCGGCCAGAATGACCAGGCCAGCATCAGACCCACCCCCGCGCCGCCGCCGATCAGCAGCGTGCGGCGGTCAATCTTGGCAGCGCGACCGGCAAGATCGGCGAACGTACGTCCTGTCATCCGCGCGCCTTATCGCGGCGAGGCGCCCGGCACCAGATCACGCAGGAGATCACGCAGGCTGGGTTTCGGCGACGTAGCGCGCACGATAGGCATTGCGGATCGCGACCTTGTCGATTTTCTCCGTACCCAGACGCGGCAGGGGATCGGCGGCGATCCAGATTTTGCGCGGCACCTTGAACGCCGCGATCCGCGTCGACAGAAATTCGCACAAGGTTTCGACATCGGCGATTGCCCCGGCGCGGATGTGGACAACCGCGCCCGGCACTTCGCCAAAACGGTCATCGGGCAGGCCAAAGACCGCGGCTTCGGCGACGGCGGCCAGTTCATAGAGCGCCGCTTCGACTTCCTGACACGAAATATTCTCGCCGCCGCGGATGATGATGTCCTTTTTCCGGTCAACGATGAACAGATACCCATCAGGATCGAGATAACCGATATCGCCCGTCAGGAAATAGCCGTCATCGGTAAAGGCCGCGCGCGTCGCGTCGGGCTTGCCCCAATATTCGGTGAAGTTACAGATCGACCGGATCGACACTTCGCCGCGTTCGCCCTGCGCCACCGGACGCCCCGCGCCGTCAAGAATGGCCAGATCAACCAACGGCCGCGATGCAGGCCCGGTCGAATTGGGCTTGGCGATATAATTGTCGCGGAAATTGCCGCAGCCAACGCCGTTGGTCTCGGTAAGACCATAGCCGATCAACGGCGACCCGCCGCCCATTTCTTCCTTGATCCGGCGGACATGCTCAACGGGTCGCGGCGCGCCCCCGGCAGCAAAATCGGTGACGGTCGACAGATCATAATTGGCGCGATTGGGATGCGTCAGGATTTCAAAACTCATCAACGGCACGCCGACGAAATAGCTGACCTGTTCGCGCTCGATCAGCCGCATTGCCTCTTCGGCATCCCATTTGGGCATCAGGACAAGCTTTCGCCCCATCGCAAAGCTTTGCAGCATCACCGGCACTTCGGCGGTGACATGGAATAATGGCACATTGAGCAAGGTGCAGGGCTGCCCCGTCGGCGCGATGCCGTCTTCGGTTGTCAGATTGAGCATCATCACCGCATTGGCGAGGTAATTGAACGTCGCCTGGCACACCGCCTGGTGGGTGCTGAGCGCGCCCTTGGACTGGCCGGTCGATCCGCTGGTAAACAGGATCGTCGCATGATCGTCCGCGGTCAGCATCGGCAAGGCGGTCTGGGGATCCCCCCCGGCCGCGGTGATGCCGCCCAGTGCCTGATCGAGCGGCAGCCGATCATCAATCGCGACAACGCGCGCCGATACCCCGGCCGCCTCCGCGAGCCGCTGCGCGCGCGGTGCATCGGCACATACCAGCCGACAATCGACATCGCCAATTGCCGCCGCGAGTTCGCCGCTTTGCCACCAGCCATTGAGCAGCGTGGCCACGCCGCCCGCCATCAGGATGCCCATGTACAAGGCAATCCACGCCGGTGAATTGCGCATCGCAATCCCCACCCGATCACCCCGGGCAATGCCGTGACCCGCCACCAGCGCGCGCGCCACACGGTCGGCAGCGGCATAGACCTGCGCAAAGGTCAGCCGTTCATCGCCCGACACCAAAAAGGTCTTGTCGTGATGTTCGGCGCAAAAATGCGCGAAATAATAGCTGAGCGCCGGTGGCGCGACGGCAAGCGCAGGATAGGTTATGCCGCCGCGCTCCACCATGGACAGCGGCATCGCGCCGCCCGGACCCGTTAGCGCCGCCATGGCCGCTTCCATTCTTTGGTCCAGCGTGCTCGGCATTATTCTCTCCCCTTGGTCTTGTCGCTTTGCCCCTTTATGGAGGCGTCGCAGCCTGGGGAAAAGCCTTGATCCTGACTATTGTCGCCGACCACGCCCATCTTCACTTCGACCAGCTTGGTCTCAACCCCCGAATCTTCACGATCGGATGGTTCAGCCTGAAATGGTATTCGATTTCCTATATCGCCGGCGTGGTTGTTGGCTGGTGGTATTTGCTGAAATTGCTGGCCCAGCCCGGTGCGCCCATGGCGCGGCGCCATGCCGATGATCTGGTGTTTTACGCCACCCTTGGCGTCATTCTGGGCGGACGGCTGGGCTATGTGATCTTCTACGCCCCGGAGATGATCACCACCCCGCTGCACATCCTTCGGCTTTGGGATGGCGGCATGTCGTTCCATGGCGGCGTGATCGGGGTATCGACCGGGATCATCCTGTTCGCGCGTCAGCAAAAGCTCAACTGGCTGCGGGTCCATGATTATGTCGCCTGCACCGTGCCGTTCGGGCTGTTTTTCGGGCGCCTCGCCAATTTTGTGAACGGCGAATTGTGGGGCAAACCCGCCGATGTGCCGTGGGCGATCATTTTCTCCGACACCGTCCCGGCCGGGCTGACCGAACCCGCCCGCCACCCCAGCCAATTGTACGAGGCCGGATTGGAAGGCATCGTTTTATTTGCCATCTTGTGGTTCTTTTTCTGGCGAACCAAGGCGCGCTATGATCCGGGCAAACTGGTCGGCATTTTTCTGGCTGGTTACGGAATCGCGCGTTTTATCGTCGAGTTTTTCCGCGAACCCGATTCGCAATTTGCTGGCACCAGTCTGGCGACGGGCATCCACATGGGCCAATGGCTGTGCGTGCCGATGATCGCGGGCGGCGCGTATCTGATCGCCACCGCCAGGGGCCGGCGCGAACGTGTTGAGCCAATATCTGGATCTGAAAGCGTCGCCTGACGTGAACCAGACTGCCGCAGACGCTACGCTGGCTGATCGGCTGGCGCGGGCCATAACGCTCGCCGGGCCGATTTCGGTCGCGCAGTACATGGCCGCTGCCAACGCGCATTATTATGCCACGCGCGATCCGCTCGGCGCGCAGGGGGATTTCACCACCGCACCCGAAATCAGCCAGATGTTCGGCGAACTGATCGGTGCATGGCTGGCCGATCTTTGGGAACGTGCGGGGCGACCCGATTGTGCCTATGTCGAATTCGGGCCGGGGCGCGGCACGCTCGCGGTCGATGCGCTTCGGGTGATGGCCAGGGCAGGGCTGACGCCGCCCGTTCATTTCGTCGAGACCAGTCCCGTCTTGCGAACGGCGCAGCGAGAACGCATTGCCGATGCGCGGTGGCATGACAGCGTTTCGAGCTTGCCGACCGATCGGCCACTGCTGGTGGTCGCCAATGAATTTTTTGATGCGCTGCCCATCCGGCAATTGGTGCGTGGCGCCGATGGCTGGCACGAGCGGCTGGTTGCCTGCCAGGACACGCTGTTTCTGCCGATCCGCGGCAAGCCGGTGCCCGATGGCATCATCCCGCCAGCGCTCCGCGACTCGCCTCCCGGCGCGATTATCGAAACATCCCCGGCAAGCGTCGCGATCATCCGCGATCTGGCCGCCCGGATCGCCGGACAAGGCGGCGCGGCGCTGGTGATCGACTATGGGTATGAAGGACCGGCGATCGGCGAAACGCTGCAAGCGGTCCATGGCCACAAATACGCCAATCCTTTTGATGCGCCGGGCGAGCGTGATCTGACCGCGCACGTTGATTTTGCCACGCTTGCTGCGGCCGCGCTCCAGGCGGGCACGCTGACGATGGGCCCGGTCAGCCAGGCGCATTTGCTGATCCAGCTTGGCATCGATGCGCGCGCCGCCACGCTTGGTCCTGCGGTCAAGGTCGATCGCGATCGATTGGTCAACGCGGATCAAATGGGCGCGCTCTTCAAGGCGCTGGCTGTGGTATCACCGCGCTGGCCAACCCCTGCAGGATTCGCATGACCAACTACCGTGACGCGACACCCGATGACGGCCCCGCGCTTGATACCATGGCGAAAAAGATCTGGCTGGAAACCTTTGAGCATTCCGCCAGCGCCGAGGATATCGGTCTATATGTCGCCGAAGCCTATGGGCCAAAGGGCAAGCTGATCCGCGATCTGGCGGATCCGGCCCAGCATTTTCGGATCGCGGTCGTTGACGACGCGATTGTCGGCTATGCCAAACTATCCCCGCTTTGGCTGAAAGAGCCTGCGATCCTTCCCGGTGCCGTCCAGTTGAGCCAGCTTTATGTCGCCAGCCAGTGGCATGGTGGCGGCATCGCGCAGGCGTTGATGACCTGGTCGATCGATGAGGCGCGTCGGCGCGGCGCACCAGCGTTGGTCCTGACGGTCTGGGAAGAAAACCACCGCGCGAAGCACTTTTATGATCGGCACGGCTTTGTCCATATCGCCGATTATGCGTACCCGACCGGCAATCAGATCGACCGCGACCTGATCATGCAGCTGGTCCTTTGAGCGACGTCGAGGTCATTCGTGCGGCCGCGCTTGCCGGGACTGCACATGGTTTTCTGGGGCGGCGCGGTGGCGTGTCGGATGGTGTCCATGCCGGGTTGAACGTCGGCACGGGCTCGGCCGACGATGCCGCGGCGATTGCCGAAAACCGCCTTCGCGCCACTGGCGCTGTAGCCCCCGGGGCACGGCTATCGACCGTCTATCAAGTCCACGGCGCCGATGCGGTAACGATCATCCAACCGTTTGACGAGCCGATGCGGCCCCGCGCCGATGCGATGGTGACCGACCAGCCGGGTATCGCGCTTGGCATTCTGACTGCCGATTGCGCGCCGGTTCTGCTTGCCGACACGGCGGCCGGTGTCGTCGGCGCGGCGCATGCCGGGTGGAAAGGGGCGATCGGCGGCGTCACCGACACGACTATTCTGGCGATGGAAACACTGGGGGCCGATCGATCGCGCATTGTTGCCGCCATTGGACCGTGTATCGCGCGGACCAGCTATGAAGTTGATGACGGCTTTGCCCGCCGCTTTGAAGAGGCCGATCCACAAAACGAACGATTTTTTTCACCCGGCCGGGCGGGGCATCATCTATTTGACCTGGAGGCGTATGTCGCGCACCGGCTGGGCTTGGCAGGGATTACCCGCGTCGAGATGCTGGGGCTTGATACCTATGCCGATGCTGACCGATTCTTCAGCTTTCGCCGCGCGACCCACCGCAAAGAACCCGATTACGGGCGACAAATCTCGATCATCGCGCTTGGCTGACCTCGCCTCGCGGATGTAGTTGCGCTAGATACCAGTTTGCTCCTTCCTCCCCCCCGCAAAGGCCTGGCCCCGATGACTGAAGAAACCCCCGTCCCGACCCCGCGTCGTCATCGCAAGCCCGAAGTCGACAAGGTAGGCGGCCGCCGGCTCAAGCCATCGACGCTGATGATGGGCCATGGTTATGATCCGATGCTGTCCGAAGGATCGCTCAAGCCGCCGATCTTTCTGACGTCGACCTTTGTGTTTCCCAATGCCGCCGCTGGAAAACGCCATTTCGAAGGCGTGACCGGCAAACGCCCTGGCGGCGCCGACGGGCTGGTCTATTCGCGGTTCAACGGCCCCAATCAGGAAATATTGGAGGACCGGCTGGGCGTCTGGGAAGATGCCGAAGACGCGCTGACCTTTTCATCAGGCATGTCGGCAATCGCGACCCTGTTCCTGTCGATGGTTCGGCCAGGTGACACGATTGTCCATTCGGGACCGCTTTATGCCGCAACCGAAACGCTGATCGCGCGCGTGCTGGGTCGGTTCGGTGTCCATTTCCTCGATTTTCCGGCAGGCGCGACCCGCGAGGAAATCGATGCCGTGATGAGCAAGGCCGCCACGGGCCGCGTCGCGCTGGTCTATCTGGAAAGTCCCGCCAACCCGACCAACGCGCTGGTCGATGTGCAGGCGGTTGCCGCCAGCCGCGACGCGATCTTTGCCAATAATCCCGACAAGCCGCCGATTGCGATCGACAATACTTTTCTGGGGCCATTGTGGTTCCAGCCACTGAAGCACGGCGCCGACATGGTCGTGTATTCGCTGACCAAATATGTCGGCGGCCATTCGGATCTGGTGGCGGGTGCCCTGCTGGGCAGCAAAAAGCACATCGATACGATCCGGCTGATGCGCAACACGATCGGCACCATCACCGACCCCAACACCGCGTGGATGCTGCTCCGCAGCCTTGAAACGCTGGAATTGCGCATGACGCGGGCGGGCGAAAACGCGGCAAAGGTCTGTGCGTTTCTGCGCAACCATCCCAAGGTTGAACGCGTCGGTTATCTGGGTTTCCTGGCCGATACGCCGGGCGATGAACGTCAGGCCGATATCTATCAGCGCCACGGGATGGGCGCCGGGAGTACGTTTTCGCTGTTCCTGAAGGGCGGCGAGACGGAGAGTTTTGCCTTTCTCGATGCACTGCGCATCGCCAAGCTTGCCGTGTCCCTGGGCGGTACCGAGACGCTTGCCAGCCATCCGGCGGGCATGACGCATTTGTCGGTGCCGGAAGCGCGCAAAAAAGCGCTGGGGATTACCGACAATCTGGTGCGGATTTCAATCGGGGTGGAGGATGCCGACGATCTGATCGCCGATTTCGAACAGGCGCTGGCTGCGATCTGACGCGCAGCACGCGCGGACCAGGATGACGAAGCTGTCATCCGCCCGTCAGCGTAGTGACGGGCGGGTGCGCGCATCACAGGGTGCTCCGAAATCCTGCTGACTGGCTGACCCGATTGACGCGACCGATTTTCTATGACCCGAGCGGCAAGCGGCGGCGCTGGACCGGGCGGACGGTTGGCGCGCTGATTGCCGCGATCGTTGTCCTTGCCGGGCTGTTTGCCTTTACGCTGGTCAGGGTCCCGCCGCAGGCGGCCTTGCCCTTGTTGTTCGAACGATCGCAACCCGCCCGGTTAAAAGGGCAGATATCGGCGATCAGGCACCGGCTCCACGCAGAATCGCGCCGGGTCAGTGACTGGCTGCCGCGCCCCGCGCCCACCACCTTCCCCGGCACGTCCCCCGCCAGCGCCGCCCCATCGCCCCTGACAATCGGCTTTTATGTGCCGTGGGATAGCGACAGCGCGAGCTCGCTCAATGCGCATATCGGGCAGCTCGACTGGGTCGTGCCCTCGACGGTTGCGGTCACCGGGCCAGCGCATCAGTTGCGGGTGGTGCCCGATGCCCGGCTGGCACGCATCCTGGCGAGTAATCCGCACCGACCGGCGGTGTTGCCGATGGTCCAGAACGCATTGGCGGGGAAATGGGATAGCACGGGCGCGACCGCGCTGTTGTCCAGCCCCGCCGCGCGCGCCCGGCTGGCCCATGCGCTCGCCATGATGGTGCGCCAGGGTCATGACGCCGGGCTGGTGTTCGATTTTGAAAATCTGCCTGCCACGGCGTTGCCGGCCTATCGCCAGCTGATCCGGCAAGTGCGCGCCGAGCTGGGCCCTGGCGGCGGGATATTGGCCGTGACGGTTCCTGCCGGCGACCCCGAATGGAACCCCCGCGATTTCGCCCGCGCCGCCGATCGCATCATCCTGATGGACTATGACGATCACTGGCAAGGCGGTGAAAGCGGGCCGATTGCCGGGCAGACCTGGTTCGTTGCCCAATTGCGCCGCGCGATCGCCGCGGTCGATCGCGATCGGCTGATCGTTGCCGTCGGCAATTATGCCTATGATTGGCACAATAATCAGGCCGAGGCGCTGACCATCGAGGAAGCGTGGCTGGCCGCGCATGATAGCGGCGCCGCGATCAGTTTCGATCCGGTCAGCGGTAATGCCGGGTTCGCTTATCAGGACGACACCAATCGGGACGACAGGGGCCATCACGATGTCTGGATGCTCGACGCCGCATCGGGGTGGAACCAGTTGCGCGCCGCCCATGCGCTGGGAGTGGACGCGGTCGCCCTGTGGCGGCTGGGCAGCGAGGATCCGGGCATCTGGAACGCGCTCGCCCATTTTCGAACGGGGGGGCGGCCTGATCTTGCCCGGCTTACCCAAACGACCAATGTCGATGTCGAGGGTAACGGTGAAATCCTGCGCATCACCGCAACCCCGCAATCGGGCCACCGTGACCTGACGTTTGACCGGACGGGGCTGGTCCGCGACGAGCATTACGGTCAGTTACCGACGCCCTATGTCGTCAGCCGCACGGGTGCCAAGCCGCGCCAGATTGCGCTGACATTTGATGACGGGCCGGATAGCGACTGGACACCCCCGATCCTCGACGTGCTTGAGCGCCTGCACGTCCCGGCGACCTTCTTCGTGATCGGCGAAAACGCGCTCGAGCACCCTGGCCTGCTTCGCCGGATCGCCGCCGATGGCGATGAGATTGGCAACCACACCTACACCCACCCCAATCTCGCGCTCGATTCAGCGACTGGGACCAAAATTGAACTCAATGCCACCCAGCGGCTGATCGAGGCCTATACCGGCCGCTCGACGCGGCTGTTTCGCGCGCCATATTTCGGCGATGCCGAGCCGACCACCGCCGATGAACTCGATCCGGCGCTGATCGCCCAGCGCAGCGGCTATACCGTGGTTGGGCTGCACGCCGATCCCGGCGACTGGAAACGCCCGGGCGTCGACGCGATCGTCAATCGCACGATCGCCGCGATCGAAAGCGATGACCCGGATCGTTCGGAAAATATCGTCCTGCTGCACGATGGCGGCGGCGACCGGGCGCAGACCGTGGCGGCGCTGCCGCAGCTGATTACCGCGTTGCGCGCGCGCGGCTATCAGTTTGTTCCGGTGTCGGCGCTGGCGGGTCTGAGCCAGGCGCAGGTGATGCCCAAGGTGACCGGCAGCGATCTGATGGCAGTCCGAATCGATGTCGCGATATTCCTGCTGCTGGCGGGGCTTGGCTGGGCCCTGAAGTGGATGTTCTTTCTCGCGATCGGTCTGGGAATCGGGCGCGCCGTCCTGATTGCTGCACTCGCCATTGGCGACAGCAAGCGCCGTGCACCGCCGCTCAATGCGGCTACCCCCGGCGTGTCGGTGATCATCCCTGCGTTCAACGAGGCGCGGGTGATCGAGGCATCGGTCAGGCGCGTGCTGGCCAGCGACTATCCCGGGATCGAGCTGATCGTCGTCGATGATGGATCAACCGACGGCACCAGTGCGGTCGTCACCCGCGCGTTCGGCGACGATCCGCGCGTCCGGTTATTGACGCTGGCCAATGGCGGCAAGGCAACCGCGCTCAACCGCGCGCTTCGACTGGCGGGTGGCGAGGTAATCATCGCGCTTGATGCCGACACCCAGTTCGAACCCTTGACGATACGCCGCCTCGCGCGCTGGTTTGCCGATCCCGCGCTTGGCGCGGTCGCGGGCAATGCAAAGGTGGGCAACCGGGTGAACCTCGTCACCCGCTGGCAAGCGGTGGAATATGTGACCGCGCAGAACCTTGAACGCCGCGCGCTCGCCCGCTTCGATGCCATGACGGTGGTGCCGGGGGCGGTTGGCGCCTGGCGGCGCGCAGCGCTAGACGATGTCGGCGGCTATCCCGAGGACACACTGGCCGAGGATCAGGACCTGACCATCGCCATTCAACGGGCCGGGTGGCGGGTTGATTATGATACCGACGCAGTCGCGTGGACCGAGGCACCGCAGACGTTCCGCGCGCTTGCCCGGCAGCGTTTTCGCTGGGCGTTCGGGACGCTGCAATGCCTGTGGAAGCACCGGGCAATCCTGCGTAGCCGCACGCCGACAGGGCTGGCCGTTGTCGGCATGCCGCAGGCATGGTTGTTCCAGATCGCCTTTGCGGCGATTTCCCCGCTGATCGATCTGGCGCTTGCAACCTCGATCACCGCGACCATCATCCGCGTGCTGCAGCATGGCTGGGCCCAGACCCAGACCGATGTGATCCGCATGGGGGCTTTCTGGATCGGCTTTCTGGCCATTGACCTTGCGTGCGGCTGGATCGCCTATCGGCTCGACACCCGCGAAAAACACTTCCCTCCGCTGCTGCTGGTCGCGCAACGCTTTGTCTATCGCCAGATCATGTACTGGGTCGTGCTGCGCGCGATCAGCTCGGCACTGGGCGGCTGGGTGGTCGGCTGGGGCAAGCTGGAGCGGACGGGCGCCGTGCAATCACACGATGTCGACGTGCTGGCATAGCGACGGCGCCCGGCCTGATGACCATTGCAACAAGCGGCAACGCTGTATGATCGCGGCTGAAGCATCTGGTCAATTGACCCGCCCACGCGCCGCCCCCGGCGGGTTGACCGAATAATCGGTGCAGGACAGTGCTTACCCGTCGCTGACGCGTTCAATGTCCGCGCCGACCGCTGATAGTTTCTCCTCCAGCCGTTCATAGCCGCGGTCGAGATGGTAGACGCGCTGGACCTGGGTCTCGCCTTCGGCAGCCAGCCCCGCCAGGATCAGGCTCATCGAGGCGCGCAGATCTGTCGCCATTACCGGCGCGCCGATCATCTTATCGACACCGCGCACGACCGCTGTACGCCCGCGAACTTGGATATCGGCGCCCATCCGCGCAAGTTCGGGCACGTGCATATAGCGGTTTTCAAAGATGGTTTCGGTCAGCACGCTGGCGCCATCGGCCATGCACAGCATTGCCATGAACTGCGCCTGCATGTCGGTCGCAAAGCCGGGGAAAGGCGCGGTTGAGAGGGTGAGTGGCCCCATATGGCCGTTGGCGGCGACGTGCAGACTGTCACCCCGCATCTCGACCGTCACGCCTGCATCGCGCAGCGCGACGATGGTGGCGAGCATGTCATGTTCGGCAATGCCGACCAGATCGAGCGCCCCGCCGGTAATCGCGGCCGCGCAGGCATAGCTGCCCGCTTCGATGCGGTCGGGCATCACCCGATAGGTCGCCCCGTGCAGCCGGTCGCGCCCTTCAATCTCGAGCGTCTCGGTGCCGATACCGCTGATCGATGCCCCCATCGCGACAAGGCAATTGCACAGATCGACAATTTCCGGTTCGCGCGCCGCGTTTTCGATGACCGATGGCCCCTTGGCGAGCACGGCCGCCATCACCGCATTTTCGGTCGCGCCGACCGACACCAGCGGAAAGACCACGCGTCCGCCTGGCAGACGGCCGCCCGGCGCGGTTGCCTTTACATAACCCGCCGCGAGTTCGATCTCGGCGCCTAGCGACTCCAGCGCCTTCAGATGCAGGTCGATCGGCCGGTTGCCGATGGCGCAGCCGCCCGGCAGCGACACCGTCGCTTCGCCTGCCCGGCCGACCAGCGGACCGAGCACGAGGATCGACGCGCGCATCTTGCGCACAATGTCATAGGGCGCGACGGTCGAGGTGAGCCGGTTGGCACGCAGCGTCATCACCCGGCCAAAATCCTCGGGGCGGGCGCCTTCGATCAGCGTCGACACGCCCAGCTGGTTCAGCAAATGGCCAAACCCATCGACATCGGCCAGCCGCGGCAGATTGCGCAACGTCAGCGGTTCTTCGGTCAGCAGCGCACATGGCATCAGCGTGAGCGCGGCGTTCTTTGCGCCGGAGATCGGCAGGCGGCCAGTCAGGCGATTGCCGCCACGGATAAGAATTCGGTCCATCCGTGGCTAGTAACGTGCCTTTTGCGCGGCGCAAAGGGCGGGATCGATCAGCCTTGCCCGGTTACGCCTTTTCAAGCGTACATTGCAGCGGATGCTGGTTCTGGCGGGCGAAATCCATCACCTGGCTAACCTTGGTTTCGGCGACTTCGTAGGTGAAAACGCCACACACCCCGACGCCCTTTTGGTGGACGTGCAGCATGACCCGAGTCGCATCCTCGATGCTCATCCGGAAAAACCGCTGCAGGCATAAGACGACAAATTCCATCGGCGTGTAGTCGTCATTCAGCATCAGCACCCGATAGGGGGTTGGCTGTTTAGTGCGCGTGCGGGTGCGCGTCGCAACGCCAAGGCCCGATCCGGTACCGTTTTCATCATCACCCTGGCCTTCATTGGCCATGGCTGCGGGGGAGGGAGAAGCGTGAATCATGAAGTGACAAAATATGGGAGGATGGGGCCCAAGAGCAAGGGGGGCATTGATACCCTGCCCAGCCATGCTGCCAGCCACAGACCGTGGCAGGGGCACCAACAAAAATAGGGGCAGTCGCTTGACGCGACCGCCCCTGATTTCTTGAGATTTCAGCGCTTCCCCGATCGGGAAAGCGTGGCCCTTAGGCCGAAATCTTCATCTTTTCGGCTGCAACCGCAATACGGTTGGAAATCGGCTGCGAGATTTCGCCAGCAACCTTCAGCATTGCTTCGGTCGCCTTCGACGATTCGGCCACCATCGTGTCGAACGACTGGCGCATGTAATCGCTCTGCAGCTTCATGAATTCGGTCGGTGACTTGACGGTCGACAGGCTCTTCAGCGTGGCGGTCATGCCTTCGAACGACTTGCGGCTATAATCGGCGGCTTCCTGACCCATCGATTCGAAGGCCTTTGCGGCGATCTTCGACGATTCGACCAGAGCTTCGACATTGCCCTTGTTGAATTCGTTCATTTCAGCGAACAGCTTGGTGCTGCGCTCAACGGCGCCCTTGGTGCGCTCGTTCATGTCAGCGAACAGGGTCTGCGCCTTTTCGGTCGCGCTCTTCAACGTGGTTTCCATGATAGTGACTTCCTTCTGTACGGTTTTTGAGATGATTGCCCGTGCGGCAACCTTTTTGGGAACGAGTTTCACTGTTGGTTTCTTGGCGATAGCAGGCCGCTTCACGGCCAGCTTGACCGGCTTGGCGGTCGTCATCTTTTCGGGCGCCTTGGCCTTGATTGCCGCGACCGTGGGAACGGGCGCTGGGGCAGACTTCGCAGCGGCTGCCGGCGTGGTTGGGGCGACCGGGGCAGTTGCCGTTGCTGCAACAGCCTTTGGGACGGCGGCTGATTCCGGAGCAACTACCGGCGCATCAACACGGGCTGCAGGACGGTCCGCTGACGGCGCTGCGGCGACCGTCGCAACGGGCGTTGCTGCGACATCGAAATCGGGCTTGGCAACCGACTTGGCGGCCGGGGCGGCCGCAGCCTTTACCGGCGCGCTTGGCTTGTCGCCGGACTTGGAACCATTGGTGGCCATGCGGACCTCCTACTCAATTATTGCTGCATTGCAATATAAATCACTTGGGGCATTTTGCAAGCGATTTTTGTGCGGTGCAGCATAATTGCGCACATGGTACCTATTATACGGAGATATATATGGTATTTTCAGGCTCGGACATAGCTTCCCGGCGCATCCTCAATGGAATTGAGCTTGCCCTGACCGGGCTGCCTGGGCCCCGTTGCGGCGATTGTTGCTGCATCGCGGTCACGGATCCACGCGATCCAGTCGGGCCACCAACTGCCCTTGGTTTCGGTGGCGCCGGCGATGAAATCGGCCAGCGACGACGCCGCTTTCGGATTGGTCCAATATTGATATTTGCCGGCCGCCGGGGGATTGACCACCCCGGCGATATGGCCTGAACCCGCCAGCACGAAACGCACCGGCCCCTGCAGCACGCCGGTCAGTTTCCACACGCTGTCGAGCGGTGCGATGTGGTCCTCGCGCCCCGCCTGGATATAGGCAGGGGTCTTGATCACGCCGAGATCAATCGGGGTACCGCGGATCGACAGGGCGCCGGGCGTTACCAGCAGATTGTCGCGGTATAGATCGCGCAGATAGCTCAAATGCCATTTGGCCGGCAGGTTGGTCGTGTCACCGTTCCAGTGCAGCAGATCGAACGGCGCATAGTCCTGCCCGAGCAGATAATTGTTGGTCACATAGTTCCAGATCAGGTCGCGGCCGCGCAGCAGATTGAAGGTGGCTGCCATATAGCGTCCGTCGAGAAATCCCTCCGGCGACAATTGTTCGATCATCTTGAGCTGCTCATCATCAACGAAGTTGAGCAGCTCGCCCGCATTTGAGAAATCGACCTGTGCGGTGAAGAAGGTTGCGCTCGCCACCTTTTCGGCTTCACCGCGCGCGGCAAGGACCGCAAGCGTCGCCGCAAGCGTGGTCCCCGCCACGCAATAGCCAATCGCATGCACCTGATCGACGCCGAGCAGATCGCGGATCGTGTCGATGGCGTCGATCTGCCCGGCCTCGACATAATCATCCCAGACAATGTCGGCCATCGACGCATCGGCCGACTTCCACGAGACGACAAAGACCGTCAGTCCCTGATCAACCGCCCATTTGATGAAGCTTTTTTCCGGCGTGAGATCAAGGATGTAATAGCGGTTGATCCACGGCGGAAAAATGACCAGCGGCGTAACCAGCACCGTGTCGGTGGTCGGGCTATACTGGATCAGTTCATAGAGCGGCGTGCGTTTGACCACCTTGCCCGGCGTGGTCGCAAGGTTACGGCCGACTTCAAAGGCATTGGGGTCGGTATGCGTCAATTGTCCCTTGGCGATATCCGACAGCATATGCTGCAGGCCGGTCAGCAGGTTTTCGCCCCCCGTTTCGATCGTCTTTTCGAGCACCTGCGGATTGGTCGCGGCAAAATTGCTGGGGCTTACCGCGTCAAGAAACCCGCGCGCTGCAAATCGCAATTGGTCGCGCTGCCGGGGATCGAGACCTTCGACGGCATCAACGTTGCGCAGCAGGTGATCGGAAATCAGCGCATAGCTTTGCCGCATCCAGTCAAACACCGGGTTCTTGCGCCAGGCCGGATCCTTGAACCTTTTGTCGCGCGCCAGCGCGGGTGATTCTTCGGGCGGGCCGGTCTCGGGGTCCAAAAAGCGCTGCCAAAGCGTGAAGCTCTCATCCCAAAAAGCCTGCGCGCGTGCCAGTGTCGCGCGATCGGTAAAGCCAGGAATCGCCGGGAACAGCCGATTTTCCTGCGCGCTCTGGAAGCCGGCCTCGAGCATCATCTGCTGCGCGCGGCCCATTACCCAAGTCCAGTGTTGCATGTCCTCAAGGCTGGGGAGCGGGGGCACGGTGGGCGCGTCGGTATCAGCCATGGCATCCTCTTCAAGCGCGGTTTCATCCCATCCTAGCGCAGCGCGAACGCCGCGTCATTCCCGTCGGCGTCCAAATGCCGTATGGATGACGCTGTTCTACTCCAGACGATGGAAGTGACCCACGGGAAATGTCCGAAGAATTCTACCGCATCAAACGCCTGCCGCCCTATATCATCGCCGAAGTGAATGCGATGCGGGCCGGGGCGCGAGCGAGCGGGGAAGACATTATCGATCTGGGCATGGGCAATCCCGATTTGCCCCCGCCGCCGCATGTGATCGAAAAATTATGCGAAGTCGCGCAAAAGCCCGACGCGCATGGATATTCGGCATCGCGCGGCATTCCCGGGCTGCGACGCGCCCAGGCCAATTATTATGGCCGCCGCTTCGGTGTCGATGTTGATCCCGAAAGCGAAGTCGTGGTGACGATGGGATCAAAGGAAGGGCTGGCAAGTCTTGCCACGGCCATTACGGCGCCGGGCGATGTCGTCCTGGCGCCCAATCCGAGCTACCCGATCCACACCTTTGGTTTCATCATTGCCGGGGCAACAATCCGCGCAGTGCCGACGACACCCGATGAACGCTATTGGGAAGCGCTGGAGCGGGCGATGAACTTCACCGTGCCGCGACCGTCGGTGCTGGTGGTCAATTATCCATCCAATCCCACCGCCGAGACGGTCGATCTGGCGTTTTACGAACGGCTGGTTGCCTGGGCACGCGACAATAAGCTGTGGGTCATCTCTGACCTTGCCTATTCAGAGCTTTATTACGACGGCAAGCCGACCACATCGATCCTGCAGGTCAAGGGCGCCAAGGATGTCGCGATTGAGTTCACCAGCCTCAGCAAAACCTATTCGATGGCGGGCTGGCGGATCGGCTTTGCGGTGGGCAACAAGCAACTGATTGCGGCGATGACCCGGGTCAAATCCTATCTCGATTACGGCGCCTTCACGCCAATTCAGGCAGCCGCCTGCGCGGCGCTCAATGGTCCGCAGGATATTGTTGAGGCCAACCGCCAATTATATCACAAGCGCCGCGACGTGCTGGTCGAAAGCTTTGGCCGGGCAGGATGGGAAATCCCCGCGCCCGATGCATCGATGTTTGCCTGGGCCCCCCTGCCCCCGGCGCTGGCCCATTTAGGTAGCCTTGAGTTCAGCAAACAATTGCTCGTCCATGCAAAGGTCGCGGTCGCGCCTGGGGTCGGTTATGGCGAGAACGGCGAAGGATTTGTCCGAATCGCCCTGGTCGAGAACGAACAGCGATTGCGCCAGGCTGCGCGCAACGTGAAACGGTATCTGATCAGCATGGGTGTCAACGTGCCGGCGCAGACCGGCTGAACAGAAAGCAGGACCGCGCCATCATGTTGCCGACACGCGATCCTGCCCATCCATGACGTTTATCCACCCGCTCTATTCGCTTGCCGGCGTTTTCGTTGGGCTGCTGGTCGGGCTGACCGGCGTCGGCGGGGGGTCGCTGATGACGCCGCTGCTGGTGCTGGCCTTTGGCTTTCACCCCGCGACCGCGGTGGGCACCGACTTGCTTTATGCATCGGCGACCAAGGCGGCCGGAACGATGGTGCACGGGCATCGTGGGACGGTGGACTGGAAGGTCGTCCGGCGCCTTGCGACCGGCAGCGTTCCGGCAACCCTGGTCATGCTGCTTGCGCTGGGTGAAGCGCACCGCCGTGCGGCCGACACCGGCGAGCTGATCGCGACAATCCTTGGCGGCGCGTTGATCGTCACCGCGATCGCCGTGTTCTTTCGCAAGAATATCGTTGCGCGCCTGGCCCCCGCCTTCAGCGCAATTGATGATGCCCGCATCGCCCGCCTGACGATCCTGCTTGGCGCAATCCTGGGCGTTTTGGTGTCGCTGACCTCGGTCGGTGCCGGCGCGCTGGGCATGACCGCGCTGCTCGTGCTGTATCCGCGCTTGCCGGTCGCCCGGCTGGTCGGGTCCGACATCGCCCATGCCGTGCCGCTGACCCTGATTGCCGGTGTTGGTCAATGGTGGATCGGATCGGTCGATGTCAGTCTGCTGGCGTCGTTGCTGGTCGGGTCCATCCCCGGGATCATCGTTGGCAGCCTGATCGCCACGCGTGTGTCCGAACGCGTGCTGGTCCCAATTTTGGCGATCACGCTGGCGATCGTTGGCACCAAATTGCTATTTTAACCCCTGCGTCCGATCGCGCGTTGACGTTGGCCGACGGCGCGGGCAGGGCGCAGAGCATGACGACACGCGACGGTTTTACTTTTTCGACCCGCTTCAAGGTGCGCTACGCCGAAATTGATGGCCAGAAAGTCGTCTTCAATTCGCGTTATCTTGAATATGCCGACGTCGCAGTCACCGAATTCTGGGAATGGACGGGCATTGACGCGGCATTGGGGGCTGCCTGGACCGATACCGAATTTCACGTCCGGCACACCGAAATCGACTATTTGAAGCCCTTTGTGCTCGGCGATACCGTCGAAGCATGGGTTCGGATTGAGAAGATCGGCCGGAGCAGCCTGACCCAACGGTTCGAATTGTGCAATGCCGCCGACGGGACGCTCTACACCATCATCGAGATGGTTATCGTCAACGTGCATCTGCCGACCGGTCAGCCCGCATTGATTACCGACACGGTCAGAGCCTATCTGGAAACCCTGATCGTACGGTAGATTTACTCGGCAGCGTGCGCGCGCGGCTCGGCGTCGGCAACGTCCTCTGGCGCAACGGCTTCTGGCGCAACGTCCTCTGGCAATGACCAGATCAGGTCCATCTTGGTGAGCGGCCGGCCGTCCCACGCCAACACCTCGATCGGGCGAATTGGGCGCCGGTCACGCTCGTCGACCAAGACAGGGGTGGCGGCAAATCCGGTTTCCCACCGTTCGCCCCATTGCCTGAGCGCAATCATCGTCGGCAACAGCGCCGCACCTTTCTCGGTCAGGCGATATTCGATCTTGCGGCGATCCTCTGGCAGCGCCTCGCGCTTCAAAATCCCGTGTTCGACCAGCCGCCCCAGCCGATTCGCCAGAATGTTACGGGCAATGCCCAGCTCGGTCAGAAATTCCTCAAAGTGATACAGGCCATTAAAGGCGGCACGCAGGATCAGAAAAGACCAGCGTTCTCCCATTGCCTCCAACGCAGCCGGCAGGCTGCATTCGGCCAGATCACGCAGCGGTTCGCGCAGCTTTGTGTGCATTCATCCTCGTCCCGATGGCATCCTATCGCATTTTCTTTGTCATGCGAATGAAATGTAAGTTTCCAGTTGCAACTAAAAACCTAACCTAGTAGGTAGCGATTCGCAACTGATTAGTTGAAAGGAGTCTCCCCATGAAGCGTATCATTTCTCTCGCCGCCGCTGTCCTCACTTCGGTGATGCTGTTTTCGGCGACCGCAGGCTATGCCCAGCCAACCGGCTATTACAATGCGACCCCGGTGACTGCGCCGACCAAGGCAAGTGTCATCACATCGGGGACGTTGTGGAAATGTGCTGACGGCGTTTGCTCGGCAAACAAGGGCACATCACGCGACATCATCATGTGCCAGCTGGTCGTCCAGCGGGTTGGTGAGTTGACGGCATTCACCGCTGGCAGCGCCGCATTTGACGCGGAAACGCTTGCCAAGTGCAATGCCCGCGCGAAGTAAATTCACGAAATTGTTGCAAAGCAGCAGCACGCGGCCATGATTGGTCGCGTGCTGCGCCAATATGAACTTGTCGATCGAGTCTTAAGCTACGATCCCAACGCCGATGAGGCTTTGCTGAACCGCGCCTATGTGTTTTCACTTCAGGCGCATGGATCACAGAAGCGCGCATCGGGCGATCCCTATTTCAGCCACCCGATCGAAGTCGCGGGTATCCTGACCGACCTGCATCTTGATGATGAAACAATCGCCACCGCGATCCTGCACGACACGATCGAAGACACCGTCGCCACCCCCGACGAAATCCTGAAGCTGTTTGGTCCCGCCGTCGCGCGCATGGTCGACGGTGTTACCAAGCTCTCCAAAATCGAGGCACAGACCGAAAACGAACGTGCAGCCGAAAATCTGCGCAAGTTCCTGCTCGCCATGTCCGACGACATCCGCGTGTTGCTGGTGAAGCTTGCCGACCGGCTGCACAATATGCGCACGCTGCATTTCATCCCCAACCCCGACAAGCGCCGCCGGATCGCCCGCGAGACGATGGATATCTATGCCCCGCTGGCCGAGCGGATCGGCATGTACGAATTCATGAAGGAAATGCAGACGCTCGCCTTTCGTGAGCTTGAGCCCGACGCGGCCGAATCGATCAACCGGCGACTGGCGCAGCTCAAGGAAGGCGGCGGCGACCGGATCGCCAAGATTGCGTCCGGACTGAAGCTGGTGCTGTCCCGCCAGGGCATCGACGCGGATATTTCAGGGCGGGAAAAGCATCCCTATTCGATCTGGAAGAAGATGCAGGAGCGGCATATCAGCTTTGAGCAGCTTTCAGACGTGATGGCGTTTCGTGCGATCGTCCCGACTGAGGAGGATTGCTATCGCGCCCTGGGGATCATCCATCGCCGCTGGCCGATGGTACCGGGACGGTTCAAGGATTATATCTCGACGCCGAAGCGCAATGGCTATCGGTCGCTCCACACCAGCGTGATCCACGCCGAAAACACGCGCGTTGAAATCCAGATCCGTACGTCGGAGATGCATGCCGAAGCGGAACATGGTCTGGCCGCGCATTGGGCGTATAAACAGGACAAGGTGCGCCCGGAAACGCAGGTCAGCTGGATCAGGGATCTGGTGGAAATTCTGGATAACGCCGACAGCCCGGAAGAGCTGCTCGAACATACCCGCATGGCGATGTACCAGGACCGGATCTTCGCCTTTACCCCGCGCGGCGAATTGATTCAGCTGCCCAAGGGCGCGACCCCCATCGACTTTGCCTATGCGCTGCATACCGATCTGGGCGATCAGGCGGTCGGGGCCAAGATAAACGGTCGGGTTGTCCCGCTGCGCACCCAGATCGGTAATGGCGATCAGGTCCAGATTCTGCGGTCCAAGGCACAGCAGCCGCAGCATAGCTGGCTGAACTTTGCCTTTACCGGCAAGGCGCGCGCCGCGATCCGCCGGCATTTGCGGATGAAGGAACGCGACGAAACGCAGGCGCTGGGCCGTAAAATCTATGATGAAATCGTCCATCGCTTGCCTGCCGCACTGGCCGACGAAGCGATCACGCTGGCGTTGACCCGGCTAAAATTATCTGACGAGGCCGGGTTGATGGAAGCGATTGCGCGTCGCCGGTTTACCGATGCCGAAGTGATGGAAGCATTGATGCCCGGATCAGCCGGCGCTGACGCAATGTTGGCACCGCCGCAGCAAACCAATGCAATCTCGATCAAGGGGCTAACCCCCGGCGTCGCCTTTGATCTTGCCGAATGCTGCCGCCCCGTCCCAGGTGACCGGATCGTCGGATTGCGCCGACCCGAACGCGGCATTGAAGTCCATACGATTGACTGCCCTACCCTGATCGACGGCGACGATGCGGACTGGGTTGATCTAGCTTGGGGCGACAAAACCGAAGGCGCAACCGCACGCATCAAGGTAGAATTGAAGAACGAACCCGGCGCGCTCGGGGTCGTGTCGACAATCATTGGCCAGCAACGCGCCAACATTGTCAATCTGCGGCTCGACAATCGCGACCCGGGCTTCCACACCAACATGATCGATATCGAAGTCCATGACATCCAGCATTTGATGCGCGTTATCGCCGCGCTGCGCGCCGCCGATGCCGTCAACGGTGCAGAGCGCGCATAAGCGGCGAACCCCGCGGCCGCGTAATCTTTCCGATGACGGGAGCGATCGCCAGCGTTAAAGACCACAAAATGTATCGTCCCGCCCTATCAGTCGTCGTTCCCTGTTATAATGAGGAATCCTGTCTTGATCAGCTGCATGCCCGCATCGTGGCTGCGGCCCGGTCAGCGGTGGGTGATGATTACGAAATCGTCCTGATCAACGATGGCTCGCGCGACAAGAGCTGGCAGGTCATGGAACGGCTATGCGCGGCCGATCCCCATCTGGTTGCCATCAATTTATCGCGTAATCACGGGCACCAGCTTGCCCTGACCGCCGGGCTGGACCTGTGTTCGGGCGCGCAAATTCTGATCATTGACGCCGATCTGCAGGACCCGCCGGAATTGCTGGTCGACATGCGCGCCACCATGGTGCGCGAAGAAGCCGATGTCGTGTACGCGGTGCGCCGCAAGCGCGACGGCGAAACGCTGTTCAAAAAGGCGACCGCGGCGGCCTTTTATCGCGCGCTTGATCATATCACCGACACGCCGATTCCGCTCGATACCGGCGATTTCCGGTTGATGAGCCGGCGCGCGCTCGATGCGTTCCTGGCGATGCCCGAGCAAGCACGCTTCATTCGCGGCATGGTGGCCTGGGTCGGTTTTCGTCAGGTCGCCTTTCCCTATGACCGCGCGGAACGGCTGGCTGGGGAGACCAAATACCCGCTGTCCAAGATGATTCGCTTTGCGCTTGATGCCATCACTGGCTTTTCAACCGCGCCGCTGCGCTTTGCCAGCCATGCCTCGGTCATCCTGGCGGCGGCGTCGTTGTTGTTGCTGGTCTATATTGCCTGGGGGTATTTCGAAGGGACGCCCGTGCAGGGGTGGACGTCAACGATGCTGGTCGTCGTGGTGCTGAGCGCGGCGCAGATGTTTGTGCTTGGCATGATTGGCGAATATCTGGGCAGACTCTATGTCGAATCGAAGCGGCGACCGCTCTATCTGATTGCAGACATCGCCGGGCCGGTGCGTGGCCATGCCTCGCTCGGCTATGCCGCCGACCGGGTCACGGCGCCGGACCCCATCGTCGCCCATTTCCGCGAAGGGATGGCGGTAAAAACCCTTGATCCTGTTTCAGATGCGGTCAGCAAACCCGGCACCGATAGCCCGCGCCCCAAACGCAGTCGGGCGAAGCGTCCGGCCTGATCGCTGACGATCGGCCGGTCCGCGATCAGGCCATTCGCTGGATCAGCCGAAATTTATCCGGGCACCGCGAGGGTGAGGATCGACACGCCGGGCGGCATCGGCACGCGGCCGACCAGATGCCGCTCGATCCGGAAAATATGTTCGAAAACGGTGTTGATGACAGCGGGCGGCGGCGAATCATCACTGTCGTCGCGCCCGCTCAACCGCCCTGCCACGCGGGCAGCCGCTGCGAGCGGAAACAGCAGCGAATTGAAATAGCCGAATCTGGTTGGCGTGAGCCCCGCCTTGGTCATCGCCGCGCGCAAACTTGCCTTTGAATAGCGGCGGTGATGATGATTGACCACGTCATGCGCGCTCCACATCCACTGGTGCGCCGGGACCGCGATCAGGATCTTGCCGCCCGGCGCCAGGCAATCGCGCATCGCCGCCAGGGCGGCAACATCGTCGTCGATATGTTCGACGACATCGAGCACCGCGATCAGATCATAGCGCCCGCGGGCAACGCCTGGCAGGGCGGGCAGCGG
The DNA here is from genome assembly GCA_019753375.1 of Sphingomonas sp. Lineage (GTDB taxonomy): Bacteria > Pseudomonadota > Alphaproteobacteria > Sphingomonadales > Sphingomonadaceae > Sphingomonas. The sequence goes on from JAIELC010000007.1 coordinate 24,548, forward strand.
CGCATCGCCAACCGGCCTGCCCAGCCGTTCCGATGCGATGGCCCGCGCGGCAGGATCAATTTCGATCGCGTCAACGTCGCCAAACCGCGCCAGCATCGGCAAATTATGGCCGGTGCCACAGCCGATTTCCAAAATCCGCGCCTCGCGCGGCAGATTGCCGTACCGGCGCAGATAATCGCCCAGAATTTCGCGCCGCGCCCGGTACCACCAGTGCGTCGAATCATGCGCGGCCATGCGGTCGTAAACGATTCTATCCATGTTTTTCGGCCATCAGGCGAACACCAGCCACCGGTTGAGAATGAACGTAAAAATCGTCGCGAGAAGGATCGCCGGCAGCAATGGTACCCAGGCCGGATATCCCAGCACCGCGGTACCGACCCAGGTAATGAGGGCATTCAACGCCACGCCCGACCCCTGAACCGCGACGAACTTCACCTGCTGCGCGCCGCCCGGATCGCGCGATCCGTGCCCGCGAAAGCTCCACCGGCTGTGCAGAAAAAAGCCTGCCGTCACCGCGACCGCAAAGGCGAATGGCACGACATAGACCGCTTGCGGCCCGGGAAAGACCCAGTGCGTCAGCGGCAGATAGACCGCCGCATAAATCACCGTCGAAATACCGCCGGCGATGCCAAAGCGGATCAATTGGCGATGCACCTCCCGACCCCCCATCAACCCGGCAAGCAGGTCGATCATTCGGTCTATTGAGCTACTCTTTGCGATCACGTCCACCTTGCCCTTTGCGCGCGTCGCACTAGAGCGCCTGAGGTAGCGAGGGAAGTCCTTTGATCGATCCGCCTGAAACCAGGAGTAGCAACACGCTGCGCGGCGCGCTTGATCGCCGCTGGCAATGGCTGGTGCTGCTGTTCTGGCTGGCGACCGCGGCATGGCTGTTTATCCAGCATTGGCCGCAAATTCGGTGGCTCGCGCTGGGCGATACCGACGACAATATGCGCTTGATGCAGGTGCGCGCATGGTTGAACGGACAAGGCTGGTACGATCTTCGCCAGTACCGGATGAACCCGCCCGGCGGATTCGATATTCACTGGACCAGGATTGTCGACCTGCCGATTGCCGGGCTGATCCTGCTGTTGAAGCCCTTTTTCGGACCATTGATGGCCGAGCGCCTGGCGTGCGGCATTGCCCCCCTGTTGCCGCTGTCGGTCACGATGCTTGGCCTTGCCTTTACCGTGCGGCGACTGGTCAGCCCGGTTGCCTGGCCATTGGCGCTGGTGTTTCTGGTCGGCGCGACGGCGACAATGCTGATGTATATGCCCGAGCGTATCGATCATCATGGCTGGCAGCTTGCCGCGCTGTCGGTGACAGTCGCGGGGCTGGCGGATCCCCGGCGGCGGCGCGGCGGCGCCTTCGTCGGCGGCGCGAGCGCTTTTTCCCTGTCGATCGGCCTAGAAATGCTGCCCTATGCCGCGGCGGCCGGTGCGATCATCGCGCTGCGCTGGGTCTGGGACCGTGCCGAGGCGACGCGTGTCGCGATTTACGGGCTGACCCTCGCCGGGGGATCGTCGCTCGGCTATCTGCTGTTCGCCTCATACGGCAACAGCGTGGCGCGCTGCGATGCCCTGACCCCGGTCTGGTTGAGCGTCATGGTTGCAGCGGGCGCGTTCCTGTTTGCCCTTGCGCGCATCAATCCCGAACGGCGCATCATCAGGCTGATCGGCGGGATTGGTGCAGGGGTAATCATCATCATCGGCTTTGCGACGCTGTTCCCGCAATGCCTGGGCCGACCCGAACAGGCATCGCCCGAACTGGTGAAGAACTGGCTGAACAATGTGCGGGAAGCGCGTCCGATCTACCAGCACGCCTTTCGATCGGCTTTTCCGGTCGCAACCTTGCCGATCATCGGCATTGTCGGCGCGGCGTTTGCGACGTGGCGCGCGCGCAGCACCGACATCTTTGCCGCCTGGGCGGGTGTGCTGGCCTTTACCGTTGCATCGACGGCCATGCTCCTTTGGGCGGTCCGGGTGGGCCCGGCGGCGATGTTGCTCGCCGTGCCGGGGGCGGTCGCGCTTGGCTGGGCATTGCTGCCCCGGTGCCTGGGGCATCGCAACATGCTGGTTCGCGTCTTTGGAACAGTGGGTGGATTTCTGCTGGTATCGGGCCTGTTTGCGGGGCTGATCGTGCCCTATCTGCCCGACGGCAAACCCGACAAACGAACCGCGACGATCAGCCGCGCCGGGGCAAGTTGTGCCTCATTGGGATCGCTTGGACCGCTTGACAAGCTGCCCGCGCAAACGATTCTGACCTTTATCGACCTTGGTCCCCGGCTGATCACCGTTACGCATCACAATGCCATCGCCGGGCCCTATCACCGCAATGGCGATGCCATCCTCGACATTCAGCATGCCTTTGGCGGTACCGCTGATAACTTCCGCGCGATCGCCAAACGGCACGGTGCCACTCTGTTGCTGACCTGCCCCAACATGGCCAAATCCACGGTGTACCGTTTCCGTAACAAGGGCGGATTTTACGATCAGCTTGCTGATGGCCAGGTGCCGGCGTGGTTGGAACCGGTGGCAATGCCCGCGCGATCGCCATTGAAACTGTGGCGGATCCGATAGGCGCCGGCTTCATCCGCTATTGTGCGCGTGGAACGGGCAGCAGCGTCAGAAAAAGCTGCCGCGCAGGCCGTCGATCACGAATTGCGCAGCAAGCGCGGCCAGCAACACGCCCAGCAGCC
>JAIELC010000073.1 GCA_019753375.1 Sphingomonas sp.
GGACCGGATCATTGGCCTTGACCCGGCGGGTCTGCGCGCGGTCAGCAAGGCCGGCGGCATGCCGGGCCGTGATCCTGTTGCCTTGGAAGATCACGCGGGCCGAAGCCGGCGGCTCAACCGGCACGGCAGCAAAAAGCGCAAGGAACAGCATCGGCATCGCCCGAAGGTTAGTCCTCCTCGACCGCATCGGGCAAGGCGCCCGCCAGAAACCAGGCGGGTAGCACGGTTGCATAGGTGAGTACCCAGAACACCAGCGCCGACATTACGCCGCCCGCCAGCGTGATCGTCATGCCAAAGATTGACGCGATATTGGCATAGCCGACCATCAGAAACACCCAGCCGGAAAACCAGCGATAGGCCTGGCTCTGCGCTCTCAGCCGCGCTGCGAGCTGGAATTCATCGAGGCCCTGTTCCACCCCCGCGGCGATTCGCTGAACGCCGGTTGGCACCACAAACAGCGCGGCGATCACGCATGCCAGCATCACGGCGGTGCCCAGCACCGTCCGCAGGCCGGGCGGGTTGCCGTCGCCACCGAGGACGAACAGCGCAAAGCCGATCGGGAAACCGGCAAGCGCAAAGCCGCTCAGCCGCCGCACGCGCAGGCGCCGCATCGGGGCTGCAACGCCCGGCACACCATATTGGATCATCAATTTTCTCCTGCGCGCGCCAGCGTGGCGGCGACCGATTCAAAAGGTTCAAACGAAAACAGAATCTCGATCGCGACGCCGAAATAGGCAGCGATCTTCATGCCCAGTTCCAGACTGGGCGAATAATCACCCCGCTCCAGATAGCCGATCGTTTGCGGGTTGATGCCAAGCGCATCGGCCAGCTCGCGGCGCGATATGCCGCGGTCGGTCCGGAACAGCGCAATGCGGTTGTAAATCATCGACGTTATGTTACCTGATCAAACGATATATTGTGTATAAGCAATAAATATGTGCCTATGTCAACAAAAACATCGAACCAACGGTTATCGATGCTTGCGGCCATAGTTCGGCTGTGCCACCGGCTTCGTGATGATTGGTCGGCTGGGGCAATGGGTAGGGGGTGGCATCCTTTGGCTGGTGATCGTTGCCAGCCTGAGCCTTGCGCTGATTCCGCATTTTCTGGACGCGATCTATTATCAAGGGCCGCCGGGCCCGCATTTCGACGGGCAACGCTTCTTCAACCCGGATGGTGACCCCTTCGTCACACCGCGCACCGATGGCCGCGCGCGCCAGCAGTTCCTGACCCGCCTGCTCACGGCAAGGCGGGTCGGTCCCGATTGGCCCGAACGCATCGCCGTCCATCCCGTCGATCCGCCCCGCCGGGTGCAGGGGAATCGCCTTGTGGTCACCTGGGTCGGCCATTCGACTGTGCTGGTGCAGACGCAGGGGCTCAACATCCTGACCGATCCGACCTGGGCAAATCGCGCAGGGCCGTTCGGGGTCGGCCCGCACCGTGTTGCACCGCCCGGTATTGCGTTTGACCGGTTGCCAAGGATCGACGTCGTGTTGATCAGCCACGACCATTACGATCACATGGACCTATCCACGCTCAAAAAGCTATGGGCGCGCGACCGGCCACTGATCGTTACGTCGCTGGGGAATGACCGGGTTATCGGGTCGGTTGGTGTGCCCGCCCGTGCGCTCGATTGGGGCGCAAGACTGATGGTCCGGCCAGGCATCGGCATTATCGTTGCCCGCGTTCACCACTGGGGCAGCCGCTGGTTCACCGATCGCAACCGGGCATTATGGTCGGGCTTTGTCGTTACGCTGCCGGGCGGCAATCTGTTCTTTGCGGGGGATACCGGTGCCGGCGATCTGCGCTGGGCCGATGCGGTGGCGCACTACGGCCCGGTCCGACTGGCCCTGATCCCGATCGGCGCGTTCCGTTTTGAACCGGGCCAGATGGAGGCCGGCTCGCATATCGGGCCTGTCGACGCGGTGGAGGTGTTTCGCCGATTGGGCGCGCGCCGCGCCATCGGGGTGCATTGGGGGACGTTCCGGCTGAGCTATGAACAATTTGGCACGCCGCCCCGCTTGCTTGCCGCCGCGCTGGCCTGCACCCGTCAGCCCAGGCAGTTTGACACCGTGCCCATTGGGGTCCCGCAGGATATCGCACCCTACAGCCCGCTTGCGGCGACCCGGCCAATGGACCGTTCCGCGCTGCTCAGATGCCTCGACACGCCAATGGTCAGGGCGCTTCGCTAGCACCGCCAAAGGTCTTGGACAGGCCGTGATACAGCTTTTCACGGCAAACCCATTGGCTGGTCTGGTTGGCCACCAGAGCGGCCGCGAACATCGGCAATAAGAGCCCGCGGCTAGCGGTGGTTTCGGTCAGAATGAACACCGCGGTCAGCGGTGCGCGCACCACGCCGGTGAAATAGGCAACCATACCCAGCAGAACGACGGCGGTTCCGGGTTCGTCCGGAAATGCCCAGCGCAGCAGGTTGCCGACCCCCGCACCGGTCGCGAGGCTTGGCGAGAAAATACCGCCTGGCAGGCCGGCTACCGCGCTGGTCAATGTGGTGACGAATTTGGCAATGCCGAACCACAATGGTGCATGCACGCCGACGATGACCGCGTGCGCAGCATCATAGCCGGTACCCCAGGTGATGTGGGTGACGCAGCCCAATATCGCGACGACGAGTCCGCACCCGGCGGCGAAGGCGATGGGGTGGCGCTTGGCGCGTCGCATCGGCGCAAATTCAGGGGATGCCGCCGCCAGGACGAGGCGCGAAAACAACCCACCTGCCACACCGCCAACCAAACCTGCCACCGGCGCCACGACCAGCACGCCGCCAATCGGCATCGATGCACCAATGGCGCCAAAATAAATATAATCCCCGGCCAGACCCGATGCGACAGCGCCGGATATCAGAATGGCCGTCATCACCAGCAACGCCATGCGCTGCTCATAAGCTGCAGCCAGCTCTTCAATCGCAAAGGCGATGCCCGCCAGCGGCGTATTGAAAGCCGCGGCGACACCAGCCGATCCGCCGGCAATGATCATCGACGCCCGCATCGGCACCTGCAGGAAACGATGCCAAAGCGCCATCACCGATGCCGATAGCTGAACAGTCGGGCCTTCGCGCCCGGTCGATGCACCGACCAGCAGGCTTGCCAAGGTCAGCACGGCCTTGCCGATGGCGACCGGAATAGACAGCAATCCGTCAAGCGCGGTTTCGGGGTGGCTGCGCGCGGCGATCACCTGCGGAATCCCCGATCCGCGCGCGGCCGGCACATAGCGATTGGTGATGGCGACGATGGCGGCAAAGCCTGCCGGCGTGAGCGCCAACGGCGCCAATGGATAGGTTGCGATCATCAGCTGGAACGCCGCTGATGCCCGGTCGGCGGCGGCGGCAAAGACAATCGCGATCAGCCCGATGGTAATAGCACCGCCGGTAATCGCGACGCGCCGCCGGAACACGGGCGACCGGGGTCCGACCAGCCGCAACCATGCCTGCGCCCGCCGCATGGTCCAGCGCTTCGAAAATTGGCGGCCGTCATTACCGGAAGGCATGCGCGTGCGTTCTACTGATTATCTCGGCGCCGTCGACCCACGACGTCGACTTTCCAATCTTTGGCGTATGGCAAGGCGATGATATGATTAATGAGTCGCGGGGAAAGGCCAATAGCGATGCGGGATCTGATCATGCGGAAGGGGTATCGGACGTCGATCGATCGCGCGGGCTACGCACTTGCCGCAGGTGGCGCCTTGTGCGGCGGGCTGGCGACCCTGCTAACAATCGCCGGCGGGCAGACAGGTGTGTCGGGTGTGGTTGCCGTGGCGCTGGTCAGCACCCTGTTGGCGATGATGGCGATCACGGCGGTCGCGGCACCGATTTGGACGGTGATGCATATGATGGGTCGCCGCCGCGCCCACCACGCCATGCTGGTCGGGGCGTTGACCGGCTTTCTGATTTTCACCGCGAGCCAGACCTATGGTTTTGGCCTTGCCGATCCGCCCCCAAGTGATGCGCTCACGATGATGATGCGCTGGATCAGCGCGATGGCGACCAGCGCCGTGCTGGCGTTGGTATCGGCGCTAATCGGGCTGGCCATGTGGCGTGTGGCCTATCGTCCGGACTGATCGCGAGACCTGATCGGGAAGGCGAGCCGATCCCACAAAGCCGGCGTTCGCCATCAATCGGTATTGTCATGTAAATGCGTTATTATTTGGTCAGCTACAGCGTTGGGGGACCACGATGTTTCACGGCAATATCAGCCTCGACATCGCTGAGGGATTAAAGCTGCTTCGCAAACGGATTGACGCGGCCGAAATTCCGTCGTCGAAGCTCGACGAAACGCTGAACATCGCGACCTGGAACATCCGCGAATTTGGCAAGAAGAAACGCAGCGAAGCCGCCATCCATTATATCGCCGAAATTATCGGCCAGTTCGATCTTGTGGGCCTCGTTGAACTGCGCGACAATCTGAACGATCTCAACCGTATCCTGCCGATTCTTGGGCCCTATTGGGATGCGGTTTATTCCGATGCCATTCTGGACGGCGGCGGCAATCGCGAACGGGTCTGCTATTTGTACGATCGCCGCGCCTGCACCTTCAATGGCATGGCCGCAGAAGCCAGTCCGCCGCGAACCAAGCGCGGCACCGAATATCTGCCCGAGGAGAGCTTTTGGCGTTCACCCTATCTTGCCAGTTTCAAGTCAGGGAATTTCGATTTTGTTGCGTTGACGACGCACATCCGCTGGGGCGATGGCGAAGCGCCGCGCCAAAAAGAGATCCAGCTGCTTGCCAATTGGCTCGACGCCAAGATCAAGGACAAAAGCGTCGAGGATCTCGACTGGATCGTCATGGGTGATTTCAACATTCCCGATCGGCAGAGCCCCCTGTTTCAGGCGCTGATCTCCACCGGGCTGACCATCCCGCGCGCGCTGCTGCAGGATGAGTTTGGATCAAACCTGGCGCGGGACAAACGCTATGATCAGATCTTGCATTTCGCGCGGTACGGCGACGATTTCACGCTCGCCGGCGGCGTGCTCGATTTCTATGCGAGCGACCACAAGCCATTATTCCCCAATCTGACCAAGGCCGAGTTCACCTATCAGCTGTCGGACCACCTGCCGCTGTGGATTCAGATATCAACCGATATCGATGGCGAAGTGCTTGACCAGTTGATCCAGCGCAAAAGCGGGAATTAGGCGGGGCCGACGCGGAAAGCGCAGAGTTTATTGCCTTCGGGATCGCGAAAATAGGCGCCGTAAAAGGCCTGCGGACCTTCATCGCCGCGCACGCCGGGAGGACCGTCGCAGCTGCCCCCCAAAGCGAGCGCCTTGCTGTGCAGCGCATCGACCTGAACGCGATCCTGGACAACCAAGGCAATCATATTGCCATTGCCGGGGGTCGCCGCGTCGCCATTATAAGGATGCGTTACGGCAATGGCCGGCTGGCCCCAGCCGGTGCCGTACATGGTAAAACCATGCTCCATGCGCATCAGTTCGGTTGCGCCGATTTCCGAAAGCAGTCCCGCGTAAAAACCGCGCGCCGCATCCAGATCGTTGCTGCCGACGGTTACATATCCGATCATCGACTTCCCTTCCTCAATCCTTGTCTGGCCAATGTCGACGCGCTCCTCAGCAGCTGCCAAGTCGGCGACCGCTGGTCCGCGTGGTCATTGTCATCGACATCCGGCCGGTCGACGTCGCATGGCCGGTGACCGAATAGCTGGACGCAGTGTAGGTGCCTGCCGATACGACATGCATGGTGCCGGTCGGGCGCGTGCAGGTCATGTCCGACGCAATCTGCCCGCCCGCCATGCTGTATTTGGCAAAGCGGCACGCCTTGTCCCTGTTCATCATGTTCTGCGGGCCACGCGTTGCCATTTCGGGCGTCACGCACGTCACCGTCGTCATTGGCTTGTGCGAATTGAGCGCGGCAGTCACGCCCGGTGGTGCGCCGGGCATCTTCATTTCCAGAATTTCGACGGTTGTCTGCCACTTGCCGGGCTGGATCACCGCGACAGGACCAGCGGCGGACAGGGCGAGCAGCAAGGGCAACGGGGCAATCACGGCAAGACGCGGCATGGCGATATGGCCTCCCATTTCCGGCATCGTCAGCTCGGATGCCGGCACGTCCCTGTGTCTCACGCCTATCGCCGCTGATCAAGCGGCGCAGATGCGGCCGGCTTGGCCGGTTTTAGCGGCTTGGATTGTCGGTGCGGCTGCGTTGATTTCGGCGGCTTTGGCCGTTTTTGCGGCTTGGGCACGGCAGGGCAATTGCCGCGCCGGTCTCCGATCAGCCGCATCGTCAGATCGGATGGCCCGCCGCTCGTCATGCCATGCGACGTCAGCGTGCCTTCGAAGTGGGTTGGGGTAAACGTTACCTCGATTTCGGTACTTTCGCCGTCGGGGCAATTGCCGGTAACCGACGCATGCCCGCGTTCGCGGCGAACGATCTGGCCAGCGCAGATGCGCGCGCCGAGCGCCGCGATGGGATCAAGCGCCGCATCGGGCGTCAGGCAATTGACGGCGTCGATCCCGAAAATCTTCAGCCGTTCGGGTGACAGGGGCTCACCATTAATGGCACCCGCAACCGCTTCGCTGTGGACGTGCCAGTTGCCGGGCCGAAGCGGTGTATCGGCAGCGGCGAACAGCGCCAGTGCGGGAATAAGGGGCAGGACGCGTTTCATGCGGGGACGGGACTTGCACGCCGATGTGACCAGATCAAGACCATCACCGGCGATTGCCCCCAACGATTCCGTGCCCCATATGTTCTGCTATGGCCATCCAGATTCGCACCACGCTCGATGAACCCGAAACCGGGCAGGCCTTTGTTCCGCACCGCCCCGAACGTCCGCCGAAGGTGGAAGGCGGCAAGGCATTCAAGCTGGTGTCTGACTATCAGCCCGCGGGTGACCAGCCGACCGCGATCAAGGAATTGACCGAACAGGCGCTGGCTGGCGAACGCGATCAGGTGCTGCTTGGCGTCACCGGGAGCGGCAAGACCTTTACCATGGCCAAGGTCATTGAAACGTTGCAGCGGCCTGCACTGATCCTCGCGCCCAACAAGATTTTGGCGGCACAATTATACGGCGAATTCAAAAGCTTCTTTCCCGAAAACGCGGTCGAATATTTCGTCAGCTATTATGATTATTACCAGCCCGAGGCCTATGTCGCGCGGTCGGATACCTATATCGAGAAGGAAAGTTCGGTAAACGAAGCGATTGACCGGATGCGGCATTCGGCGACGCGGGCGCTGCTCGAACGCGATGACGTGATCATCGTTGCGTCGGTGAGTTGCCTGTACGGTATCGGATCGGTCGAAACCTATTCGGCGATGATCTTTGATTTGAAGAAAAAGCAGGTCGTCGACCAGCGTGAGATCGTCCGCAAGCTGGTCGCGCTGCAATATAAGCGCAACGACGCGGCGTTCCAGCGCGGCAACTTCCGCGTAAAGGGTGATAATCTCGAAATTTTCCCGTCGCATTATGAAGATACCGCGTGGCGCATCAGCTTTTTTGGCGACGAGGTGGAGGAGATTGTCGAATTTGATCCGCTGACCGGCAAGAAAGTGGCGAGCCTTGATTATGTCCGGGTGTTTGCCAACAGCCACTATGTCACGCCGGGCCCGACGCTGAAACAGGCGATGGAAGCGATCAAGTTCGAGCTGAGCGAGCGGCTCAAGGAACTGCAGATCGAGGGCAAGCTGCTCGAAGCGCAGCGGCTGGAGCAGCGCACCAATTTTGATCTCGAGATGATCGCCGCGACCGGCAGCTGCGCGGGCATCGAGAATTATTCGCGCTTCCTGACCGGGCGGATGCCGGGGGAACCGCCGCCGACGCTGTTCGAATATCTGCCCGACAACGCGCTGCTGTTTGTCGACGAAAGCCATGTCACGATCGGCCAGATCAACGGCATGTCGCGCGGTGACCATCGCCGCAAATTGACGCTGGCCGAATATGGCTTTCGCCTGCCCTCGGCGATCGACAACCGGCCGCTGCGCTTCAACGAATGGGAAGCGATGCGCCCGCAGACGACTTATGTCTCGGCGACGCCCGGGCATTGGGAAATGGAGCAGACCGGGGGTGTTTTTGCCGAACAGGTGATCCGGCCAACCGGGCTGATTGATCCGCCGATCGAGATCAAGCCGGTTGAGGAACAGGTTCAGAACCTGATCGTCGAAGCGCGCAAGACCGCCGAGGCGGGCTACCGCACGCTGGTGACGACGCTCACCAAGCGGATGGCCGAAGACCTGACCGAATATATGCACGAAGCGGGATTGCGCGTGCGCTATATGCACAGCGATGTCGAAACGCTGGAACGCATCGAACTGATCCGCGACTTGCGGCTGGGGGTGTATGACGTGCTGGTGGGCATCAACCTGCTGCGCGAAGGGCTCGATATTCCCGAATGCGGGCTGGTTGCCATTCTCGATGCCGACAAGGAAGGGTTTCTGCGCTCCGAAACCTCGCTGATCCAGACGATTGGCCGGGCCGCGCGCAACGTCGATGGGCGCGTCATCCTCTATGCGGACCGGATTACCGGATCGATGGAGCGCGCGATGAATGAAACATCGCGACGGCGCGAAAAGCAGCTTGCCTTCAACCAGGCTCATGGGATCACGCCAACCACAATCCGCCGCAACATCGGCGACATCATCAAGGATGTGGCGAGCCGCGATCAGGTAACGGTCGAAATCGATGAAGACCGTCCGCACATGGTCGGCCACAATCTGCGCGCCTATATCGAAGAGCTCGAAAAGAAGATGCGCAAGGCCGCCGGCGACCTGGAATTTGAAGAAGCCGGTCGCCTGCGCGATGAAATCCGGTCACTCGAAGCCGAAGAGCTCGGCTTGCCGGTCGATCAGCACCGCGCGCCGGTGATGGGTCGCAGTAACGAGGGTAAACCGGGCACGCGCAAGACGCGGTACGGCAAAAGCCAGAAATTCAAAAGCTCGCGCGGGCGATAAGGAGCCGCCGCACCAGCAGGAGCACAGGGGCAATGCCCCAGTGCTGCGCCGCAACCCCTGCTATCCCCCGATCAGCCTCACCCGCATTTGTTATTCAGGTCGTCTAGCGCTTTTTCTGCATCGCTGGCGGCTTTCGCGCCGTTCTTGCCGTCAAATTCCAGCTGTACCGAATGGCCGCCGCCGCGGATCATCAGGTTGGTGTTGACGGTCAGGCCCTGCATGACTTTCAGGTCGATCGACAGCTTTGATCCGCCTTCCAGCGACAATTGCGTCACACAGTCCTTCGTGGTGGCGCTCACGACCTTATAGGCGGCTGATTTCGGATCGGACGCATATGGCTTGGCGCTGGTAAGCAACGTATCGAACGGTGTCGTCGGCGCGGCAGCAGGCTCTTGAGCAGCAGCCGGCGGGGTGGCCGGATCGGGCGTTGGTGTGGCCATGGGTGCCGCCGTTGCCGTCGCGTCGGTAGGTGGGCTTGGCGGGGTGGTTTGCGCGGCCAGAGCGGCGGCGATTGGCAAGATGGCCGCTGCGATTATCGCAGTCGTACCGGTACGGTTGATCATCGTATCTCTCCCTAGATGACGATTAGGCAACAAGCTTACGCCTCGCGCCGACCAAGTTAAATGGTGATTTTGGCATCGGTCACCGGGCACACTATTGCGGCATCGCGATGCTTGGCGTATTATCTAGATAACACACAGAATCAGTGGGAGAAATGCCGTGAAACAATCGACGTTCATATGGTGCGGTGTCTTGATGTTTGCGGCGGCCCCGCTGGCGGCAAAACAGGCGCCGCTGCCCGATTTCGCCGCCGCCGTTGCGGCGCCTGGGCGGCCAGACGACGCAATCAAACTGGATGAAAGCCGCAAACCCGCCGACGTTCTCGCGTTTGAGGGATTAAAATCGGGCGATCAGGTCGCCGACATCATGGCAGGCAGTGGTTATTATTCGGAGATCATGGCGCGCGCGGTCGGGCCGAAAGGACATGTCACTGCCTATGATCCCGAACAGTTCGTCAAGGGCGATCCCAAGGATGCCGAAGTGTGGACCGCGCTGAAATCACGCAACGCCAATGTGGCCCGGGAAACCTATCCTTTTGACAAATTTGCCGCGCCAGCCGGCGCCTATAGCTTCGTCATGCTCCACCTCGATTATCATGACATCTATTGGGAAAGTGAAAAGTTTGGCGTGCCCAAAACCGATCCAGACGCCTTTCTGGCAACCTTGTTCCAATCGGTGAAGCCGGGCGGGACGGTGGCGGTGATCGACCATGTGGCCTTGCCCGGCTATACGCGGACGACGGTCGATAAGCTGCACCGTATCGATCCTGCGGTGGTCAAGGCCGATTTTGCCAAGGCCGGTTTTGTTTTCGTCGGATCGAGCGATTTGCTGCACAACACCAGCGATGATCACACCAGGCTGGTGTTCGATCCGGCGGTCCGCGGCAAGACTGATCGGTTCGTCTTCAGGTTCCAGAAGCCAAACCAATAGCGTCGGTTGGACACGTGGTACGCTGGGCGGCGTGCCATTTGCGCGATATTCCTGCGCGGTCGGGCCGGTAACATGCGCCCGGCAGATCCACCGGGCGCGCGGATTATGGACCGGTGGTGACGTGGCCGACGCCATCCTCGTCATGGTTGATCCGGCTGGTACGCCTGGTTTCCGGCATCAGCGCAAACCCCAGTGTCGCCATCGCGATGATGGCCGTTACGTACCAATAGAAAGCGGATTCGATGCCCGCGCCTTTGAACCACAGCGCGGCATATTCGGCGGTGCCGCCAAAAATCGTGTTGCCGATGGCATAGGGCAGGGCGACACCCAACGTCCGCAAGTGCGCCGGAAACAGCTCTGCTTTAATCAACCCGGAAATCGATGTGTACGCGCTCAGCAATAACAGGGGCACCAGAACAATGCTGAACGCACTCACCGCATCGCGCGTTGCCGCCAGGGCGCTGAACACCGGGACCGATACCAGCATCCCGCCAATGCCGAACAGGAACAACATCGGCTTGCGCCCAACGCGGTCCGAAATTGCCCCGAACACTGGCTGGCTCAGCATGAAGACAACCAGCGCCGCGGTCATGATTTCAGTCGCGCTCTGCTTGTTAAAGCCGCTCGTGATCACCAGGAATTTCTGCAGATACGTTGTGTAGGCGTAAAAGGCGCAACTGCCGCCGCCGCTGATGGCTATCACAATCATGAATTCGCGCGGATGGGCGCGCCACAAATTGGCCGCGGTCGATTTGGTGCGCTCGGCCATCCCTTCAAAGACCGTTGTTTCGGCAAGGCCGCGCCGCAGAACATAGACGCCCAACGCCAGCGCGGCCCCGATCGCAAAGGCGATACGCCAGCCCCACGATGTCAGTTCGCTCTGGGTCAAAAAGGCTTGCAGTACCAGCGTCACCGCCAGCGCCAGCAATTGGCCGCCGATTAGGGTGGTGTATTGAAAGCTTGACCAGAAACCCCGGTTGGTCCGCGTGGCCATTTCGGACAGATAGGTCGCGCTGGCCCCATATTCGCCGCCCACCGACAATCCCTGCAACATCCGGGCAATCACCAGCAGTGCCGGCGCAAACACCCCTGCCTCGGCATAGGTTGGCGATACCGCGATCATCAACGATCCGCCGCACATCAGCGCGACGGCCAGCGCAAGCCCGGCCTTGCGCCCATGCGTGTCGCCATAAATGCCCATCACCCAGGCGCCGATTGGCCGCATCAGGAAGCCGACCGCAAAAATTGCCGCAGCGCTCAGATATTGGGCGGTCGGATCGGCCTTTGGAAAAAAACTGGGCGCGAAATAGATCGTCAGGACCGAATAGGCATACCAGTCATACCATTCGACCAGATTGCCTGCCGATCCGCCAAGGATCGATTTCAACCGTTTGCCGTCCATTGCCACCCCGACGTCTTGCGTGCGGTCCTTGGTCACTCAATCGACCGCGCAATGAAAGCCTTTTGTCGCGGCTGCTTGTCAACCGGGCTTACATGATTGGTTGAGCGCGGCGATTGCTTCGCCCATAAGATCGGGCATGCGAAAGATACTTGCCTTCGTCGCGCCGTTGTCGGTCGGTGCCTGTGTTGGCCCGCCGCCGGTCGCCGTAGCGCCTCCAGTCGCGCCGCCGACGGCGACCATTCAGCGCCCCGCACCGGCGCCCTCATCGCGCTACACCGGCGATTGGCGCGATTGGCCGGTGACCGCTGGCACCTGGGTATATCGTCAGGATGCGCGCGGAAGCGTCGCGTTGTTTGGAGTGCCGGGCGCTGATGCGGATGTAACATTACGCTGCGACCGGCAGGCAAGGGCGATCTATCTTTCGCGACGTGGATCAGCGCCCGATCGCGCCCCACTGACGATCAGGACATCGACGCTGACGCGGCAGGTTGCGACACAACCGACCGGGGTGACGCCCACCTATATGGCGGCGTCCTTTAATCCCAATGACGTATTGCTCGACGCGATCATCTTCAGCCGCGGGCGCTTTACGATCGAACAGGCAACGCAGCCGACATTGGTTATCCCGGTCTGGGCGGAAGTGGCGCGCATTGCCGAAGATTGCCGATCTTAGGGAATTGCCGGCCATCAAAGTGTGTCGGCGATAACCGCCGCAATATCGGCCAAAATGTCGGAAAAAAGTGCGCCGGAATTCGGCGCAGACCCCATGAATCGCTCAAAACAAAAAATAAAACAAGACTTGTAGTTATCTGTCGCCTGATTCACATAACACCGGTGTCCATAAGGGCACGCCGTTTCAACTAGCGAAAGGAGGTGATCCGATGTCTCATGGTTCAGCAATGGGGTCGGTTCAGTTCGTTCGGGGGACGCGCCGCTGATTCGCCGGACCCGGCGGGGGGTATTCTCCCCCAGTCAACGTCAGGGTCCACAGAATCGGCGGTCCGCATGGTAACCCGGGCTGGAGCATCCGGCCGCTGACCATGTCAGGAGGTTGCCGGGGAGGTGCGTGGCACCCCCCGGCAGCCTCTTTTCATATCTGACAATGATTTTCATGCCTGGTGCTGGCGATGGCTTACGATGCGCGCCAGCGAAGCGATACCGCCATCGGGCGGGCTTTCGTTCATCGGCGGACCGGTTAAACTGTCGTGATATTATCTGAGTGGGGGGATTAGCGGTGCGTCATCTGTCTGGACTGTTGTTGGCGTCGGCGGCGATCGTGGCATTGGATGGCGCACCGGCCTTGGCCCAGTCCGCCGCGGGCGCGGCAATCACCGAGAAATCGATCAGCGAGCTCGGCGCGATGATGGCGAGCGGTCGGATGTCGAGTGAAGCGATTGCTCAAGCCTATCTGGCACGGATTGCCGCAATGAACCGCCAGGGCCCAAAGCTGCGCGCGGTCATCGCGGTCAATCCAGATGCCATTGCCGCCGCGCGGGCCGCGGATGCGCGGCGCAAAGCGGGCAAGCGGCTGGGCCCGCTCGACGGTGTGCCGATCCTGATCAAGGACAATATCGAAACGCTCGATCCCGTGGCGACCACCGCCGGGAGTCTGGCGCTAAAGGACAATGTCACGCTGCGCGATGCGCCCGTTGTCGCCGAACTGCGCAAAGCGGGCGCGATCATCCTGGGCAAAACCAATCTGTCCGAATGGGCCAATATCCGATCGAGCAATTCGATCAGCGGCTGGAGCGCGATTGGCGGGCAGGTGAAGAACCCCTATGCGCTCGATCGGACCCCGTGCGGCTCGTCGAGCGGGACCGGCTCGGCGGTCGCGGCGAGCTTTGCCGCGGCTGGATTGGGAACCGAAACCGATGGGTCGGTGGTCTGCCCGTCGTCGATCAACGGCCTGGTCGGGCTCAAGCCGACAATCGGGCTGGTCAGCCGCAGCCGGGTCGTACCGATCAGCCACAGTCAGGATACGCCCGGGCCGATGGCGCGCAGCGTGACCGATGCGGCGATCCTGTTCTCGGCAATGGTGGCCACCGATCCGACCGATCCGGCCACCAAGGATGCCGACGCGCACAAAGCCGATTTTGCCGCTGCGCTTAAATCCGCGTCGCTAAAAGGCGTGCGGATTGCCGTGCTGCGGCCCGAGATGCGGCCCGACATGGCCGCGCGCTACGCGGCTGCGCTCGATGTGCTGAAGGCGCAGGGCGCGGTGCTGGTCGATGTGGAGCAGCCCAAGCTGGATGGGCTGGGAGAAGCCGAGTTCCAGGTGTTGCTGACCGAGCTCAAGGCTGATCTGAACAGCTATCTGGCGACCACGCCGGCGGCGGTAAAGACGAGAACGCTTGCCGATGTCATTGCTTTTGACGCGGCGAACAAGGCCGCCGAAATGCCCTTTTTCGGGCAGGAAACCTTTATCGCTGCGGAAAAGACCCGGGGTCTGGATGATCCCGAATATCTGGGTGCACGGGCCAAATCGCTGCGGCTGGCCGGCGCGGAGGGGATTGATGTGATGTTGGCCAAGGCCAATGCCGCGATCCTGGTTGAGCCCACCACCGGCCCGGCTTGGCTGGTTGAACCCGTCTATGGCGATCAGGGTGGCGGCCCGTCTTCCTCGGAATTGCCGGCGGTATCAGGCTATCCCAATCTGACCGTGCCGATGGGGCTGGTCAAAGGGTTGCCAGTCGGGCTGTCGTTCATCGGTAAGCCTTACAGCGAAGCGACGCTGTTTGGCGCAGGCTATGTCTTTGAACAGGCGAGCAAGGCCCGTGTCGCGCCGCGCTATCTGCCGCAGGCCGATATCGGGCCAGGGCAAGAGGGGTCCGCCAAGTAAGGCTGGGGTCTCAGCGCCCAAGCCAGCCAGCCACGCAGCTTCGCAATGCTGATCGCGGGATTGGCCGACCGCTGCTCCCGACAACGCGATTCTATGCGACCCGATTGCCAGCAGACAGCAAAGGCCGCCGACCCAGGAGGGTCGACGGCCTTTGTTTTAATTTAGTCGTCTATCAGGCGTAGGTAACGCGGACCGACTGACGACGGCGGCTGCGCAGGCCATAACCGACCAGGCCGAACCCAACGAGCATCATTGCCCATGTGGCGGGTTCCGGAACCGGCCGTACTGCCAGATTGTCAACTTCGAACGAGTTCTGGCTCGACGAGAACGTTACGCTGGTGAAGGTTTCGCCAGCCGTCCCAAACACCGTGAAACGGCCATTGGTACCTGGCGATACCTGGTTACCGTTGGCAGGGTTGGTGAAGTTCGTGCCGGGGATGATGATCGTCGCGCCCGAGCCCGTGATCGTCAGCGTGTTGTAGGTATCGATCGACCCCCAGTCGAACTGAAAACCCGCTACGGGCTGAGCAAAGGTGAACGTCGCCGAGCCACCACCAAGAACCGAGAGATACGGGGTGCCTGCTGGGACCGAATTGGCAGGCGGAGCACCGTTGCCATCCGCCGGCGGCGTCTTGATCTGGAAACCCGAACCAGTCAGGCCGGTCGTGTTGTTGAACGTATTGACGATGGTGTAGCCGGCAGATGGCGTGGCCAGACCCCCTTCAAACGTGAAGGTGACGGCAGCACTAGCCGGTGCGGCCAGCAAGCTGCTTGCGAGCAGCGACGCGGCAATGAGTGAAAGCTTCTTCATGACGTCCATCCCTTTGGTTGTTCTTAGCCGTAACCTAGCAAATCGCGTGCCAAGCCGAGAAGCTCTTCAAAATTCGTCACATTTGTCCGCCCGGGCGTCGCCTGTTTTCCTTGGTGTAATGGTGATTGACAGGATAGCTAGGTTAAGGCGGCCCCATAGCTAGGCTAAGGCGGCCCCCGGTCGTGGTTGGACCGAACCGCATGTTGCGTCTTCTTGTCCGCAAGCGTGCGGACTAGCTGCGTACGACCGGGAAATTTGTAGCGCGTCAGGCCGAGTAGCTCGGTTTGATAGCCGACGAACCAGCTATGCTGATTAAATAATCGTCCGCCGCTCTATCGTTCGGATTGGATGCTTGCGTTCGGCCAGTCGCGCGGCAAGTGGTTCAGTTGCTGTTTTTGCTCTTAAGCCCGTCCAGCAATCTTCTGAAGCTGGCCGACGGCAAATTTGCGTAAAGGCCCGAATAAGATTGCAATGCCATTAATTGGTAGGAATACCAGCGTTGCGCCGACAAAATATGCCGTACTCTTCACAAAAAATCCGATAAAAATCAGAATCGCAAAAGAGGGAGCGAACAAAAACAACAATAATGCGAAGACCCGCATACTTTTAACTATATAGCTCAACTGTTTTTCCTGACTCTATTTTGCGATTTTCAGCAACGAAAACGAAATTGTTTTCGATAATATTCGTATCAATCAAATCATTATGTGTAATATGTCTTGGGAGATGCATCACATTTGTCAGAGCTGTCGATACGGTAAAACGCCCGCACCGGCCGCGGTGGCGAAGCCACCCATTTTCCGCTGTCCTAACCCCCGGCCATCTGCCAAACTCATTTTGGATGCAGCATACCCGGTTCTCACACCCGTCTGACGGTGCCACGCGCCCAGGATGCTTTTTGAGACCAGCTTCGGCATTACCAAGCGTTGCCGCACCCACCATCCTAAAGTTAGAATCCGACGCGCAACGGCGCGCTTATCCCTCTGAAAGGACCGCATGAGCCGCAAGCCCGTTCCCGCCCAATCGGGTGACCGCAGCCGCGCCGAACTCAGTTTCGACCGGCCGCAACATATGGCGCAGTTGTTTGGTGAGTTTGATCGCAACCTGTTGCTGCTGGAGAATCGGCTGGGGGTCTACATAACAGCGCGCGGCAACAAGGTCGGGTTGGAGGGCAATGCGGAAGCCGTGGCGGCCGCACGCGACGTGTTGAACGCGCTCTACAACCGGATCAGCCGGGGTGAAGTGATTGACACTGGCCTGATTGAAGCGGTCATCACCATGTCGGCCGAACCAACACTAGACGGCATCATCCGCGCGGATTCGGCCGCACCCCCGTCGATCATGATCCGAACACGCAAAAAGACGATTGTTCCGCGCACCGTCGCTCAGGCGCATTACATGCGGGAATTGCTCCACAACGATATCATCTTTGCGTTGGGACCAGCAGGAACCGGCAAGACCTACATCGCGGTAGCCCAGGCCGTGGCGCAACTCATTAGCGGCAGTATCCAGCGACTTATCTTGTCGCGACCGGCGGTTGAGGCGGGCGAGAAGCTCGGCTTCCTGCCCGGCGACATGAAGGAAAAGGTCGATCCCTATCTGCGCCCGCTGTATGATGCGTTGAATGATTGCCTGCCCGCCGAACAGGTCGAGCGGCGGATCGCCAGCGGTGAAATCGAAATCGCGCCAATCGCATTCATGCGGGGGCGTACATTGGCCGATGCCTTCATTATCTTGGACGAAGCCCAGAACACCACGCCTGCCCAGATGAAGATGTTTCTGACTCGCTTTGGCGAAAATAGTCGCATGGTGGTGTGCGGCGATCCAAAGCAGACCGACTTGCCGGGCGGCATCAACGCCAGTGGTCTCAACGATGCGGTCGGCCGTCTGGATGGCGTGGAAGGCCTGTCGATTTGCCGCTTTGGTGCCGCGGACGTCGTCCGTCACCCCATCGTTGGTCGCATTGTCGAGGCCTATGAGGGGAAAGATGCTTGAAGTCGCCCTTTCCGCCGAACCAATTTGGGAAGATGGCAATGACTGGCAGGCGCTAGCCGCGCGAGCGGCCACGTCAGCGCTTGCCGCGACGGCATATGCTGAATGGTCAGCGATGACCTTCACAGCCGAAATCTCGGTCCGGCTAACCGATGATGCGGAAGTCCAGATGCTCAACCGTGATTATCGGCAAAAGGACAAGCCGACCAATGTCTTGTCCTTTCCGATGATCCAGCCTGATTTGCTTGATGCCGTGGCCAATACCGATGACGGCGAGGTTTTGGTTGGCGATATCGTGCTGGCGCGCGGCGTTTGTGAACGCGAAGCTGTCGAAAAAGGGATCAGTACCGCCGATCATGCAACACATTTGATCGTGCACGGGACGCTACATTTGCTAGGATATGATCACATCGACGACCGTGAGGCCGATGCGATGGAGGCAATCGAGCGCGTTGTGATGGCGTCGCTCGGCCTTGCTGATCCCTATCTGATACGTGAGGATTGACGTTCGACCATGGCCGAGGGCCCCAGTAGTAGCCGATCTAGCACCGCCCTGGCAGAGGGCGGCCCGAGTGAAGGCGGTATATGGCGCGGCATCAAGTCGCTGATTTTTGGTAATGATGCCGACGAATCGCTCCGCACGCAGCTTGAAGAAGCAATCGACGCGCATGAGGATGATCCGGCGCCAGATGCAAAGGGCGATCTGTCGCTGCTCGAACGCCAGATGGTGCGCAACCTGCTCCATTTCGGCGAACGCGATGCCGGCGATGTCGGCGTACCCCGCGCGGATATCATTGCCGTTGATGAAACAACCAGCTTTGCTGATCTGGTCCAGCAATTCGCGGAGGCAGGGCATAGTCGACTGCCTGTTTACCGGGAAAAGCTCGATACGATCATTGGCATGATTCACATCAAGGATGTCTTCAACATCCTGGCAACGGGCGCCCCCCAGCCCGCCGATATCACGTCGCTGATCCGCGAACCTCTGTTCGTGCCGATGTCGCGCGGGGCGCTCGATCTGCTCGCCGACATGCGGCAAAAACGCGTCCACCTGGCGATTGTACTCGATGAATATTTCGGAACCGAAGGGCTGGTGACCATCGAAGATCTGATCGAGGAAATTGTCGGCGATATCGAGGATGAGCATGACGACGCACCGCAAGCGCTGATTATCCCGCTCGATGGCGGCATTTGGGAAGCCGACGGCCGCGCCGAGCTCGAGGATATTGGTGAAGCAATCGATCCGCTGCTCGCCGAAACCGAGGATGATATTGACACGATTGGCGGCCTTGTTGCCGTTTTGGCCGGGCATGTTCCTGAAGCGGGAGAGACGATTGAGCACCCGACCGGCTGGCGATTCGAAGTGATTGAGGCAGAGGCCAAGCGGATCGTCAGACTGCGCCTGCATCCGCCAACCACTTCAGCGGCAAGCGAAAGCTGATACGCCAAAGCCCCACCAATTGGGGTCGGCCCTATTTCCTCTTTGCGCCAATCTTGCTGAACGGTTAGTTTTGCCCCATGCGTAAACATATTCTGCCGTTCACCGGCCTTTTGCTCGTTGCCATTTTTGCATTCTGGTGGTGGGCCAGCCAGCCCGATATTGCCAAGCTGAGCGTAGCCGAAGTGTCCGGCGCCCGCCCGAAAATCACCAGTCCCCGGGTCCAGAATTATCCAACGATTGCTGTGGCAAAGGCGGTCGGGTGGCCGCAAGGCGGCATGCCGACGCCAGCGGCGGGGTTGAAGGTCAACCCGTTCGCCACTGGCCTTGATCATCCGCGCTGGCTTTACCGCCTGCCCAATGGCGACGTGCTGGTGGCGGAAACCAATTCGCCCCCGCGCAATGTCGGGGGCATTACCGGGCTGGTGATGGGATATCTGATGAAGCAAGGCGGCGCGGCGGTGCCGTCGGCCAATCGGATCACGTTGCTGCGCGACACCAACGGCGATGGGGTTGCCGATCTGAAGACGGTGCTGATTGCCGGGCTCAATTCGCCGCTGGGCATGGCGCTGGTCGGCGGCCAGCTCTACATCGCCAATACCGACGCGCTGGTGCGGGTTCCCTTTACGGTCGGTGAAACGAGGATCACCGCCAAGCCCGAAACGGTGGTTCGCTATCCCGGTGGCGGTAATCACTGGGCGCGGGGCCTGCTGGCTGCGCGCGATGGCAGAACACTGTTCGTATCGGTCGGATCATCGACCAACATCGCTGAAGACGGTCTCGACAAGGAAGTTAACCGGGCGAACATTTTAGAAGTCGATCCTGAACACAAGGCATTTCGCGTATTCGGCGCGGGGCTGCGCAATCCTCAGGGAATGGCATTTGAACCCAAGACCGGCAGCTTGTGGACCGTCGTCAATGAACGCGACATGCTGGGATCCGATCTTGCCCCCGATTATATGAGCGCAGTAGAGCTCGGCGATTTCTTTGGCTGGCCCTATACTTATTGGGGCGGCTATATCGATAAACGCGTCCAGCCAGAGCGCCCCGACCTTCGCGAATATTCAAAGCGCCCCGATTATGCGCTGGGGCCGCACACGGCCTCGCTGGGGCTGACCTTTGCCAGCGATGGCCGACTGGGACCCAGCTACGCAAATGGCGCCTTTATCGGCCAGCACGGATCGTGGAACCGCCAGCCTGTATCTGGGTACAAGGTTGTCTATGTGCCGTTTGGCACCAACGGCTTCCCGGCGAGGGGCGCAAAGCCGATCGATATCCTGACCGGCTTTCTCAATGCCAAAGGTCAGGCGCAGGGCCGGCCAGTCGGCGTTACCTTCGATCAGGGCGGGGCGCTTTTGGTCGCGGATGATGTTGGCAATGTTATCTGGCGGGTCAGCGCCAAGCGTTGATGGCGGTGCTGATTATCGGCACCATCCGCGTGCCCGCCGGATCGCTTGACCGTGCGCGGCCGGCGATGGCGATGATGGTATCGGCCAGCCGCGCCGAAGCTGGCTGTCTTGCCTATAACTATGCCGAAGACGTGCTCGATCCCGGGCTGATCCATGTCGTCGAGCGCTGGGTCGATGACGCTGCACTTCGCGCCCATTTTCTTACGCCGCATGTTGCGGCATGGCGCTCCGCCTGGCCATTGCTGGGCATTTCCGACCGGAGATTGACCAGATTTCTGGTCGATGAGGGCAGTCCGACCTGAGGATCAGGTCGCGAACAGCATTGCGTCATTGGCAAAGGCCTTGAACTCCAGCGCATTGCCGCTGGGATCAAAGAAGAACATCGTCGCCTGCTCGCCCGGCTGACCCTGGAATCGGATGTGCGGCGCGATGCCAAAGGGTATGTCCGCCGCGGCAACGCGGTCCGCCAATGCCTGCCATTGCGCCATCGTCAGGACGACGCCAAAATGTGGCACAGGCACGTCATGGCCATCGACCGCGTTGGTGTGCGCTGGCGGCCGGACCGACGGGTCCAGATGCGCAACAATCTGATGACCGAACAGATCGAAATCGACCCACTGCTCCGACGACCGCCCTTCGGCACAGCCCAGCACATCGCGATAGAAATGCCGGGCATCAGCCAGATCGTGAACCGGGAAAGCCAGATGGAAAGGGCGCGAGACAGCCATGGTGTCACGGTAGCAACTGTTGCCAGTATCGCCAATCCACGTAATAGCGCGGGTCCAATGCTGATGCACCGTCCCGCTTTGTCTTGCCTGATCCTCGGTGCGCTGGCCGCCGGAGGATTTGCCCCGGCTTATCTATGGCCGCTGACGTTGCTTGCGGTGGCAGGGTGGCTGGCGATGATTCATGCCGCACAGACATGGCGCACGGCGCTTTGGCGCGGTTGGCTGTTCGGCTGGGCGCATCTGACGCTAGCCAATATGTGGATTGCGCAGGCCTTTGTGTATCAGGATGCAATGCCGCGTTGGCTCGGCATACCAGGGGTGATGTTGTCGGGTGCCTATCTGGCACTTTATCCCATGTTGGCGGCTGGAATTACCTGGCGGCTGGGCCGCGCGAGGATGCAGCCCGACCTTGCCTTTGTTCTGGTGGCGGGTGCGGCGTGGATCGGTACCGAATGGCTGCGCGCGACCTTGCTGACCGGTTATCCCTGGCCACCGCTGGCGACGATTTGGCTGCCTGTGCTGGGCGTCGCCGGAAGTGCGGCGTGGATCGGCACCTATGCCTTGTCAGGCGTGACGGTCGTGTTGGCCGGTACGGTGACGCTGCTGGCAAGGCGGCAGTGGTGGCCGGCGGCGATGGCTGCGGTTTGTCTGGCGCCGCTTGCTATCAACGGGATTAAGTCGCCCGCGACGCCGATACCCGCGCCGATCGACCATCCCCAGATCCGCGTTGTCCAGCCCGATCTCGATCAGGAACAGCGCCCGCGCGACGATTATCCTGAATCCAATTTGCGCGCGGTTAGCGCGCTGAGCGGGACGCCTGGGCCGGCGCCGCGCCTGATTGTGTGGCCTGAAGGCGCGCTGCGCTATTTCATCGAGGACGGGTATCCGCAGGACTATTATCCACGCGGCGGCCCGGCACAAATTCGGCGACGGATTGCTGGATTGCTTGGGCCGGACGATGTCGTCTTGACCGGCGGCAGCGCGATCCAGTTTAGGCCTGACGGCTCGATTGCCAGCGCGACCAATTCGGTTTTTGCGATTGATGCCAAGGCGCGGATTTTGGGGCGGTACGATAAGTCGCATCTGGTACCCTTTGGCGAATATCTGCCGCTGCGGCCGATCTTGTCGCGGCTGGGACTCGAGCGGCTGGTCCCCGGCGACATTGATTTCGCGCCGGGGGTGGGGCCGCGCGATATGGTGCTGCCGCAGTTTGGCCCGGTTGGTATGCTGATCTGCTACGAAGTGATTTTTTCCGGGCGGATTATCGATCCGGTGCATCGGCCAAGCCTGATCTTCAACCCGTCCAACGACAGCTGGTACGCCCAATACGGCCCCGAACAGCATCTCGCGCAAGCGCGGCTGCGGGCGATTGAGGAAGGGCTGCCGCTGATCCGCGCGACCCCCACCGGCATCTCAGCGATCGTGGCCGCCGATGGCCGGATTATCGACCGGGTGCCGTGGGAAAAGGCCGGCGCGATCGAGGCCGCTATCCCGCCGCCACTGCCCCCCACCTTGTTCGCCAGGCTGGGCAACTGGATGGCGCTGATCGTGGCGCTGGTGCTGGTCGCACTGGCTGTTGCCATCCGCCGCGTGGCGCGATAGGGGCCATATAACAAAAGCTTTATATGCGGTCCGCAGCCGCTTTTTCTGCCTGTTCTTAAGGGATTTTCATGCGCACTTCGTATCTCTTCACGTCCGAATCGGTGTCAGAAGGCCATCCTGACAAGGTATCCGATCAGATTTCCGACGCGATCGTCGATCTGTTCCTGTCCAAGGACCCCGAAGCGCGGATCGCGTGCGAAACGCTGACCACCACCCAGCTGGTCGTGCTGGCCGGCGAAATCCGCTGCAAGGGCGTGTACGAAAATGGCGAATGGGCGCCCGGCGCGCTGGAAGAAATCGAAGCAACCGTGCGCAACACGGTGCGCGAAATCGGTTACGAGCAAGACGGGTTCCACTGGCAGACATTGCGGTTCGAAAACAACCTGCACGGCCAGTCGGCGCACATCGCGCAGGGCGTGGACGCAAGCGGCAACAAGGATGAAGGCGCCGGCGATCAGGGCATCATGTTCGGCTATGCCGCCGATGATACCCCCGATCTGATGCCCGCCACGCTGTATTACAGCCACAAGATCCTTGAGCAGATGGCGGCCGACCGGCATTCGAAAAAGGCGCCGTTCCTGGAGCCCGACACCAAGAGCCAGGTCACGCTGCGCTATGAAGGCAGCAAGCCGGTTGCCTGCACGGCGATCGTGGTGTCGACCCAGCACGCCAAGGGCTATGATCAGGGCGACAAGGAAGCCGAGCTGCACGCCTATGTGAAGTCGGTCGTCGCCAGCGTGATCCCCGCAGAGCTGTTGTCCGACGAGACCGTCTATCACATCAACCCAACCGGCAGCTTTGAAATTGGCGGGCCAGACGGGGACGCGGGCCTGACCGGGCGCAAGATCATTGTCGATACCTATGGCGGCGCATCGCCGCACGGCGGCGGCGCGTTCAGCGGCAAGGACCCGACCAAGGTCGACCGGTCGGCCGCGTATATCACGCGCTATCTGGCGAAGAACATTGTCGCGGCGGGCCTGGCCCAGCGCTGCACGATCCAGCTGGCCTATGCGATCGGCGTGTCAAAGCCGCTGTCGCTTTATGTCGACACGCACGGCACCGGCACGGTCGGCGACGATCAGCTGGAAGAAGCGATCGGCAAGATCGACAAGCTTGGCGGGCTTACCCCGCGCGGCATCCGCACGCATCTGGGCCTCAACAAGCCGATTTATCGCAAGACCGCCGCTTATGGCCATTTCGGCCGCCAGCCCGAAGGGGATTTCTTCCCTTGGGAACGCACCGATCTGGTCGATGACCTGAAAGCCGCGCTGGCATAAGCCGCGCGCCTTTGGCCAATGATTGCGGGGGCGGTGGCGGCCAGCTATCGCCCCCAAATCTTATGAACGATCCCACCACCATCCGCCGCCTTTATGGCCGCCGCCAGGGCCATAAGCTGCGTCAGGGCCAGTCGGCGCTGGTCGAAGACCTGCTGCCGCAGGTATCAGTCCCCGACGACGGCCCGATTGATGCGATGCGGCTGTTCGGTGATCCGCGCCCGCTCCAGCTTGAAATCGGCTTTGGCGCGGGGGAACATCTGGCATGGCAGGCAGCGAACGCGCCCGACAGCGGCTTTATCGGTTGCGAGCCGTTTCTGAACGGCGTGGTCGGCGCGCTGAACCACATTCGTGACGGCGATCTGAGCAATGTCCGCCTGCACATGGGCGACGCGCTGACCGTGTTGGAACGGCTTCCCGATGCCAGTCTGGAACGCGTGTACCTGCTCCATCCCGATCCGTGGCGCAAAGCCCGCCACGCCAAACGGCGCATGATCAACCACGGCCCGCTGGACCTGATCCACGCCAAGCTGAAGCCCGGCGGCGAATTTCGGCTGGGCACCGATGACCCGACCTATTGCCGCTGGTCGATGATGGTGATGAACCAGCGCCGCGACTTTACGTGGCAAGCGCGGTCAGCCGCCGATTTCCTGACCCGCCCGGCCGACTGGCCGCAGACCCGATACGAAGTAAAGGCGCGGCGGCAGGGGCATGAGGTCTGGTATTTCCGGTATCTGCGGGGGTGAGGCCGGGGGGGGGCAGCGGTTCTGCTGGACATATCCGGATGTAGCCGGCAGGGGGCCACCACTCCGCCAAAGCCTGCGGCGGCGACCGACGCCAGCAGCGACGCTGCCATTCCCCGCCCGCGCGCTATGTGCCCGAATATACCGCGGCCGGCGATCTCGTCCTCCCGAAGAACTTTGAGACCTGGGTCTACGTCGGCTCGCCGCTCACCCCCAATACGCTCAACGGCGGCAAGGCCAACTTCCCCGAATATCACTACGTCTATATCGAGCCGGTGGCCTACGCGATCTACCAGCGGACCAAGGTGTTTCCCGATGGCACGATCATGTTCAAGGAACTGCAACTGACCTTGCCGAAGCAGTTCCCCGATGGATCGCGTACCGCGCCGTCCGGCCGCGGCTTCTTCCCCGGAAACCTCAATGGCGCCGATGTTTTGGTCAAGGGCACGAAGCGCTTTGCGGCGACCGGCGGCTGGGGCTATTTCAACTTCAACAATAGCGATCCCAAGGCCTCGACCGGCAAAGTGCACGCCAATGAACAATGCGCCGCGTGCCACACCGCCAATGCCAAGAAAGACATGATATGGACGCAATGCTACCCGAGGCCCGATATCTAGCTCGGGAGGGTTTCCTCTCGCGACGATCAATGGCCGGGGAAGGCATTCAATGACGCCGCACGACGATAGCGTTACTCCATTGCGTGCGGAGATCGCCGCTTGCCAGGTCTGCGGGGCCAGCCTGGCGGCGGGGCCGCGCCCTGTGGTGCAGTTCAGCGCGACCGCGCGGATCGTAATCATCGGCCAGGCGCCGGGCGCGCGCGTCCACGAAAGCGGCATCCCCTGGAACGATGCAAGCGGTGAGCGCCTGCGCGAATGGATCGGGCTCGAGCCTGCACAATTCTATGATCCTGCACTGGTTGCTTTGGTACCGATGGGGTTCTGTTATCCCGGCACCGGAGCCTCCGGTGATTTGCCACCCCGCCCCGAATGCGCACCGCTTTGGCACGAACGCGTATTGGCTGCATTACCAGCGGATCGCCTAACTTTGCTGGTAGGCAGCTATGCGCAGGCGCGGTATCTGCCAGCGACCAAAGGTCTGTCGCTGACCGAAAGGGTCCGCCGCGCCGAATCCTATCTACCGGCCTATCTCCCGCTTCCCCACCCATCCTGGCGCAGCACCGGCTGGATGAAGCGGAATTCCTGGTTCGAAACGGATATGCTGCCGATGGCGCGCAAATGTTTGCAGCGCGCCATGTCGGAAGGGTGAAGATCGCGAAACGCCGGTATCAACGGAACGACCGGTTTCAAGATTAGCGCGGGGGCTCGAAAACGACCGACATTGGGGCACAAAGCGGGCGCCCGGACCGCCCGAGATACTTACACCATCTACTCTGCGTCATGCCCGTGCACCTCCTCCCCCCGCACGTCCGCCGCTTGCCGCCACGTCATCCCCAGCGCGATTTACGGGCCACAGCCGATGGCCGGGGGACTGAATTTCTGCGCTTCAGCGGTGAAGCTAAAGGACCAACAATAGGGCGTGTTTCGGATAGATGGGTAGTTGCACAAAAATCTGGAGCACCTCGGCTAGCGTGATGGATAGACGCGAGTGCTGTGCGGCGGATGCTCTGTTGCAAACACGATAACGCCGTCAAAAATGTCTGCCCAATGCGCGGACCGATAAGAATGAAAATCGAGCGCCGCTGGCGCGAACCCACGAGCACGGAGGGCCGCGCTGTCCAGATAAGCGGTCTGCCCATTTGTTGACACCGAAAGCTCAAGCGCGCCGATCGGCGGCGCCGGTATGGAACGAGCTTCCCTGCGGCTCCAGCGATATGACCCACTTTTTGCCGAAAAGGCGAGGGCGAAGGCGCGGTCACCATAGGCCTGATGGAGGAGTGTGCCAAAGGTAGGTGCGCCGTCGGGGGCTGAACGGATCGCCGCACTTTTTGCTGCATGGAAGCTATGCGTCCACACGATGATCCTCGTGCCCTTGGGCAACCCACCCGCAAAACGTGCAAACGCTGTGTACATCGCCGTGTCTCGGTCCTTGGCATAGTCGTCAGAGGAAAAACGGTCGCGTCTCAACTGGCGGTCGATGCCATCGAGCATGACGATGCGGTCATCACGGTCGCTATTGCTCAGCTTCTGCGTGTCGAGTGCCGCGCGCATGTCGATGGCGCACCCACCGATGAGGTTCTTGAAAGCGTCGGAATTGGGATGGGCGTCGTCAAATTGATAATTGATGCGCCGATCGAACGCCTCGCGACAAACAGTTTGGCGATCGGCGGGCAAGTCTTGCGTCAGTAACGCTGACATCACCTCGTTCGCAAACGGCTGTTCAAGGCCGCCCAGCTGGTCGTCCATCCCGGCGAGCGTGATCCGCCCGGCCATAGCCTTGACGTACAGAAAATGTGTAAGCGGTTTAAACTCGGTCTCAAACTTCCACAGGCCGCCGATTGCGTTGCCGACCATCTCCTCGGTTGCAACACCTTCACGCTTGGCGCGATCGAACCCCAGAAATTCGTATAAACTGCCTTCAAACACGACGGCACGAAATCCGCACTGACTGATTAGTCGCTCGACCAGCGCGACCTTGAAT
>JAIELC010000139.1 GCA_019753375.1 Sphingomonas sp.
CCGACAGCTGGCATTTCATCATGCTCGACCAGCCCGCTGCGTTTGAGGCAGCGGTGACCGCCTTCATCGAGCAGCATTGAGCGCCAGCGTAAAAGTCCTCCAAAAGAACATCTGCGGTGGCTGTCCGCATCCTAGCCGGGCGGCCACGGGTCGCCCGGGCACATCGTCAGTCGCTGGCGCTCCCCGGGCTGACGCTGCGCCGGGCCCGGCGATAACGATCAGCCCAACGGCGTGCCGCCAATCGCCTGCCAATTCGAATTCTGTTGACCTGCATGCGCATCTCACGCCAACTCCGTTAAAATCGGAGCGTTTTTACTGATGAATGAAGCGGATAACCAACGGGCATTCGGCTTTACGGGCAGCTGGCGGGAATTCGCCCCAATCGCGTTTACCAACGCCTTACTGTGCCTGGTGACGCTGGGCGTCTATCTGTTCTGGGCGCGCACGCGGGAGCGTAATTATCTGTGGAGCCGAACCCGGTTCATTGACGATCAGCTGGAATGGACGGGTACGGGGCGCGAATTGCTGGTCGGCTATATGCTGGCGATCGCGCTGGTCAGCATTCCGTTTATCGCGATCAACGTCGCGCAGCAGCGTTTGCTGATCCAGGGCCATGCGGGTTGGGCTGCGCTGATCTTGCTGCTCAGCTATTTTGCGCTGCTCTATCTTACCGGCGTGGCGATCTTCAGGGCGCTTCGCTACCGGCTCAGCCGCACCTATTGGCATGGCATTCGGGGGGGCAGCGACCATCAAGGCTTCGGCTTTGGCCTGTCCTATTTGGGGCGCACCGTCGCGGGGTCGATCGTGCTCGGGCTTTTGGTGCCGTGGTCGATGACGTCCAACTGGAACCAGCGGTGGAACGCGATGAGCTTTGGCCCGATGGCGTTTTCGTCAAACGCGCGGTCAGGGCCGATTTTTCTCAGATATCTGCTCTTTTATCTGGTACCGTTCCTGATCGTCATCGCCGTGCTTGTTGTCGCGATTGCTGGCGCCGCCATTTTTGTCCGTAGCGGCGCTCAGCTGCCCACGCCGCAACCGGGGCAGCCGCCAATACCGCCGACAGTCGGTCTCATTTTGTTGTTCTTCACTGTCTATTTCGTGATCATCACCGTGCTTGGTCTGGTGGCAATCTCCTATTATGCAGCCTTCTTCCGCGAAGCGATTGGTCGATTGTCGCTCGGCGAGCTTGAATTTGAGTTCACCGCATCCACCGGGCAATGGCTGCAGCTGGCGATCGGCAATCTGCTGCTGGTGATCGGCACGCTGGGGGTTGGCTATCTGTTCCTTGGCTATCGTAACTGGGCCTTTTTTATCCGGCACCTGAATGCCTATGGAGAGGTCAGGCTGGACGAAATGACCCAATCATCAACCCGCGAGCCTGGCCAGGGCGAAGGATTGCTCGATGCATTCGATATCGGCGCCTTCTGAAGGCAATATGCCCGACACGTCAGGCTTCCCGGTCTGGCATTATGATGGCCGAACCGCCCAGCGCCGCCAGCCGATGCTGGTGGTGGAAGGTGCGCTCTTCTATCTGGCCGGCGATGGGGCAGCACAAGACAAATACGAGCTGAGCCGATTGATCGCCGTTGGATCGACAATCGGCGGTGGGACTTTCGGGCTGCGGGGCGTTGATGGTTGGCGGATCGGCTTTGACAACGGGCCGCCCCCCGCTCTTGCCGCGCGCTTGCCTGGGTCGCGTCGTTATGGCGGTCTGATCGACCGGTTCGGCCTGTGGCCTGCGGCGGGTGCCAGTGCTGTCGTTGCCTTGGTTGCAGTCGCGGCATTTCTGCAAGTGCCCTCTTTGGTCGCCGAGGTCGTTCCCGTGTCGGTCGAACGTCGGCTGGGCGATGTGATGGTCGGTGACTTCGGCAATCGACTGTGTTCGACGCCGGCTGGCGATGCGGCGCTTGAAAAGTTGCAGGCAAAGCTGGCGCCAGGCAATCCCGATGCCGAGATTCAGGTTGCCAACCTGCCGGTCGTCAATGCCATCACGCTGCCCGGTGGCCGCATCATATTGTTCAACGGCCTGGTCCAGCGCGCAGCCTCCGCCGATGAGGTAGCCGGGGTTGTCGGGCATGAACTTGGTCATGTCGACCACCGCGACGTCATCGAATCGCTGCTGCGCCAGCTCGGGCTCAGCGTCCTGCTTGGCGGGCTCGACGGCAGGGTCAGCGGCTATACCAATGCGCTGCTTTCAAGTGCCTATTCACGCGATGCCGAACGCCGCGCCGATGGCTTCGCGATCGATGCCCTGACGGCGGCGCATATCTCTCCGGAACCGACCGCAGGGTTCTTCAAGCGATTGAGCGGCGCCGAGCCGAAGGACCGAAACACTGCCCAGGTGCTGAACTATCTGTCGTCGCATCCGATGTCGACCGATCGTGCGAAGCGCTTTGGCGACGCTGCGCGGTCGCATGGGCCCTATGTTGCCGCCTTGACCGCGCAGGACTGGGATGACCTGCGATCGATCTGCAAGGGCAAACCGGTCGATCCGTTGCTGAAATTTCAGATGTAACCCAGACTTTTGGTCGGCGGGTTTGCCTTGGCAAGCGATCGGTCCATAGACGGTCGGCATGGATGAAATCCCGGCTCGCCCCAACCTTGCCCATCAACTGACCGTCGGCACCGCGCCGACGATCATGTTTCTGCCCGGCTATGCGTCCGACATGACCGGCACCAAGGCGATTGCGCTGGAAAGGTGGGCAAAGGCCGCAGGCCGGGCATTTCTGCGGTTCGATTATGGCGGCTGTGGCGCAAGCGACGGTGCCTTTGCGGACCAGAGCCTGGCCGACTGGCGCGATGATACCTTGTCGATGATCGACTCGCTGGCGGGCCCAGTTATTCTGGTCGGGTCATCGATGGGGGGCTGGCTGATGCTGCTGGCTGCCCTTGCCCGCCCGGACCGGGTGGTCGGGCTGGTCGGCATCGCGCCCGCCCCCGACTTTACCG
The DNA here is from genome assembly GCA_019753375.1 of Sphingomonas sp. Taxonomy (GTDB): domain Bacteria; phylum Pseudomonadota; class Alphaproteobacteria; order Sphingomonadales; family Sphingomonadaceae; genus Sphingomonas. The sequence goes on from JAIELC010000139.1 coordinate 2,950, forward strand.
ACTGGGGGTTTTCGACCGATGAAAAGCTCAGTTTGCTGAACGATGGCCAGCTGGAACGGCCGTCGGAATATTCGGACGAGCCGACGCTGTACACAAGGCGCTTCTGGAGCTCGGGCGAGGCAAATCGCGTGATGTCGGCAGGCGCGATCGCGATTGATGTGCCCGTCAGACTGGTGCAGGGCCAGCGCGATCCCGACGTGCCCTGGGTGCGCACCGCACGTCTGGCCGAACTGATCCGTTCAGCCGATGTGCAGACATGGCTGGTCAAGGAGGGTGACCATCGCCTGTCGCGTGACGTCGACATCGCGCTCATTATTCGCGCCGTTGAGGATGTAATCGCCGCTCTATGATCGCTGCTCTCATGCTCCTGCTACTCGCCGATCAGACGCCTGTGAGCGGTCCTAAACCGCCGGTCGATCCCGCGCGTGCGCTGGCCGATCGGTATAACAATTGCATCGATCTCGCGACCGGTGACCCGGCCAAGGGTGAAACAGAGGCGACCTTTTGGCACCGCGACGGCGGCAAGTTTCTGGCCCGCCAATGTTTGGGAATCGCCCTCGCGAACCAGGGCCGCTGGCTTGCCGCAGCAGGCGAATTCGAAGATGCGGCGCAAGAGGCGGAAGTGGCGCATGATAATCGCGCGGCCTATTTCTGGGCGCAGGCAGGCAATGCCTGGCTGGCGACAAGAAACACCGTCAAGGCGCGCCGTGCACTGGATGCAGCGCTGGCGGCCGGCACGCTGGAGACCACGCAACGCGGCGAAGCCCTGTTCGATCGCGCTCGTTCCATGGTTGCGTCAGGCGATCTGGCAGGTGCCCGGGCCGACATTGATGCAGCGCTGGCGTTGGTGAAGCAGGACCCGTTGATCTGGTTGGCTTCGGCCACACTGGCGCGCAAGATGAACGATCTTCCCCGCGCTAAAACAGATGTTGCCGAAGCGTTCCGGCAGGCAGCCGATGACGCGGCCGTGTATCTGGAAGTTGGCAACATTGCCGCGGCTGCTGGCGACGAATCGGGGGCCAAGGCGGCCTGGAACGACGCGGTGCGCATCGCACCGGACAGTGATGCGGGCCGAAGCGCGCGGGTCGCGCTAAAGCAATTTGATAATCCCGCCGCGTCCGCCACCCCAAAACCCTGATCGCCGGAATCGCCCGGTCCGAGCCGACTAAAGCGGAGCCTTGTCACGCCTGCTGCGTTGAGCCGATGTTGGAAAGGAACCGAAGATGACCAAAGCAATATTTGTTCTAACCTCGCAGTCACGCATGGGTGACACAGACCGCCAGACCGGCTTTTATTTTGATGAAATGGCCATACCCTATTGGGCGCTGGCCGATGCCGGGATCGATATCGATATCGCGTCAATCAACGGTGGCAATCCGCCCGCCGACCCCAATAGTCTGGCGCGGGATGGGCATCCCATTGCCGAAGTAGACCGGTTTCGCGCCGATCCAGCGGCGATGGCCAAGCTCACCGGGTCAAAAAAGATCGACGATGTGAACGCTGCTGACTATCAAATCGTCTTTCTACCCGGCGGCCACGGCACGATGTGGGATTTTGCCCAGAGCAAAGCATTGGGTACGCTAATCGGCGAAATATACGATCAGGGCGGCATCGTCGGCGCGGTCTGCCATGGCCCGACCGGGTTGCTTGGAGCACGTAAGGCCGATGGAACACCACTGGTTGATGGCAAGCGGGTCAACGGCTTTACCAATAGCGAAGAAGAACGGGTTGGACTTGAAGCCGTCATCCCCTATTTCACCGAAACCGAACTGATCAAGCAAGGCGGCCTTTTTGAAAAAGCCGACCCGTTTACGCCCCATGCGGTCCGTGACGGGCGGCTGATCACAGGACAAAATCCCATGTCGTCAGCGCGGGTGGCGGCCCTCCTGCTCGAAGCGCTTGCCGAGCGTCACTGAATTGGGAAGACTGGTACGATGAAATATCTCCACACGATGGTGCGCGTCAGCGACCCCGATGCGACGGTGAAGTTCTTCAACTTGCTGGGGCTGCAGGAACTGCGGCGCTTTGACAGTGAAAAGGGGCGCTTCACGCTGATTTTCATGGCCGCGCCTGGTGATGAAAGCGCCCAGGTTGAACTGACGCATAACTGGGATCCGGAAGAATATGGCGAAGGGCGTAATTTCGGGCACCTCGCCTACCGCGTCGATAACATCTATGAAACTTGCCAACGGCTGATGGATGCCGGGGTGACGATCAACCGGCCACCCCGCGACGGGCACATGGCTTTTGTGCGGAGCCCCGACAATATCTCGATCGAGCTGTTGCAGGACGGGCATCTCGATCCCGCCGAGCCCTGGGTTTCAATGCCCAACACCGGGCATTGGTAAGCATCGTGCCCGATATCGAAGTGATCCGCATTTCGGTGCTGAGCGACAATTATGTTTGGCTGGTCCATGATCGGATATCGGGCGAAACGGCGGTGGTCGACCCGGCGATCGCCGAACCGGTTCTCGACCAGGCACGCGCGCGCGGGTGGCAGATCTCCGCAATCTGGAACACGCACTGGCACCCCGATCACACCGGCGGCAATGCGGCGATCAAAGCGGCGACGGGCGCGACCGTATATGCGCCGAAGGACGAGGCGGCGCGCATCCCGACCGCCGATATTCTGGTGCAGGAAAATGATACCGTGTTGCTGGGAGGGCATGTGGCCCAGATCATGGCAACCCCAGCGCATACCGCTGGACATATCAGCTATTACCTGGCCCGGGACGGCATAATCTTCGTCGGCGATACGCTTTTTGCCATGGGATGTGGGCGGCTTTTTGAAGGCACCGCTGACCAGATGTTTGCCAATATGCAGCGCTACGCCGCATTACCCGACCCGACCACCGTCTATTGCGCGCACGAATATACCCAGTCGAATGGCCGCTATGCTCTGGTGGCTGAGCCCGACAACCAGGCACTGATCGACCGGATGGCGCAGATCGATGCCGCCCGGGCGAAGGGCGAGGCCACCGTTCCTACGACAATCGGCCTCGAACGGATGACCAATCCGTTCATGCGGGCCCGCGATGCCGCCGAACTGGGCGCGCGGCGCAGCGCCAAGGATATGTTTCGCGGCTGATCGGTGTTATGCTCAATGCCCGCTGGGGGATTATAACGGAACGGGACGCGCAGGGGATACCGCAAGGAGAAACATCAGATGCGTTGGACCTATATAGTATCAGCCTTGCTCATGCTCGGCGCCACCGGCGCGAGCGCCAATCTGACCAGCGATGCGAAGAAGCGCGCAGAAACCCAGCAAAAGCTGACAAAAGCACTTCAGGGCCTGTCCCCCGTCGCCCGCTCGAACTGCATCAGCTTGCGTTATACGCGCGGAACCGAGCGCTATGGCGACACGATCTTGTACCGCGCCAATAACAAGCTGGTCTATCGTACCGATACTTCGGGGGGGTGCTTCGGCCTCGATCGCGGCGACGTGATCGTCACCAGAACCTATAGCGACCAGCTATGCCGCGGCGACATTGCCCGGACGGTGGATCCCGTCGCCCAATTCGAAACCGGCAGCTGTTCAATTGGTGAATTCACGACCTACAAGGCCCCGTAACGTGCCCGCACCGCTAAGGGTGATCGGCCCGCTTGCGCTGCTGGTGCTGGGCGCGGCGCGCGATGGCGCGGCCAACGGTGGGACCGGTGATCTTGAACAGGCGCTCGCCGGTCGAGCGCCGGGTGCCCCTGTACGATGCATCAACAACGCCAGTGCCGCCGTGCCGCAGATCATCGACCGATCAACATTGATCTACCGGTCGGGCGTGCATCTTTGGCGCAACACCCTGCCCAGTGCGTGCCCGTCGCTCGCGAAGAATGCGATCCTGATCGTCGACCTATACGGCACCCAGCTCTGCCGGAATGATCGCTTCCGCACGATCACGCCCAACGCCATCATCGCGTCGGGCACTTGTCGGCTCGGTGATTTCGTGCCGTATAGCCTGGTTAAAACGCCCGCGCCGGCAACCAACTGATCAAAGTACGAATCGGCTGAGATCGGTGTTGCGCGCAATGCTGGCAAGCTGGCTGTCAACATAGGGGGCGTCGATGGTCAGCGTTTCGCCGCTGCGATCCTCAGCCTCAAAGCTGATCGCTTCGAGCAGCTTTTCCATGACGGTCTGCAGGCGCCGGGCGCCGATATTCTCAATCTCCGCATTGACCTCCGCGGCAACGCGCGCGACCGCGCGGATGCCGTCATCGGTGAAATTGATCGTCACCCCTTCGGTTGCCAGCAAGGCCTTATACTGCGCGACCAGCGACGCGCGGGTATCCGACAGGATCGCCACGAAATCGGCCTCGGTCAGCGCCTTTAGTTCAACGCGGATCGGCAACCGTCCCTGAAGTTCGGGCAGGAGATCGCTGGGCTTGGCAACATGGAAGGCGCCGCTGGCGATGAACAGGATATGGTCGGTTTTCATCGGCCCATATTTGGTGGCAACGGTTGTCCCCTCGATCAAGGGCAGCAAGTCGCGCTGCACGCCTTCGCGGCTAACCGATCCGCCGCGCACGTCGCTGACCGCGATCTTGTCGATTTCGTCGAGGAAAACGATGCCGTTTGCCTCTGCATCGGCAAGCGCGACGCGGCTTACCTCATCCTGATCAAGCCGCTTGTCGGCTTCTTCCTCGACCAGCTTTTCCCAGGCTTTGGGAACCGAAAGCTTGCGCCGCTTCAGATTGGCACCGCCGCCAAACGCCTTGCCCATCATTTCGCCGAGGTTGATCATCCCGACCGGCTGACCGGGAATTTCGAACGGCATTTGCGGCGCCTGTTCGATCTCGATCTCGACTTCCTTGTCGTCGAGATGCCCGTCGCGGAAGCGTTGGCGGAACGCCTCACGCGTTGCGATTGATGCATCCTTGCCGGTCAAGGCATCAAGCAGTCGCGCCATGGCGGCGTCTTCTGCCTTGTCCTTGACCGCGGAACGGCGCCGTTCCTTTTCCAGTCGGATGGCTTCTTCGACCAGATCGCGGGCGATCTGTTCAACGTCGCGGCCGACATAGCCAACTTCGGTGAACTTGGTCGCTTCCACCTTGACGAAGGGCGCGTCGGCCAGCTTCGCCAGCCGCCGCGAAATCTCTGTCTTGCCGCACCCCGTCGGCCCGATCATCAGGATGTTTTTTGGCGTAACTTCATCGCGCAGATCGGCGCCCAGCCGCTGGCGCCGCCAGCGATTGCGCAGCGCGACCGCGACTGCTTTCTTGGCGTCGGTCTGGCCGATAATGTGCGCATCAAGCGCGGCAACGATGGTCTTGGGAGTAAGCGAATCGTTCATGGTGCTTAAAACCTAAAGGCGTACGGGTAGTGCGGGCAGGACGATGTCAGGCGGCGGCGTCCAGTGACTCCACGGTCAATCGCTCATTGGTGTAGACGCAGATGTCCGCAGCGACTTTCATCGCCTTGCGCGCCAGCACATCGGCATCGGCTTCATAATCGGCAAGCGCCCGCGCCGCCGCCAAGGCAAAATTGCCACCCGAACCGATCGCGGCAATCCCCGCCTCGGGCTCCAGCACGTCACCATTGCCCGTCAGGATCAGCGTCACGTCCTTGTCGGCGACGATCATCATCGCTTCCAGATTGCGCAGATATTTGTCGGTGCGCCAGTCCTTGGCGAGTTCCACCGCCGCGCGCAGCAATTGGCCGTGATGTTGCTCCAGCTTGCGCTCGAGCCGTTCAAACAGCGTAAAGGCATCCGCGGTCGCGCCGGCGAACCCGCCAATGACGCTGCCATCGCCCAGGGCGCGAACCTTTTTGGCGTTGGGCTTCATCACGGTCTGGCCCATCGACACCTGGCCATCGCCCGCGATCACGACTTTGCCGTTCTTGCGCACGGATAGGATTGTGGTGCCGTGCCACACCATCGTCTTGTCTGTCATGCATCGCCATATGGGGAAGCAACGTCGCGCCCGCAATTGCCGTCGAACAAGGGGGCGGGCCGTGTCGCCTTGATCCTATCCCGCTGCCCCCGAACTGCGCTATAGGAAGCATGGGGCGGCGGCTAACCAGGGGAGTATGCAATGGCTACCCAGTTTCCGGGCCAGTTTCCGGGCCAACAATCGAACCAGATGGTAGCGCGCATCAAGCGGCTGCTGCTCAGCCCGGCCAGCGAATGGGCGGCCATCGACAGCGAAGCGATGACGACGACTCAGATCCTGATGGGCTGGGTTATCCCCCTGGCTGCAATTGGTCCGGTCGCGCAGTTCATCGGGTCGGTGCTGTTCGGCTATAGTCTGCTTGGCTTTCACTACCAGCCATCCTTGGGCATGGCGATTGGTACGGCGGCCTCTTCCTATGTTTTGGGCATCATCGCTCTCTGGGTGATCGCGATCGTCATCAACGCGCTGGCCCCCAGTTTCGGCGGGACCAAGAGTTCGGTTCAGGCGATGAAGGTTTCGGCCTTTTCGATGACCGCCGCATGGCTTGCCGGAATCTTCGCGGCAGTACCAAGCATCAGTTTCCTCGGTATTGTCGGGCTTTACAGCCTGTACCTGCTTTATCTTGGCCTCCCCAGATTGATGCAGGCGACGGATGACAAGGCGATGCCCTATACGCTCGCCGTGATTCTCGTCACCATCGTCGCGATGGTGGTGACTTCTGCGGTCGCGCGCACGATTGGCGAGCAATTTGCTTCGCCGATGGGTGTACTCGGCTCGGGCAATGCCGGGTCGATCGGCGGCACCGTCACCTTGCCCAATGGCGGCAGCGTCGATCTGGGCAAGCTCAACGATGCGACCAGGAAGATTCAGGCAGCAGGCGACGCGATCAAGGCGGGCAAGGGAGCACCTGCGGTGCCCGCAGCCTCGCTGGCGGCAATGCTGCCCGCATCACTGTCGGGATGGAAGCGCACCGAAATTGAAAGCCAGTCGGGCGGCGCGGCCGGCTTTAACGGCAGCCATGCTGAAGCGCGGTACGAATATGGCGATGACGGCTTCCGCCTGTCAGTCACCGACATCAGCGCGCTTGGTGCGCTGGCCGGCATGGGCGGCGCGCTGAATTTGCAATCGAATAAACAGACCGCCACCGGCTATGAAACCACGCAAATGATCGACGGTCGCATGGTCAGCGAAAAATGGCACAGCGACACCAAATCGGGCAGTTTCGGGATGATGGTCGCGAACCGCTTCATGGTCGAGGCGAGCGGATCAGCCCCTTCCATCGATACGCTGAAAGGGGCCGTTGCCGCCGTTGATCCGGCCCGGCTGGAAGCACTGGCACAATAGCCGCGCCACCGGCGGATCAACGATGCGGCTAGCGATATCGTGATCCCGCTATTTGTCGGTGCCCTTGGCTTTGCCCCATTGCCGCGCCGCCGTGTACCCCAGATAGCCGGTGCCGAACAACGCGTAGAGCGGCTCTGGCAGGCCGTTGAGATAGGCATTCATCCCCGACGCGATATCGCGCGCCATCTGCGGCTGCGCCGCCGCGATCAGGCCCATCGGGATCGACCAGAGCAACAGCGTATACATGACATAGAGAAAGCTGGGCCGGGCGCGGCTGGTCCATGGATCGCTCGATTGCGCCTCGGCCATGATCGCGGCGATCTGGGTCTTCAGTTGATCCATTTCCTGCGTGCCCTGCAACGCGAGCAGCTTCAGCTTGGCCTCGTCGCGCGCGCGCGGATCGGGGATGATCTTGTCGATCAGGCTGGTGATCGGGCCGATAACGCCTTCCAATATTCCCATGTTTCAGATTCCTTTGCTGCAAAAATGACGGGGGTCGGCCGGACGAGCGGTTTGCGCGTGACAGAGCACCGGACGTCGGCGGAAAGTTAGGGGAAAGTTAGGGGAAAGTTAGGGCAAGACACGCCGCTTTTTAGCCAATCCGGTTAGTAAGCCAGCCATAGAGAAAGGCTTCATTGGCCGGGCGGGTTTCCGTAATGTGAATATATCGTTCGCCCTGAAGCGCTTCGATCGCCTTGAGCAGGACGGCCTCGCCGCTCGCCCCGCGCCGCGCAAGATAGCCGTCCAGGGCGGCCAGCGTCCCTGCGCCGATAACGCCGTCCACCGCCAGATCGGGATAATCGCGCGCGCCGCGATTAAGCGCATTAAGCGCACGCTGCAGGAAGCCGCTAGCGACCGGCGGACCCATGTTGACGCCGGTGTCGAACAGCTCCGCCGCAATTTTGGGCGCGCGGGCCGCGACCCGGTCATAGCCCGGCTTCAGCCAGTAGAGCCGCCGGTAGATCGCCACTGCCTCGGCACGCGGCAACGCGCGCATGTCGCCGACATAACCTTGTTGCCGGGCAACGCTTTCGGTAACGCCAAACCGCGTCGCACCGCCGCGATCCGCCGGATGGTTGGAATACTCTCCTTCGCGGTCAATCACCGCATCGATCAGCATGTTGATATCCATTGCCTGTCCTCCAGGCACGGATACTAACCTATTTGGTTTTCTGTAGGACAGCCCCCGTCCTGGTTGTCAGGCGCCGTGGCACCATCGATACCGGATCAATTGATCGGTTTTTCCGACGCCAGTTCGCCCGCCAATCTGTCAAACACCGCGCGAACGCTGGCCGGCGGGGCAGCTTCGACGACATTGTCGGCGACTTGTTCGGGTGACCAGAGCCACGATCGGGCCGGATCATCAAGCATGTCCCAGCCCGGAAATAACCGTTTCTCGTCGGTGCCGCGCCACAGAAGCACGACCCCAAGATGCCGGTCATCGCGCCTTATCCGCGCAAACAGCGCATCAATCATCGGCGCATCGCCTTCGACGAATTGCAAATAAATGTCGTGGCGACAGATCAGTGCGCCGGTGATGCCATCGCGCCGGTTGTTCCGCCGCGACTGGGTCAGGATGCCGGCGAGCATGGCACCATCAAACCCAAAAGGTCGCGACATATAGATCAACTGCGTCATCATCGTCGGGAGTCTCCGTTGCGGGGCACAAAGGTAACGCTAGTCGTGCCAACGCCAAACGACCAGCCTGCCTTGGTCGGTCGCGTCGACATGATGTGAATCAGCGCTGACGCAACGCTGACCAGATCCAGCCATTTGCTATACCGTCAAGGACAGGGCGGACACGCCTTTCGGAACGACACAAACATGTGTCACGGCAGAGGAGCCGGCACGGCGCCGAAACGGTCACGGCGAGGGAACGGTGACGGCAAAAGGATGATCCCGGCGCAACGGGCTGCAATTTTCGAGGCCAATGCCCTTGAGCGTTTCCAACTGGTTCTGGAAATGCTGCGAATTGGTCGGGACGACAGGATTCGAACCTGCGACCCCCACACCCCCAGTGTGATGCGCTACCAGGCTGCGCTACGTCCCGACCGGAGCCGCGGCCTCTACGCGCGGGCGCGCTGCGATGCAAGCGGGTTGGACGAACGGGGACGCCTTATCGCGCTTGCCATTTCGCGACCGGCATGGCGGATAACCCGGCCTTGCTTATAAAACCGCGCGTGGTCCCCGGCCGTATCCGCGGCCATGTAAGCGGCTAGGGACAATCAGGTTGGCGATCAGGTTGACGACCAGATTGGCACCGGGATCGTTTGATCAGGGCCGATGCACCGGCCTAGTCGCCGATCAGGGTCCGCCAATGGTCGCCTGTCCATGCCTTGACCGACAGCCCTTCAAGGCGAACGCCTGCCAGCGCCTGATTAAACGCCTTCATATGCGCTGACGCGCCATGCGCGGCGAGCGCTTCGGGCGACGCCCAGCGCTCCGAAATGATGATCATATCGGGATCATCAATGTGCCGCGAAAAGCTGTAATGTTCACAGCCCTCCTCCGCATTGGTCGCCGCCATCATCGCCGACAGCGCCGGAACGATCTTGTCGACCAGCCCCTCAGCGGTGCGCAAATATCCCATGACGATAATAGTCATGATAAGCTCTCCCGGTTGCGCGCGACTAGCGATGGTGATAGCGCGCGCCGTCTATAAGGCGGGACGCTTTTGCCCCGCTACCCCCAGTCAGTTCAGGACGCTATGTTTATCCCCTCAGCTTTTGCCCAAACTGCACAGTCTGTCGGTGGTGCCGCCACTGATAATGGCGGGTCTTTCGCACTCTTGCTGCCATATCTTCTTATCTTACCGCTTGGATATTTTCTACTCATCCGCCCACAGCAAAAAAGGATGAAAGAACAACAGGCTGCAATTGCAGCGGTCAAGAAGGGTGATGAAGTCACGACGGCGGGCGGCATTGTCGGCAAAGTCACCAAAGTGGATGAAAAACTGGTCGAAGTTGAAATTGCGCAGGGCGTGAAGGTCCGCATCGTCAAGGCAACGCTGGCGGGCATCGCGCCGGTTGGCGGCGTCAAGCCCGCAAACGACTGAGTGCGATACCATGCTTGATTTTCCCCGCTGGAAAGTGACCTCGATCGTTGGACTGCTGGTGGCGCTGATGCTGCTCGCCGTGCCCAGTTTTCTGCCCGAGCGCGTGACCAACAGCTGGGGCAGCTTTCCGCATCCACGGATCAATCTGGGTCTCGATCTGGCGGGCGGCAGCTATTTGCTGCTCGAGGCCGACATCGCCGACCTGAAGAATTCTCGGCTGGAAACCAAGCGCGACGAAATCGCTGCGGAAATGAAGCGGGGCACGCCGCGGATCGAGATTGGCGATATCTCAACCGCCGGCGGCAAGCTCAGTTTCCTGCTGCGCGACGTCTCGCAAGTCGATGCCGCCCGCGAATTGCTGCTGAAAATCGCCGGTGGCGGCGCCGGGCTGACCGGCCAGCGCGAATGGGACATTCAGGTCGTCGACGGCCAGCGCTTCGTCATCACCCCGACACAGGCCGGACTGGACGACGCCGTCAACCGCGCCATGCAGGACGCGACCGAAGTCGTCCGCCGCCGCATCGACGAACTGGGCACCAGGGAGCCGACCATCGTCCGCCAGGGGACGAGCCGGATCGTGGTGCAGGTGCCGGGATTGAAAAACCCGCAAGCGCTGAAGGATTTGCTGGGCAGAACCGCCAAGCTCGAATTCAAGCTGGTCGATGACAATGTCGATCCGGCGGCGCTTGCCAAAGGATTGGCACCAATCGGCAGCCAGATTTTGCCCTATCAGGAAGGCGGCGGCGTCATTGCGGTCAAGCGCCAGGTCATTGTCGGCGGTGACCAGCTGATCGATGCCAAGCAGGCGTTTGAACAGCAAAGCAACCGCCCGATCGTGGATTTCACTTTCGACAGTGACGGTGGCCGCCGCTTTGCCAAGGTGACGCAGGAAAATACCGGCAAGCGCTTTGCCATCATCCTCGACAACCAGGTCATTTCTGCCCCGGTCATCAACACCCCGATTCTGGGCGGCAGCGGCTATATTGAAGGCAGCTTCACCGCCGAAACCGCCAACGAACTGGCCATCGCGTTGCGCTCAGGCAAATTGCCCGTGGCGCTGAAAGTGGTCGAAGAACGTACCGTCGGACCTGATCTGGGGGCCGAATCGATCAAGGCCGGGCTGCTGGCCTCCGCCATCGCGGTCACCGCCGTCGTGGTGTTCATGCTCGTCACTTATGGCCGCTTTGGGGTTTATGCGAACCTGGCGGTGCTGATCAACGTCGGCGTGATCCTGGGGGTGCTGGCGCTGATCAACGGCACGCTGACCCTGCCGGGTATCGCCGGCTTCGTTTTGACCATCGGTACGGCGGTCGACGCCAATGTGCTGATCAACGAACGCATCCGCGAAGAACGCCGGCGTGGACGCAGCGTGATCCAGTCGGTCGAACTGGGGTATAAGGAAGCCAGCCGGACCATCTTTGAAGCAAACGTAACGCACGCCATTTCGGGGGTGATCATGCTGTTGCTCGGATCGGGGCCGGTAAAGGGCTTTGCCGTGGTGCTGCTGATCGGGATTGCGACCAGCGTGTTCACCGCCGTTACGTTCACCCGCATGCTGGTTGCGCAGTGGCTTCGCCGCGCGCGCCCCAGCGACTTGCACATCTGATCGGCGGGACCAAATCATGCGCCTTTTAAAACTCGTTCCCGACAACACCAATATCGGCTTTGTCCGGCTGCGTTACTGGGCATTCGGCCTGACCACCTTGCTGACGGTTGCCGCGCTGGCCTGCGTCTTTGTCTATCGCCTCAACCTGGGCGTCGACTTTGTCGGCGGCCTGATGATCGAAGAAAAATTCGACGCCCCCCCTTCGCTCGACAAGCTGCGCTCGACGCTGGAACGGCTGGAGTTGGGCGAAGTCCGGCTCCAGCAATTTGGTGATCCCAATACCATCTCGATCCGCTTGCCCCCGCCCAAGAGCGAGGCAAAGGACGCCACTGATGCCATCGTCAAAAAGGTCCAGACCGCCATCAATGCCGAATTCCCGGCGGCCCGATTCTCCAAACAGGATGCGGTATCAGGCAAGGTATCGAACGAACTGATCTGGAAGGGCATATTGGCCGTCGCGCTGGCGGTGCTCGGGATCGGCCTGTTTGCGATCTTCCGCTTCGAGTGGCAGTTCGGCGTGTCGACGGTGGTGGCCATTGTCCACGACGTGTTGATGACGCTGGGATTTTTCGCGATCTCGCAGTTCGAATTCGATCTCAACATCGTCGCGGCGGTGCTGACGATCATTGGCTATTCGATCAATGACAAGATCGTCATTGATGACCGTATCCGCGAAAACATGCGCCGTTATCGCAAGATGGACATGCGCGAAATCATCGATCTGTCGGTCAATGAAACCTTGCCGCGCACGGTGATGACCTCGCTGACCATCGTGCTCGCGTTGGCCGCGTTGCTGCTGTTTGGCGGCCATGTGCTGCGCGGCTTTACCGCGGCGATGATCCTGGGCGTTATCGTCGGCACCTATTCGTCCATCTATGTGTCGTCATCACTGCTGATCACGCTCGGCCTGCGTGCCGAACCCCGGGCCGAAAAGCCGGGCGCCATGGCCAATGCCGAACGGATCGCGCCGCAAGACCGCCCCTGATGCGCATGACCCGCGAAGCCGGTGCCGAAGGGCCGCTGATCAGTGGCTTTTCGGGGCGTGGCTTTCGCATCGACGATCATGTTTATCTTGGCTTGCTGATAACGCCCGACAGTGCCGACAGCTGGTCGCCGCCACCGATCGAGGCGCTGGACGAAGCAGCGCTGGCGCCTCTGCTCGCGCTCGATCCACTGCCTGAATTCCTGCTGATCGGCACCGGCAGCGCGATGCGCCGGCCACCGCCCGCGCTGGTGGCGGCGCTCGACGCGCGCGGCATCGGCGTGGAGGCGATGGACAGCAGGGCCGCGGCGCGCGCCTGGGGCGTCCTGCGCGCCGAGCGGCGGCAGATTGCCGGGGCCTTCTACCCGCTTTAGCAGCGCTATCCTCTCGACCCGGGGCCAAGCGTTGCTATGATCCCCGCCAAGAGTCGTCGTGAACGACCAATGATCAAGGGGATGTTATGAAGAAACTGATGCTGTTTGCGCTTGCGGCGCTGGCGATGCCGCAGCCGGCTTTTGCCCGGATCGCGCCGGCGCCGACCAGCGCAACCCCCGATTACGCGCAGGAGGTCAGCTGGCTGTGCAGACCCGGCCGCGCCGATGCCTGCGCGGCCGATCAGACCGCAACCGTGATCACCGCAAATGGCAAGCGATCAATCGAGTCTTTCAAGGCTGATCCCAAGCCGAAATTCGATTGTTTTTATGTCTATCCAACCGTCTCGCTGGACCCGACGCCCAACAGCGACATGGTTGCGGGTCCGGAGGAAAAGCAGGTCGCGGCATTCCAGGCCGCGCGCTTTGCCAAGCATTGCCGGGTGTTCGCGCCGCTGTATCGCCAGGTAACCATCACCGCGCTGCGCGACATTCTGCTCGGCAAGTCAATCGCTGTCGACCGGGCAATGGCGTATAATGACGTCAAGGCGGCATGGGACGACTATCTGGCGCGCGACAATCATGGTCGCGGCGTCGTGCTGATCGGCCATTCGCAAGGCTCGGGCGTGCTGAAAATGCTGATGCAGCAGGAAATCGATGGCAAACCAATTGCTGACCGCATGATCTCGGCGATGTTGCTCGGCACCAATGTGGCGGTGCCCGAAGGCAAGGATGTGGGGGGTGATCTGAAATCGATCCCGCTGTGTCGCGCCGCCAGCCAGACCGGCTGCCTGGTCAGCTATGTCAGCTTCCGGGTCGATTCGCCGCCGCCTGCCAATAGTCGCTTCGGCATCGTGCCCGGTGACGCAATGGTCGCGGCGTGCGTCAATCCGGCGGCGCTTGCCGGCGGCAAGGCGCTGACCGACAATTATCTGGGGACTAGCGGCGCCGGTACGTCGAGCAATCCGATGGGCGCCTGGACCAGCGATGGCGCACCCGTGACCACGCCGTTCGTCAAGGCGCCCGGTCTGCTGTCCGCCGAATGTGTGACCACAGACAAGTTTCATTATCTGGCGGTGTCGGTGAACGCCGATCCAAATGATCCGCGCACCGATACGATTGTCGGTGATGTCGTGTACGGCGGCCTGACGCTCAAGGATTGGGGCCTGCACCTGATCGACATGCCGGTTGCGATGGGTAATCTGGTCGAGCTGGCGAACACCCAGGCACAGGCATGGCGCAAAGCGCATCCGGGTCACTGATCGGCGGTTGCTGACCGGTCGACCAGCCCGCGCAAATGGTCATACAGCGCGGTGGCGTTCGCTTCCCAGCTGAAGCGTTCGGCGCCGCGCCGCACCGCTGCCTGTGGGCGCGGATGGGCAATCAGCTCGTTGATTGCCTCGGCAAATGCGTCGGGGGTGCGCGCGGCAAGGCGGCCGTAACAAGGATCGGTCAGCACTTCGGTTGCCCCGCCGACGCCGGGAATGACAAGGGGCGTGCCGCAAGCCAGCGCTTCAACCCAGACATTGGCAAGCCCTTCGGACGACGACGCCAGCGCCATGACATCGGCGGCCGCGATCAGCGCGGGGATATCTGCATGCGGCACCGCGCCGAGCAAACGAACCCTGTCGGCGAGCCCAAGCTTTGCTATCTTGGCCGCCAGCCGGGGGCGTTCGCGCCCTTCGCCGGCGATCAGCAGCGTCGCCCCTGGCAACGCCGCCATCGCCTCGATCACAATGTCATGTCCCTTGCGCGCGATCAGCCCACCAACCGAAACGACGAGCGGCCCCAAAACCCCCAACGCCCGCTTCCCCAAGGGGCGATCAACAGGGACGAAGCGGGTGGTATCGACGCCGGTACGATGCACCTTGATCTTGTCGGGCGCCATGCCGATCGCGACCATATCGGCGCGCATGGCGTCTGAAACGGCCAGCAAACCGTCGGCGGCGCGCCCTGCCGCGCGCACTTGTCCGGCGGTCGGCCCCGATCCCCAGTGATGGATATCGGCGCCGCGCGCCTTGATCGACACCGGGACATTGAAATGACGCCCCAGCGCCACCGCCGCCGGGCCATCGGGGAAGAAGAATTCGGCGTCAATGACGTCGAACGCGAAATCCTGGCGGATCGCCGTCAGCAAGGGGATCAGGCGCCGGACCAGCGCGCCGACGTGGTAGCGCCCGCCCGTTGCCGCCAGGGTGACGAAGCGCGGCCGCCATGTATCCATGCCCTTCCAATCCTCCCGCGCCGGAAGCTGGGCCAGTGCAGCATAATGGCCGAAACGGCGCAGCGGCCACGGCGGCAGGCCGACCGGCGCCACGACGCGCAGATCAACACCGCGATGCGCCGCCAGCCCGATGGTCTGGCGTTCCACAAACACACCGAAATTCGGGCGCGTGGCGTCGGGGAACAACGAAGACAGCGTCAGAACGCGCAGCATGATGGCTGTCCCTAGCGCACAATCGGCGAGGCTGCACCTATCGGGAAATCCCCCTGGGAATGCCAATGGCGACTAACGAGGCCAACATCTAAAGTCGCTCAGCACCCGAATAGGCAATCAGCAGATCGGCCTCCGAAGACGCCGTGATCCGGCAATGCTGCGACAACATCAGACAATCGCCCGCCTGCCAGTGGACGCCATCGGCCTGACCATGACCGACGATGGGCACCAGCCAGGCAACCTGGCGCCCCGCCAACGCCAGATCATGATCACCGCCGCGCCGCCGTTCGAGGACGAACTTGGGGCCTTCCACCAAGATATCCCGCCCCGGTGCAATCATCCCCGGCGCAGCTGGCGCCACAAACGGGCGCGCATCGGCAACCGCCACCCCAGCCTCCAGATGAAGCTCGCGGGGGCGACCATAGTCATAGAGCCGATAGGTCAGATCTACATTTTGCTGGACCTCGATCAGCGTGATGCCCGCGCCAATCGCGTGGACGGTGCCTGCCGGGGAATAAAACACATCGCCCGCCTTTACGGGCTTCCAGTCGAGCAACTGCTCGATGCTTCTGTCAATCGCGGCGGCCCGCAGCCGATCGCTCGCCACCGGCGCGTGCGTGCCAAGCGCGATTGTCGCGTCGGGTTCGGCCGCAAGGACAACCCATGCCTCATCCTTGCCCGATCGAAACCCCGCTGCGCGCGCGCGCACATCACCGGGGTGGACCTGCACCGACAGTCGTTCGCTGGTGAACAGATATTTGACCAGCAAATCATCAGCCATGCCGGCCGGGGCCTCAAACCAAATCTCTCCGATCGGGGAAGACCCTGCCGCCGGATCGGCAAAGCCCGGCCACAGGTGCATGCGTCCCCAGGGTTTTTCAACGCGCCGGGTTTTCAGAGAGATGGCAGGCAAAGCGTCTTCCTTCAGATGTCATCAGGCCATATCGATTCCAGGCGAAACGCGCCAGTCCGTGACAACGATCCGGGCTTTCAGCAAAAACCATTGTTTGCTTGCCGACAGGTCGGCTAAGGAACTTGACGATGTGTATCGCCCAGTCCAGCCCGAGCCTTGTCTCCCGCACCGTCACGCTTGCACTGATTGCTGCATGCGCCCTGTCGATATCTGGTTGCGCGCGCAACAAATCAAAAGGCGATCTGCCCTATGTCGCCCGCGACGTCGGGACGCTCTATTCAGCCGCCAAGACACGGCTCGATCGCCATGATTACAAAGTGGCGGCAGCGCTGTTTGACGAAGTCGAACGCCAGCACCCCTATTCGATCTGGGCACGCCGCGCGCAGCTGTTGGGCGCCTTTGCCTATTATCTCGATGCCGATTATGAAAAATCAATCGCCTCGGCGCAGCGGTTTTTGGCCGTCCATCCCGGCAACCGGGATGCAGCCTATGCCTATTATCTGATTGCGCTGGGCTATTACGAACAGATTTCCGACGTGACGCGCGATCAGAAGATCACGCAGCAGGCGCTCGATGCGCTCGGCGAGCTTTCACGGCGCTATCCGAATTCGCGTTATGCCGCCGATGCCCGCCTGAAGACCGATCTGGTGCGCGACCATCTGGCCGGCAAGGAAATGGAAATTGGCCGTTTTTATGAAAAGCGCCATGAATGGCTGGCGGCTTTGATGCGTTTCCGCCACGTCGTCGACGACTATCAGACCACCAATCACGCACCGGAAGCGCTGATGCGTCTGACCGAGACCTATCTGGCGCTGGGCGTTCCCGCCGAAGCCAAGAAGGCCGCCGCGGTGCTGGGGGCCAATTACCCCGGCAGCGACTGGTATCAGCGGGCGTATAAGCTGATTGAGGACCATCCGGCCGCTGCCGCAGCCCAGCCGGGTGCCTGACCAAAGGGCTTTGGTGCCACCATGCTGACCGCGCTATCGATCCGCGATGTTGTGCTGATCGAGGCGCTCGATCTCGATTTTCATCACGGGCTCGGCGTCCTGACCGGTGAGACCGGAGCGGGAAAATCGATTCTGCTCGACGCGCTGGGCCTCGCATTGGGGGCACGCGGCGATAGCAGCCTTGTCCGACACGGCGCCGCGCAGGCGGTCGTGACCGCAACGTTCGATGCGCCCGGCGCAGGATCGGTCGCGCTCGCAATGATCACCGATAATGGCCTGGCCATCGACAGCGGCGACGCCTTGATCATCCGCCGGATCGTCAAGGCCGATGGCGGCAGCCGGGCCTTTCTGAACGACCAGCCCATTTCGGCGACCCTGCTCCGCGACATCGGTGCCCAGCTCGTCGAAATTCACGGCCAGCATGATGATCGCGGCTTGCTCAACCCGCGCGGCCATCGCGCGCTGCTCGACAGTTTCGGGGCAATCAATGTCAGCGCGACTGCCACGGCCTGGCAGGCATGGCGCACCGCCGAACAGGCGCTGACCGGCGCCCGCGCCGAAATCGAAACCGAAGCGCGTGACCGCGAATGGCTGGAACATAATGTCGCCGAGCTGCAGGCGCTGGCACCCGAACCCGGTGAGGAGGAGACGCTCGCCGGGCGGCGGGCGATCATGCAGCGTGGTGAAAAAATCACTGGCGACATGCAAGCGGTCGCCGATCTGCTCGATGGGTCCGAAGGCGGGCTTGCCCGGCTCCGCCAGGCGGCGCGCGTGCTTGATCGTCTGACCAACGACCATCCCCTGCTGAGCGAGGCGCTGGCGGCGTTGGACCGCGCGATCATTGAAGCCGGTGTCGTGCAGGAAAAGGTCGACGCCGCAGCCGAGGCGCTGGCGTTCGATCCGACACAGCTGGAGGCGGACGAAGCGCGGCTGTTTGAACTCCGCGCCGTTGCCCGCAAGCACCGCGTCCAGCCCGATGATCTGGCGGCGCTCACGCAAGAATTGGCGGCCAAGCTTGACCGGATCGATCGCGGTAGCGAGGGCATTGCCGCGCTGGAGCGCGCCGCGCAGGCGGCAGAGGCTGCCTATCATGCCGCCGCCGATGCGCTGACCAGCGCCCGTAGCGAGGCGGCCCGGCGGCTCGATGCCGCCGTGAAGGGCGAACTTGCGCCGCTAAAGCTCGATGCGGCGCGCTTCCAGACCGTGGTCGCGCGCGCTGGCCCGGACCATTGGTCGGCCGCCGGCAAGGACCGGGTGGAATTTGAAATCTCCACCAACCCCGGCGCGCCCTTTGCGCCGCTGATCAGGATTGCGTCGGGTGGCGAACTGTCACGATTCATCCTGGCGCTGAAGGTCGCGCTCGCCGAACAGGGCAGCGCGGCGACCATGATCTTCGATGAAATCGATCGCGGCGTCGGCGGGGCGGTGGCATCGGCGATTGGCGATCGGCTGGCTCGGCTGGCTTTAACCACCCAATTGCTGGTCGTGACGCACAGCCCGCAAGTCGCCGCCCGCGGCAGCCACCATTTCTTCATCGCCAAATCGAACGACGGCACCGTCACCCGCACCGGCGTCGGCATCTTGAACGACGCCGAACGCCGCGAGGAAATTGCCCGCATGCTGTCGGGCGCGACCGTAACGGATGAAGCCAGAGCGCAAGCGGAGCGGTTGCTGGAAGTGGTTTGATCGCGGGGATGCGGGAAGGGTTGGACTTTCCCCAAAGTCAGACATTCTTTCGGCGCCAATAAGAGTCCAAAAACGGACGCTCAATAAAGTTTTGGACAGCGGCGGCGAAAAAATCGTCCAGGGCCCCGCGAATGTCTCGGAACCGTCGCATCGACGTCGTATCGCTCCAGCGTTGATTATAGTTAACCAATCGGAGTGGCTTATGCGTTTTTTACTTGCTCGCGCTATTCTATCGGGCGGCCTCTTGTTGGCTGCGATGCCCGCGTCTGCGACAACGTTTTTCACGATCGTCAGTCTGCCGGGTACCAGCCCGGGTTACAGCTTCAGCTTCTCAATCCCCGATTCGGCGACTCCCAATCCGACGACGAGTACGTCCGCACGGTTTAACGCGACGCCATTCACCTACACCCGTCCGAACGGCACGACGGAATTCATCGAAAACGGCCCGTTCGACGGCCCGACCTTTTTTACCACGCTGGATCAGGGTGGCGTGGCGCTGCTGCGTCTCGATCGCGAGCCGGCGGGGCAACAGCAGTTTCGCCTGTTCGGCACCCAATTATTCACGGGACCGACGACGGCACCCGTGTTCACGCTCGGCACGTTCGACCTGTCGTCGACGCCGCGAAACGGCGGCGATCCTGTCCAGCCGCTGACCTACCGCGTAACGATCAGTGACAGAGCGATCAGCGCCGTGCCTGAACCGGCGACTTGGGCGATGATGATCGCAGGGTTCGGGATGATCGGTTTCGGCCTGCGCCACCGCCGCAAACAATCCTTGCGCGTTACCTACGCCTGAACGTTCAGCAGTCGCCCGTGATTGGCCGTCAGCCTTTCGAGGTTGGCGGCCAAGAGCGATGCAAGTTACCGAGTCATCATTCCGGAAAGTCGGAAACGACAATATCCCAATGCTCATCAAGCAACGAGAATCTCATCGTCTCCTCGGCATTCAGCGCATCACCATCCTTATATAACCGCGCCTTTGAATCCGCCCAAGCTTTCTCCCACGCAGGATCGTTGATCGCAGCTGCAGCATCCCGATAAGTAATCGTCACCCGCATGTCCCAGCGCGGTCCACCCGCAAGATGAGTATAGGGAAACTCGGTTTTCATATGCAGGATGAAGCCGGCCTTGCGCATTTCCTCCAGCAAGGGGTGATGGTTCTTCTCATATAAGCTGATGAAATGCTTCAGCGATCCCCATTTCACCCTGTAGTAATACTCGACCTTGGTTGGCACGTCTTTTGAACGCGGTAACCCCGCCGACGGCTGTTCGGCAACAACGGGATCGGCCACCACGGGAGACGCGGCCATTGTCATGAGGATCAGGATGACCATGCCGCGCGGAATCAGCAATTTCATGGGACGTCTCCGACAGAGCTCGCGCCTCGACGAGCCTAGGGGCCGAACTGCCTTCTCGGCCAATGTATCAAGGATAAGCACAAAGGCTGTCAACGTGCCTGACGGTCGGCCAATGGCGGTTGAGCCAGCCTTCTGGTTGTAACTCTCCTTTTTCGCTTGCCATCCCAACTCCGGCCCGCTGCCCCGACCGGCTTGCAGACACATCGCTTGATCACCGCGCGCGCGGTCGGTAGCCAAGGGCGATGCCGCCGCTTCCCCTCACCGATACCGAAGCAACCGCCGAACTCGCGCGGCTTGCCGCCGAAATTGCGCATCATAATCGGCTTTATCACACCGACGACGCGCCCGAAATTTCGGACGCCGATTATGATGCGCTGGTCCGCCGCAATCAGGCGATTGAAGCCGCGTTTCCGCACCTTGTCCGCGTCGATTCGCCCAGCAAAGCGGTGGGTGCCGCGCCCGCAGGTCATCTTGCCAAGGTCACGCATGCGCGGCCGATGTTCAGCCTCGACAATGCGTTCAGCGACGAGGAAGTGGCCGATTTCGTCGGGCGCATCCGCCGTTTCCTGTCCCTGCCCGGGGATGCCCCCGTCGCGCTGACCGCCGAGCCCAAGATTGACGGGCTGTCCTGTTCGATCCGCTATGAACGGCGCCGGCTCGTCCAGGCGCTGACCCGCGGCGACGGGCAGGTCGGCGAAGATGTGACCGCCAATGTCCGGACCATCGCCGACATTCCCGCCACGCTGCCCGACGGCGCGCCCGATATTTTCGAGGTGCGCGGCGAAGTTTATATGGACAAGGGCGCGTTTGCCGATCTGAATGCACGGCTGTTGGCCGAGGCCGACGATCCCGACAAGGCGCGCCAATTCGCCAATCCGCGCAACGCGGCGGCCGGGTCGCTGCGCCAGAAAGACCCCGGCGTCACCGCCAGCCGACCGTTGCGTTTCTTTGCCTGGGGTTGGGGAGAGGCAAGCGCGCTGCCGGGCGAAACGCAAAGCGACGTGATCGCGGCAATCAGAACCTGGGGTTTCCCCGTTACCGACCAGTTCCAGCCCGGCGGCACGCCGGATCAGGCACTGGAGACCTATCGCGCGATAGAAACGGTGCGGGCCGATTTGCCCTTCGATATTGACGGGGTGGTGTACAAGGTTGACCGCATCGACTGGCAACTCCGGCTGGGTTTTGTCGGCCGCGCCCCGCGCTGGGGGCTTGCGCATAAGTTCCCGGCGCAACAGGCACAAACCACGCTGCGGGCGATCGACATTCAGGTCGGTCGCACCGGCAAGCTGACGCCGGTTGCAAGGCTGGAGCCGGTGACGGTCGGCGGCGTCGTCGTTACCAATGCGACGCTCCACAATGCCGATGAGATTGCCCGGCTGGGGGTGCGCCCGGGGGACCGGGTCGTCCTGCAGCGCGCGGGCGATGTTATCCCGCAGATTGTCGAAAACCTCACACGCGACGAACCGCGCGACCCCTGGATGTTCCCCAATCTTTGCCCCGAATGCCAGTCGGACGCGGTGCGCGAAGCGGGCGAAGTCGATATCCGCTGCACCGGCGGGCTGATCTGCCCCGCCCAGCGGGTCGAACGGCTGAAGCATTTTGTCAGCCGCGCCGCGCTCGATATCGACGGGCTGGGCGAGAAAACCATCCTGGAATTTTTCGATCTTGGCTGGCTGCACAGCCCCGCCGACATTTTTCGCCTGCACCAGCACCGCGATGGATTGCTGACCCGCGACGGGTGGAAGGAAAAGTCGGTCGACAATCTGCTGGCGAGCATCGAGGCGCGGCGCACCCCCGATCCCGCGCGTTTCCTGTTCGGGCTGGGCATCCGCCATGCCGGCGCGGTAACGGCGCGTGATCTGGTCAAGGCATTTGGCACCGTTCAGGCGGTCGCCAATGTCGCAACGCGGGCGCATGATGATCCTGCGGCGCTGGCCGAGCTGATTGCCGTTGATGGCATCGGCCCGATCGTCGCGCAGGCGCTCGTTGCGTTTTTTGCCGAGGCGCACAACCAAACGGCCTGGGTTGACCTGCTGGGTCAGGTGCAACCGAGTCCCTATGTGTCCAACGTCCGTGCATCCGACGTCAGCGGCCTGACCATTGTCTTCACCGGTTCGCTCGAGTCTCTAAGCCGTGACGAAGCCAAGGCACAGGCCGAAGCTTTGGGCGCGAAAGTGTCCGGATCAATATCGGCCAGGACCGATTTGCTCGTGGCCGGTCCTGGCGCCGGATCGAAGCTGAAAAAGGCGCAAGATCTGGGCGTTAGGGTGATCGACGAAGCAGGCTGGAAAGCCATCGTCAGCGCCGCCGGGTGATGCCTTTTTGCAACGCACAAAAACCGTAATCTGACGGATTTTCAGAAGCGGCCCGACTGTCATTGAACAGAAATAATTTGC